>JBBITK010000018.1:27082-34626 GCA_037440805.1 Arcobacter sp. | reverse complement strand
AAAAAGAAAGAAGTTCCTAATACAATAGCTGTATTAGCTGCTTGTTTTGCAAAAATGCACACAGAAAATATCGATTATAAAGAGATAATTAATAGTTTAGATTTACAAAAAAAAGAGAAAAAAGGTGCAGGCTTTTCAAAGAAAAAAGCAATTAAAGAGAAATTAAAAGAAAAAGAGAAGGCTAAAAAATAGAATGGTACTTACAAAAAATAGCAAAAAGTTTATAATAATTGCATCTTTTATGATGGCACTTGCTGTAGCTTTAGGTGCTTTTGGTGCACACGGTTTGAAAAAAATAGTTAGCGAAGAGATGTTGAAAGTTTATAATACGGGTGTTCAGTATCATTTTTATAATACTTTTGGTTTATTTATTTTATCTTTTTTATTGATGTTTAAAAATGATTCTAAAATTTTATTAAGAGCTAGTTGGATTTTATTGATTGGGATGATGATTTTTTCCTTTTCTCTGTATTTGTTAGTTATATTAAATATACCTATATTAGGTGCAATTACTCCTATTGGTGGAACAATGTTAATTATTTCTTGGCTAATGGTTGCATATAGCTTTATTAAGGAATAAGTTTGCAAACATTAACAATTTTAGGCGGAGGGTGGTTGGGTTTAGAATTAGCCATTCAATTAAGAAACAGGTTTAATATAAAAATTTCATCAAGAACAGATGAAAAACTGGAAATTTATAAAAAAGAGTCTTTAGAGGCTTTTGTTTTAAATGAAGATAATTTTGATAATTTAAATGAACTTTTAAAAACAGATTTTTTATTTATAAATTTCCCTCCTTCAAAATTTAAAGATTATATAGCTTTTTTAGAAAAAATTTATTTCCATAAAAATATAAAAAATATTAAAAAGATATTGTTTGTTAGTTCAACTTCTATTTATCCAAGTTTAGAAAAAAATTTTACAGAGGATTATGAAATAAAAAATCCTAGTTCAAAAATAGTTTTTGAAGCAGAAGAGTTTGTAAAAGATAAAACAGATGTTATTCTAAGATGTGCAGGTCTTATGGGTGCAAATAGAATAGGTGGAAAATATTATAGTAATAAAGAAGTTGGTGGAAGGGATGTTAGAGTAAATTATGTTCATAGAGATGATGTTATCTCTTCTGTTGAATTTTTTTTAAACAATGATTTTAGAGGTATTTTTAATCTTTGTTGTAAAAATCATCCAACAAGAGAAGAGTTATATTTACATAACGCACAAAAATATGATTTTTTAGAGCCTATATTTGTAGAAGAAGATATTTTGGAAAATAGAATAATAGATGGTTCAAAAATAGAAAAATTGGGTTTTAAATATAAATATGATGACCCAATTAATTTTAATTAAACAAAGGAGAAAAAAATGGCAAAAGAACATCAATTTGATATTTCAGCAAAGTTGGATTTCCAAGAGTTAAAAAACGCTGTTATTCAAGCAGAAAAAGAGATTGAAACAAGATATGATTTTAAGGGTATAACTAAAGAGATAGATTTTAATCAAGGTGCAAAAACTTTGACTTTAATAAGCTCAAGCGATAATAAGATAGATGCGATGAAAGATATTTTAATATCTAAAATGAATAAAAGAGGTCTTTCTATAAACTCTTTAGAGGAGTTAAAAAAAGAGGACAGCAGTGGTGGAAATAGAAAATATAGCTATAAAGTTATTGATAGTATAGAAAAAGATGAAGCAAAAAAAATACAAACAGAAATCAAAAGTTTAAAATTAAAAGTAACTGCTGTTAATCAAGGTGATGAAATAAGAGTTAGTGGAAAAAACATTGATGATTTACAAGCAATTATGAAACATTTAAGAAGCTTGGATTTTAAAGCACCATTGGTATTTGATAATTTTAAATAATTTATACACGCTCAATAAACATTTTTTTATTAAAATCATCAATTATAAATAAGGATAATTTATGAGAGTTTTGTTACTTGAAGATGATGTTGCATTAAATGATTTATTGAGTGAACATCTACTGGATAAAGGTTATGATGTTGTTGTATGTTCAAATGGTCAAGAAGCACTTGAATATTTAGTTGATGAAAAGTTTGATTTGGCACTTTTGGATATTAACACACCTTTTTTATCAGGAATTGAAGTTTTAAAAACAATTAGAAATGATTACAAAAATCAAACACCAACTATAATTTTGACTGCTTACCAAGATACAAAACATCTAAAAGAATCCTTTGAAAGTGGAGTAGATGATTATATAAAAAAGCCTTTTGATTTGGAAGAATTAGACCAAAGGATTTTTAAACTTTGTAGACAATTTTCAATAGAGCAAAATCAAAATATAAAACTTGGGGAAGATTTATATTTTGAGCCAAATAGTTGTAAATTACAAAAAAATGGAGAAGATATTAGTATTGCTCAAAAAGAGAGAGATATTTTGAGATATTTTGTAATTCATAAAAATAGAGTTATTTCAAGTGAGGAGTTACTTCAAAATTTATGGGCTTATGAAGAGATGCCAACAGATGCAACCATAAGAGTTTATATAAAAAATCTTAGAGAATTTGTAGGAAAAGATAAAATTACAACTATTAGAGGAATAGGATATAAATTTGAACAGAAATGAAAAAAAAGCTTTAGTTAGTTTTTTATTAATTTATGTTGGCTCTGCTATTTTATTGTTGGGAATAATTTTATCTTTGTATTATACAAATGAAGTAAAGATGATTAAAGAAAACTGTAATATGCTTTTAAGCAATGCTTCGATGCAGTTAAAAACTGAAATATTAAATGCTCATATGAAGAAAGAGATTTTCAATCCTCTTAAACTTAAAGATAAAAATCTTAAATATGCTTTGTATGATAAAAATAAAAAATTGATATATTCATATTTGATGAATGATGCAAATGTTGATTTAGATAAACTATTTTATAAAAGAGGTCATTATGAATTTTATATTTCAGTTTTAAATGAAAATGATATAAATATAAAATATATAGTTTTAGAGACTTGTAAAACCTATGATGATGAGACTAAATTAAAAGTTTATGTTGGAGTTGTTTTTTTATTGGCTTCAATTTTTATCGGATTTATTGCTTATTTTTTAGCAAAATTACTTTTAAAACCTGTTAGGGAAAAAGTTAGTCATCTTGATAGATTTATAAAAGATTCTGCCCATGAATTGAATACTCCAATTTCTGTTTTAATGACTTCTGTTTCTATGTTAAAAAAAGGGAAAAATCCTGAAAAGATGATGAGATATATCTCTAGCAGTGCAAAACAAATTTCACAAATTTATAATGATATTCATTTTTCAGCATTTAATGAATTAAATGAAGATTTAAAAGAGATTTTTGATTTAAAAGAGTTAGTTAATGAGAGTTGTGAATATTTTAATGATATTGCTGTAACAAAAAATATTTTTATAGAGAGTAATTTACAAACTACATTTATAAAAATGGATAAAACAAAAACACAAAAAATCATAAATAATCTTCTTTCAAATGCCATAAAATATAGTAATAAAAGTAGTGAAATTCTAGTTTTATTAGAAAATAATATTTTAAAAGTTCAAGATTTTGGAATAGGTATTGAAAAAAAAGAGCAAAAAGAAGTTTTTAAAAGATATAAAAGAGGTAAAAATATAGAAGGTGGTTTTGGTATAGGATTGGACATTGTGGGAAGAATATGTGAAGAATATAATTTAATTTTAGATTTAAAATCTGAAATTAATTTGGGTTCCACATTTATTATCGATTTTTCTAATATAGTTATGGATGAAGGAAAAGATAGTTAAAATCTATTTTTAGATAAAATAATAAAATTCCAAGAAAAGAGATATATGAACAATATTATAAAAGATTTTAAAGTTAGTAAATTAGAAAATTCAAAATTTATACATCCATTAAGAGCAACTTATAATCAAAACGGTAAAGAAAAAAATTGGGAAGTTGTAAAAAGCCATGATAGCGTGGCTGTTTTACTTTATCATAGTGAAAAAAGGGCTTTTTTACTTGTGAAACAGTTTAGAGCTCCTGTTTATCTCCATGATAATACAAAAACATATACTTATGAACTTTGTGCAGGGCTTGTAGATAAGGATAAAAGTTTAGAGTATATTGTAAAAGAAGAGATAGATGAAGAGTGTGGGTATGATGTTGAGATAAATAATATCCATAAAATTACCTCTTTTTACACTAATGTTGGAATAAGTGGAGGAAAACAATCAATTTATTTTTCCATAATAGATGAATCTATGAAAATTCATGATGGTGGTGGTATAAATGATGAAGAGATAGAAATATCATTTTTACCTATTGAGAATTGTGAAGAATTTATTTATGATGAATCAAAGGCAAAAACACCTGGGTTAATGTTCTCTTTTTATTGGTTTTTAAAAAATGCTAAAAAGTTTGGGTTAGATATATGATAAGAAAATTTATTTATATAACTTTTTTTGTAAGTTTTTTGTTTTCAAATGAAAAAGACCCTTTGAGTATAGATAACTCTTTTATTACAAAATTTGAATATGGAAAAATGTTATACAACAACCCAAGAGGAATAGGTTGTAATAGTTGTCATGGAGATAATGCTCAAGGAAAGAAAATTGTTGATTTCAAACATGTATATAAAAAAGTTTCCTATAATTGTAGTTTAATTGCTCCAAATATAAAGAATATAGATTATAAAACTTTTTCAGAAAAAGTAAATCAAAAAAAGAACTCTTCTCAGAAATTTGAGCCAAATCAGGTTTGTGAGAAACTTCTACATTATGGAAATATTATGCCAACCTATTTTTTAGTTGAACAAGAGATAGAGGCCATATATTATTATATAAAGAATTTGAAATAGTCTATCTGGAAAAGGCTATTCCAAACCCAATTTTATGAATTTCTCTATCATAATCAATTAAACTATTTCCATACCCAGAAAAAATTTGAATAAGACCATAGCTATTTGTAGAATCGAATATTTTTGGTAAAGGGAAAGTCCAATTTAGTTCAGCTGCCCCTTTATTATTAAACTCTAAATTATTTCTTAACATAGTTTCAAAAATATGTTTTTTATAAACATACATAAATGATAACTCTCCATGTCCATAAAAATCTTCTATATCTGGATTATCATCTTGTGCATCAGGAATTCTATACCAAACTCTAGGTATTACAAAAAGATTTAAAGCTTGAAAGTATCCTTCTAAATATACTCTATTCCAAGACCTTGAAAGTTCATTGTCCCTTCCATTTGATTGATGATTTAATGCAATTTTATAACCTTTTAAATACATGTCATTTTTATAAGGAAATTGTATAAAAATTTCAGGTTCATAATTTGTTTCTCTAAAAGGAGAAGAGTTTTTTGAAGTTTGCCAAAAAGATTTTTGAGTATATGCAGCTGATATTGATTCATTAAATCCAAAAAAGTTATATGCAATAGGTTTTTCTGCACTTAATTGAAAAGCTGTTTCAAATTGTTTTCTATTATCATGCTCTTTAAAATCGTATGTTACAGGGAGTAGATAATTTTTTTTGTATGGATAAATATTAAAATCACTAGATATAATTTGTTCTAAAGATTTATCAGATTCTTTATCATTCGTTTTATCAATTTGATCATTATAAAAATTTTTCTTCATTGTAGAAATACTATCTACTTTAATCTCTTTATCTTCATATTTTGATTTATTGATAATATATTTATTATCTTCTTTAATTTTAGAAGTAGCTATTTGTTTATATATAATCATAGCTTCTTTATATAATCCTTGATTTTCAAAATCATTTGCTTTTTTATATAAATTAGAGAAATCTTCGCTAAAACAAGAAGTTAAAATAATAGTCGAGAATAAAATTTTTTTCACTATAAAATCCATATTTTTTATTCATTCTACTACATTTTTACTTATGTTTTTTATACATTATAAAAGAGTTTAAATGATATAATCGCCACAAATTTAGAATAAGGGTTTGTATATTATGCTTGTAGCACCTTCTATATTATCAGCAGATTTTGGGAATTTAGCTAGTGAAATAAAAGCTATTTGTGATGGTGGTTGTGATTTAATCCATGTGGATGTAATGGATGGACATTTTGTACCAAATATGACTATTGGACCAGTTGTTGTATCTCCTGTTGCAAAAGTTGCTACAAAGCCTTTAGATGTTCATTTAATGGTTGAGAATAATACATTTTTTGTGGAACTTTTTGCTCCATTAAAACCTGAATATATCTCTTTTCATATTGAGAGTGAAAAACATCCACACAGACTTATTCAAAAAATAAGAAGTTATGGAATAAAACCAGCAATTGTACTAAATCCACACACACCACCAGAAGCAATAGAATACCTATTGGAAGATTTAGATATGGTTTTATTAATGTCTGTGAATCCTGGTTTTGGTGGACAAAAGTTTATCTCTTCAGTTGTTGAGAAGGCTAAAAAGCTAAAAGAATTAATAAACAAAAAAAATCCTAGTTGTCTAATAGAAGTTGATGGTGGAGTTAATGATAAAAATATTCACATATTAAAAGAGGCTGGAGTTGATATTGTCGTGGCTGGTTCTTATGTATTTGGAAATGAGGATTACAGTAAAGCAATAAAGAGTTTGCAGGTTTAAAATGAGAATTAAAATTTGTGGTATTACAAATCTTGAAGATGCTTTTGATGCAATAGAAGCTGGTGCTGATGCTTTGGGATTTGTATTTTATGATAAATCACCAAGATATATTGACCCTTTTAAAGCTAGAGAAATTGTAGATAAATTGCCTCCTTTTGTACAAACAGTTGGATTATTTGTAAATGAAGATGAGGAGTCTATAAATAAAATTTCTAAAATTTCTGGTATGCAATTAGTTCAAATTATTGATGATAATAAATCTGTAAATTATAATTTATTAGAAGTAAAAAGTGTTGAAGTTATTAGAGTAAAATCTAAAGAAGATTTGAAAAATTTAGAAGATAAATACTATTTAGTAGATGCTTTTGTTGAAGGTTTTGGCGGAGTTGGACAGAGATTAGCTTTGGAGTGGTTTGAAAATATTGATTGTTCTAAACTTATAATAGCAGGTGGTTTAAAAGCTGAAAATTTAAAAGATTTAAATTATAAAGGTTTTTATGGAGTTGATGTTAGTAGCGGTGTTGAAGAATATAAAGGTAAAAAAAATAGGGAAAAAATGTTTTCCTTTGTGAAAGCAGCCAATGAAATCAAATAGAAAAAAGCTCTTTTATAAACCTACTCAATTAAAACTACAAAATATTTTAAATAGACTTTTAGTTGAACCCATAGATTATGATGAATTTTTTGAATTATTGTCTCAAGCGACAGATACTTTTTATGAAAATCCAGAATTAGAGTTTGAATTACTCATTTCAAATGGTTTACCTTTGGAAATTAATGAAAACTCTATTTTCCTAAAAACATTAAAGTATCCATTATGTGAACAAATTTTTTGTATTGTTGACATTGAGACAAATGGAAGCTCTGTTAAAAAAGGTGCTCAAATTATAGAATTGGGTGCAGTTAAAGTTAAAAATGGCGAGATAATTGATAAGTTTGAGTCTTTGATTTTTGCAAAAGAGATA
>JBBITK010000018.1:5626-27072 GCA_037440805.1 Arcobacter sp. | reverse complement strand
TCAAGAAGTTACAAATATAAGTGTTGATATGCTTAAAAATGCACCTAGATTAGAAAATGTTTTAAGTCAATTTAAACTTTTTTTAGAGGATTCTATTTTTGTAGCCCATGATATTAAGTTTGATTATGGTTTTGTTTCAGACTCTTTTGAAAAGTATAATTTAGGAGCCTTAAAAAATAGAAGACTTTGTACTATTGATTTGGCAAAGAGAAGTTTTATTTCTTTGAAATATGGTTTGCGTTATTTAAAAGAGTTTTTAGATATTAAAGTTGAAAATCACCATAGAGCTTATTATGATGCATTAACTACTTTTTATATTTTTAAACACTCTTTGAAAAATATAGATTTAGATAAAATAAGAAATGGGGAAGATTTAATAGCTTTTTCAAAAAATAGTAAAGTATTAAATAGTGAATTAAAAATAGAGTATAAGTAAAAAAGAGATTATAATAATAAGGATTTCTCCTTATTATTAACAACCTTTAGCTTCTGCTTCTTGTGCGTATTTTACACCTAAATCAAAAGCTTTGTTATTTATTTCATGTACTTTTTCAGGTACTTTTGAAAGCATTGTTTTTCTTAATACTTCATTTGGAACAGTTTCTCCTGTAAAATAGTTAGCCATAGCTAAAGCTAAAACAGATTGAGTAATAACATTTCCAACTTCTTCTTTCGCAATAGTAATAATTGGAATTTCATAGATTTTCCATTTTTTTCTATCTTCTTCTGTTGGTGATACAAGATTTGGCTCAACAACAATTACACCACCTTCTTTTACACCTTGTTTAAATTGGTTGTAAGAAACTTGTGCAACTGAAAGCATGAAATCAATTTCTCCATCATTTGCATAAGGATATAAAATCTCTTCATCTTGTAATGTAATATCAACAACTGTTGGACCACCTCTAACTTGAGATGTATATGTAGCAGTTTTTAAACCATATCCACCATTGTTGATTTTTGCAGCAGCAAAAATTGCTCCTGCAAGAAGTACACCTTGTCCTCCAACACCTGTAAATCTCATTAATGTTCTATTTGCTGCCATGTGTACTCCTTATAATTGAACCATAGTTTTATTTTTATGAGCTTCTTTTACTTTCTCGTAAGCTTCACAATATTCCATTGCTTCTGTGTCTTCTTTTAAGATACCAGTAGGGAATATTCCTTTTTGCTCTTCTGGAGATAATTTTTCAAATTTAGCTTTTGCCATAGAAATAGAATCAATCCACTCTAAGTTAGCCATAGCAGTAGCCATTTTATTTTTTCTTCCTAAGTTTACGTGACAGTTAGAGAATACTTCAACAAATGAGAAACCTTTATGTTCAAAAGCTTTAACTAATGTTCTTTCTAATTTTTTAGGATCTAACATAGTCTCTCTTGCAACAAATGAAGCTCCTGCCGCTTCAACTAATTTACAAGCATCAAAAGTAGGGTCAATATTTCCTCTACTCATTGTAACAGTCCACATACCTTGTGGAGTTGTTGGAGATGTTTGAGAGTTTGTTAATCCATAAATGAAGTTATTGATAATAATATAATTTAAGTCAATGTTTCTTCTTGAAGCGTGAATTGTATGATTTCCACCGATAGCAAGACCATCTCCATCTCCACCAACAACAATAACTTTTTTAGTTGGATTAGCTAACTTAATTCCAGTTGCATAAGCTAATGTTCTACCATGAGTTGTATGAACTGTATTACAGTTGATGTAAGAAGAGAATCTTCCTGAACATCCAATCCCAGATACAACACAAACATCATCCATGTTCCATCCAAGTTTGTCAATGGCTCTAATTACAGATTTTAAAATAACACCATCACCACAACCCCAACACCATAGTGTTGGCATTTTGTCCGTTCTTAAATATTCGTCATAATTAAATGCCATTTTACATTCCTTTCACTTTTTCAATAATTTCTAGTGGAGATAAAGGTCTTCCATTAACTTTGAATAATGTATCAAAATCAGATCTTCCAGATACTCTTTGAACTTCATCTGAGAATTGACCCATATTTAACTCAGTAACTAATACTTTTTTAAATTTACCCATTAACTCTTTGATTCTATTTGCTGGACTTGGCCAAATTGTAAGTGGTCTAAACATACCAACTTTAATTCCTTCAGCTCTTAATCTATTGATAGCTTCAGTTACACCTAGTGAAACAGAACCATAAGCAATAATCATAATATCTGCATCATCTAACATATACTCTTGATTTAATTCTAATTCATCTGTATGAGCATCAACTTTTTTGAATAATCTTTTCATTAAAGCATCACAAGTATCAGCATCTTCTGTTGGATGTCCAGTAGGTCCGTGGTGTAATCCTGTAAAGTGATATCTATATCCTTCAAACATAGGATTTAATACCGCAGCTTCATCTTCTCCAACACCGTATGGTTTATAATCTTTTTTATCACCATCAAATCTTTTTCTTACAATTTTACCAGATTCTACAGTTTCTAAATCAGGAATTGTAGCTTTTCCGCTCATGTGACCGATTGTTTCATCTAATAATACAAATACAGGTTGCATAAATCTATCAGCTAAGTTAAATGCTCTTACAACTTCTGTATAACACTCACTTAAGTTACCTGGACATAATGTAATTGATTTAACATCTCCATGAGTTGGGTTTTTTGCTTGTAATAAATCACCTTGAGCAACCCTTGTTGGAAGACCTGTTGATGGACCACCTCTCATTACATTTACAACAACTAAAGGAACTTCAGCTATATAACCAACACCTAAATTTTCTGCTTTTAAAGATATACCAGGACCTGAAGAAGCAGTCATAGATCTTTTTCCAGACATTGCAGCACCAATAGCTGTACAAATTCCAGAAATTTCATCTTCCATTTGAATACATGCATGTCCTCTAGCTGGTAATGCTGAAGATAAAACGTGCATTATTTCACTTGAAGGAGTAATTGGGTATCCACCAAAAAACTCGCAACCCGAGTCAATTGCAGCCTTTGCCGCAAGTTCGTTACCTGTTGAAATCAGTTCTCTTGCCATCAATTCTCCTTATAGATCTTCTGGTAATATTCTGTAGTTATTTTCAATAACTTTTTCTTTTCTATCTTTTGCTTCATCTGTTAATTTAGCAAATTTAAACTCTTTTTTATCTGCAACATAAATAGCAAAATCTGGACATGCTAATTCACAGTCAGTACAACCAATACATGATTCTGGGTGAACAACTTTAATCATTGAACCTAATGTTGAATGAACTTCTTGTCTCATAGCAAGTACGCCCGCAGGACAAACAGAAACGCACTTATCACATGCCTTACATCTAGCTTCGTTTACCCACACAGGAGTATTAGCAGGAGCTTCCATATTAGACATAATTTCTCCTTAAATTATTTAATATCAATAATTGATTAAAATCAATATATTACTCGGGAATAATAGCTTATAATGGTTGTAAAAAAACAATTTATTTTTTCTTTTTTAAATGTTTGATTTTTCTTGTTACATTTTGCTACAAGAGTAAAAGAAGTCCCTATAAATATATGTTTTAGCTTAAAAAAACAAGTTAATTTGAAGTTTAAAGTATATGTTTAAAATGTTTCAAAAAGGTTATTTATATAAATTTTAGATATAATCTATAAATTTTAAAAGGAGTTTTTTTGGTTTTATATCAGCCTATGAATGGTTACTGTTACAATAGTGATACTCATTTTTTATATAATTTTATAATCTTAAATTTATCAAATTTCAAAAATATAAAAGGAGAGTTACTAGATATTGGTAGTGGTTCTGGAATTTTAGGCTTATTAGTGGCAAAAAAATTTGATAAATTAAATTTAAATCAGTGTGAAATTCAGGAATTATTTCAGTTTTTATCTTCAAAGAATACATCTACAAATGGCATTAATTCAAACCTTTTTAAAGGTTCTTTCTTGGAAATTGATTTTGATAAAAGATTTGATATATGTGTTTCAAATCCACCTTTTTATCATAAAAATGTTTTGCAAAGTGATAATGAAAACAAAAAAATAGCCAGATACAATGACTCTTTACCTTTGGAAGATTTTTTAAAGAAGAGTAATACTGTTTTAAATAATGAAGGAAAATTATTTTTTTGCTATGATGCAAAACAAATTAGTGAAATCCTAATATTCCTTTCAAAATATAAACTTAATTTGGAAAGTATGCAGTTTGTTCATCCAAAGTTACAAAAAGAAGCAACTTTAGTTTTAATTTATGCAAGAAAAAACTCAAAGTCTCTTAGTAAAATTTTACCCCCTTTAGTTGTTTTTAATGAAGATAATCAATTTACAAATGAAGTTCAAGATATATATAAAATGAGTGGAACACACAGTATAAAGGTAGAAATTGAGTAATTTGATATTTAAAGAAGGTTATAACTTTGCCTTTGATCCAAATGGGTGCAATAGTTGTAACGGTAATTGTTGTATAGGTGAGAGTGGTTATATTTGGATTAATGTTGAAGAGATAAAAAAATTAGCACAATATTTAAATTTATCAATAGATGATTTAAAAGTGAGATTTTTAAATAAAATAGGGTATAAATATAGTATTAAAGAGGTAAAATTAGCTTCAAATAATTTTGCATGTTGTTTTTTTGACTTGGATAAAAAATGTTGTTCTATTTATGAAGCTAGACCTGTTCAGTGTAGAACTTTTCCTTTTTGGGAATATTTTAAAGAAAATGAAAATGAGGTATACAAAGAGTGCCCAGCTATAAGAAAATTGTAAGCTTTTGTTTAATTATACATCTGCTTAGTGGGTGTAGTTTTAATTTTGGAAAAGATGTAGAGAATAGACCTTTAGTGGGAACTAAAGAGTTTAAAAAAAGTAAATTAAAGAAATATGATTTAGAAAATGCTTATATCTTATTTGCATTGGAATATGAAAATCAGAAAGCCTATAAACAAGCTAGAGAAGTTTATTATTCGTTATTTGAAAATACAAATAATTATGAGTATCTAGTAAAAAGTATATCTTTATCATTTATTATAAAAGATTATACATATATTGATAAAGTAGTATCAAGTATTGATTATGAAGATGTTAAAGAGGAAGAGACTGTTTTGAAAGTTTACTCTTTTGCTCTTTTGAGGTTAAATAAGCAAGAGGAGGCTTTTAAATATGCAAATAAGCTTGTTCATAAATTTCCAAAAGATTTAAATTATGAGCTTTTAGGAACAATGTATCTTGACATAAAAGATTATTTACCAGCATACTTAAATTTCAAAAAAGCTTATTCTTTAAGTGCTAAAAAAAATGTTTTGATTACTCTGTCTGGTATTCAGTATCATAATTTGAAGCAAAAAGAGTTAGCAAAGATTGAATTACAAAAATATATTGATAAAAATGGTTATGACTATGAAGTTTGTATTCAACTTTTATCGTTTTATGAAGTTGAAAAAGAGAATGAAAAGATTATATCGATGTTAAAAGATATGTATTACTCTTATAAAGAAAATAATGAGAAAGTACCTTTAACACGAACAAAAAGTTTATTGATTAACTATTTAGCAAAAAAAGATGTTTATGAAGCTATCAAATTTTTGGAAGAAAATGATGAAGAGGAACTTTTCTTATTGAATTTGTATAGAAATAATGGAATGTATCTTGAAGCCTATAATCTTTTGGAAAAATTGTATCTAAAAACTGATGATTTAAATTATTTGGCACAACAAGCAATAATAGAGTTTGAAACTGCTGAGAATAGGGATTTGGTTTTGGATAGTGTTATAAAAAAATTTGAAAAAGTTGTTGAGAAAATTAGTAATCCAACCTATGAAAACTATTTAGCCTATATATTAATAGACTATGATAAAGATGTTAAAAGAGGTTTAGAGATAATAAAAAAAGTTTTAATGATAGAACCTGAAAATAGTGCATTTATAGATACTTTAGCGTGGGGTGAATATAAAGTTGGTAATTGTGAAGAAGCTTTAAAAAATATGAAAAAAGTTGTTGATAAAGAAGGCTTAGCTGATAGTGAAATAAAATTACATTGGGAAAAAATTAAGGAGTGTAAAAAGTGATTTTAGATGAAATTATAAGAAAAACAAAAGAAGATTTAGAGATTAGAAAAAAGAGTTTACCTTTGGATTTATTGGGAAGAAGTTTATCTTCAAACCCTTATTCTCCTAGAGATGTAAAACCCTATTTAATCTCTACAAAAGAGGAACCTATTAGAATAATTGCTGAGGTAAAAAAAGCGAGTCCTAGTAAAGGTGTTATAAAAGAGGATTTTGACCCCATCTTAATAGCACAAGCTTATAGTAATAGTGGAGCAAATGCCATTTCTGTTTTGACTGAACCTCATTTTTTTCAAGGAAATTTAGATTATTTAACTGCTATTAGAAGATATGTTCCAACACCACTTTTGAGAAAAGATTTTATAGTTGATAAGTATCAAATTGTTGAAGCTTTAGTTTATGGTGCTGATTTTATTTTACTTATTGCAAAGGCTTTGGGAACACAAGAGTTAAAAGAACTTTATGATTATGCAATACATTTAGGTCTTGAAGTTTTAGTTGAAATTCATGATAAAGAGGATTTAACAAAAGCTATAAAATGTGGAGCTACAATAATTGGAATAAACCATAGAAATTTAGAGACTTTTGAGATGGATATGACTCTTTGTGATAAGTTAATACCTATAATTCCAAATGGAAAAATAATTGTTGCAGAATCTGGAGTTTCAGATGTGGAGACTATAAAAAGATTGAGTTCTATTGGAGCTGATGCATTTTTGATTGGGGAACATTTTATGAGAGTTCCATCTATTGAAGATGAATTGAAAAAATTTAAAAATTCTTTAATTTAACTTTTTTTTAAAAGAAATTCGTGGTAATATACCTGAGTAATATAGTCTGATTAAAATCTAATTTTTGGAGTTTAGAGTATGAAAAAAGCTACATATTTATATAAAAATGGTGTTTGGAATAAAGAGTTAGATGGTTCTTTAGATAGTGAACAAACTCTGATTTTATGCTTTGGAACTTCTAATCATCCATTAATAGAAGAGGCTTTTAATTATCTATCTTCAATTTTCAAAAACTCAACAATTATTGGTTGTTCAACTTCTGGGGAGATTTATCAAGATGAACTTTTTGAAGGTTGTTTGAGTGTTGCTATTTTAAAATTTGAGAAAACAAGATTTAAACTCAATAAAGAGAGATTTGAGGATATTTCACAATCCTATGAAGTTGGAATAAATATTGTTACAAAACTTCAAGAAGAGGAAGATTTAAAATCTATATTTATCTTAAGTGACGGCTTATTTATTAATGGTTCTAAATTGACAAAGGGAATAAATAGCTGTTTAAAAGAGGGTGTAATTGTTTCTGGTGGTTTGGCTGGAGATGATGATAGATTTGAAAAAACATGGATTTTTGTTGATGGTCAATTTATTTCCCATTGTGTTGTTTCTATTGGACTTTATGGAGAAAATATTAATGTTTTCTCAAGCAGTTATGGTGGATGGAAACAGTTTGGAATAAATAGAATAGTAACTAATGCTATTGATAATACTCTTTTTGAAATAGATGATAAACCAGCTTTGAGAATATATAAAGATTATTTGGGCGAAAACTCTAAAAATCTTCCTGCCTCTGGTCTTTTCTTTCCTTTAATGGTAAAAGAAAAAGGGTATGAAAAACCAAAAGTTAGAACTATTTTATCTATTGATGAAGATAAACAATCCATAACTTTTGCTGGGGATATTCCTGTTGGAAGTGAAGTTATGTTGATGAAAGCTAGTTTTGCAGATTTAGTAAATGGTGCATACAAAAGTGGAGAAGAGCTATTATTTGGTAAAAATGTTGAAGATGGTATTAGTATAGCTATTAGTTGTGTAGGAAGAAAATTAGTTTTAGGACAAAAAACAGAAGATGAAATAGATGCTGTTTATAAACAGTTTAATAGTGGAGTAGAACAAATTGGTTATTATTCATATGGAGAAATAGCACCTTTTATAGAAAATGAGTGTGATTTGTACAATCAAACAATGACTTTAACTCTAATTTGGGAAACCATCTAATATGGAAGAATTAGATAATAAAGTTTTAAAAAGACAGTTGAAGAAACTAGATATAAGTGATTATTCCAATCTTTCAGAAACAAAATTCAAACAATTTTTACAAATAGTTCAACAAACTTATGATGAAATGGATAATAATGTCTATAGATTGGAAAATTCACTTGATGTTTCTTCTAAAGAGTTAAATGATTTAACTCAAAATTTAGAGATTAGAATCGAAGAAGAGTTATCTAAAAATAGAGAAAAAGATAAACAGCTATTAATTCAAGCTAAATTTGCTGCAATGGGAGAGATGATAGCAAATATTGCACATCAATGGAGACAACCACTTTCAGGAATTAGCACGGTTGCAAGCAGTATGCTTGTGCAAATAGAGTTGGAATTAACTTCATTGGAAGAAGCAAAAAAATCTTATGAGAAAATCTTAGAATTTACAGGATATTTAACTCAAACTATTGAAGATTTTAGAGATTATTTCAAAAAAGATAAATATCCAAGAGAATTTAATATAGTTGATTGTATGAATAAAACAATAAATATAGTTGAAATATCTTATAAGAATTCGGGTATTAAGATTGTAAATTCCCAAAAGAATCAGGAGTATCTCTCTTTGGGATTCCAAAATGAATTGAAACAAGTTTTAATAAATATTTTAAATAATGCAAAAGATGCTTTAATTCCTAAAGATTTAAAAGAAAAGTTTGTAAAAATAGAGTACAAAAAAGAAGGATTGAATAGCATTATTTCAATATATGATAATGCTGGAGGAATCCCAAAAGATATTATAGATAATATTTTTGAACCATATTTTACAACAAAACATAAGTCACAAGGAACAGGATTAGGCTTGTATATGTGTAAGCAGATTATTGAAAATCATGCAAATGGTGAGATAATAGTTGAGAATAAAGATTTTGAAGTTGATGGTAAAAGCTATTTTGGAGCTTGCTTTAATATAAAACTAAAAAATAAAGAGTAAAAACTACTCTTTAAATAAAGTTGAACCAACTCTAATCATATTTGAACCACAAGCAATTGCAAGTTCAAAATCACTACTCATTCCCATAGAACAATATTTTGCTCCAAAAGGAACTAATTCATCAAAGATTTTTTTAGTTGTTTTAAAAGAATTTTTGATAATTTTTTCATCTTCCACATTTGCACCAATACTCATAACACCTTTTAAAATAATGTTTGGGCAAGAATTAATGATTTGTTTATAAATTTCCACTGCATTTTCAGGTGCAACTCCTGATTTAGTATCTTCATATGCAGAGTTTATTTGAAGTAGAGCTGATAGTTTTTTATTTTTAGCTTCTAGTTTTTTATTTAATTCTAATGCTAAATCCAAAGAGTCTAAAGAATGAACTAGTGTTGGATTTAAATCAATTAAATTATTGATTTTATTCTTTTGTAGAGTTCCTACAAAGTGCCATTCTATTGGTAATTCATCAAGAACTTCCATTTTTTCTTTTAAATCTTGAACTCTGTTTTCTCCAAAGGCTCTTTGACCCACTTCATAAAGTGTTTGTACATCATCACTTGAAGAGTATTTTGAAATACCGATAATTTTTACAATGTGATGCTCTGATATTTTTAATCTTGCACCTTCAACTTTTGTGATTAATGAATCTAAATTTTTTGTTGCATTTTCTTTTGTCATTTTTTACTCTTTTAAAAATATTCTATTAATATCGTTATAAATTCCAAGAAGCATTAAACATCCTAATATTACCCATCCCATAATTGTTAAAAACATAAATACTTGATCGCTTGGTTTTTTTCTTGCAATCATTTCATATAAATTAAACATTATATGTCCACCATCAAGTGCTGGAATTGGAAGAAGATTTAAAACCCCAAGATTTACTGAAATTAATGCTGTTATGGAAAGTAGGGCAATGATAGAACTTTCACTTGCATCTGATATAACTTTACCTATGCTTATAACTCCACCAACTTCACTTGTAGGAACAACACCTGAGATTAGTTTTTGAACACCTTGAAAAATCATTGTTGAAGCAAAAATAGTTTTTTCATAGGCAAAATATAAAGACTCTGTAAAAGATAAATCAAGTTTTACAACTTCTCCTTTTGGAGAGATCCCAATCATTCTTTTTTTGATTTTTTCTTTGAACATATTTTCACTATCAGATATATTTGGATTTATAGTTTTTGCAAATATTTCACCATCTCTTTTTATGAAAAATTTCAAAGCACCATCACTTGAAGTTATGATTTTTCCTATTTCATCCCATGATTTTATATCTGTTTCATTTATTCTAATAATTTCATCATTTGCTTGAATACCAGCATTAAATGCAGGAGAATTTGGTTGTACTTGTCCTACTTTAGCAGACCAGGTTGAGGCACCCATCATAGCAATAGTGAAATATAAAATAGAAGCCAGAATAAAATTTGCAAAAGGTCCTGCAAAAAGTATAATAATTCTTTGCCATGGTTTTTTCATATTATAAGAGTCATCGCCATCTTCTTTTAAAGAGGGATTTCTATCATCTTGACCTTTCATTTGAACATATCCACCCATTGGAATTAGTGCAAATTGCCAAGTTGTACCCTTCCACTCTTTTGCAAACAACTGTTTCCCAAAACCTATTGAGAAAACATAAACCTTTACCCCAAAATATCTTGCTGCTAAAAAGTGTCCTAATTCATGAAAAAAAACTAAAAATGATAATACAATTAAAAAAGTGATAGTACCCACTAAAATCCTTTATTTCTTAAAGTAGTCTCTAGTGTATTCATATCCAGAATATAAAGTTAAAACCACTGCAAACCACAAAATTTCTGTTGCATAAGGCCAATTCATAATCAAAAACCCTATTGCAAACATTTGAACAACGGTTTTGATTTTTCCAGCCATTGTTGAAGCTACATCTTTTCCTTCCGATACTGCAACAACTCTTAATCCAGTAATAAAAAACTCCCTTGAAAGTATCAAAAAAACTGCCCAAACAGAAGCTCTATCAATCATAACTAAACCTAAGAATCCAGCTAACATTAACATTTTATCCGCAAGGGGATCTAAAATTCCACCTAGTTTTGTCATTTGATTCCAGCTTCTTGCTATAAAGCCATCAAAAAAATCTGTAACAGAAGCTATAACAAATACTAATCCAGCAAAATAGTCAAACCAAGAGGGATGCCAAGAAGAGAATATAGAAAAATCCCTAGCCATTAAAAACCATAGCATTAAAGGAGCTAATGCTATTCTAAATAAAGCTAGAGCATTTGGAAGATTAAGTGATTTCCCCATTATCTAAAAGTTGTCCCACCATCAACTATTAAAGTGTGTCCTGTAATCCAAGAAGCATCACTTGTACATAAGAAATAGCAAGATTGTGCTAAATCTTGTGGTTGACCAATTCTATTTAATGGAGAGTATTCAGCTGTTTTTGCTTTTACTTCTTCATAGTTTGTAAATGCTTTAAGTGCATCTGTATCAATTGGACCACCAGAAACCGCATTTACTCTAATATTAAATTCACCAAGTTCATTTGCTGCATATCTAACCATTGCTTCAACAGCTGCTTTATTTGTACCATGACCTGCATAGTTTTCAATATAAACTAAATTTCCAGTTGATGATAAAGAAACAATAGCTCCACCACCAATTTTTTGCATTCTTTTTGCTGCTTGTTGTGCTCCACAAACAAAAGCATTTACTGTTGCAGTATAGATATTGTTTAATCCTCTAGGTTTTAATTTCATAAATTTACCATATCCACCAACAACAGCTCTTCCATAAATCATAGCATTTGATATAAAAAAGTCCACTCTATCAAAATCTTTATCTATCTCTTCAAATAATTCAGAATATTTTTCAGGCTCTAAAATATTAAAAGGATAAGCCTTACATTTTACACCAAATTTAGATTCAACATCTTTGCAAATCTCTTCAGCAATTTCACCATTTGAGTTATAAGTAAATGCAACATTTATTCCATTACTTGCAAATTTATAAACACACTCTTTACCGATACCTTTTGTTCCACCAGAAATTACTAAAGTTTTACCTTGCATATTATTACTCATTATTTTATCACCTCATATTTTTCTAAAGTTTTTTCTAATTTTTTCATTGTTTCACTACTTGGAGCAGTTAGTGGAAGTCTAAATTCCAATGTATCTAAAAGACCAGATAGGTACATTGCAGCTTTTATTGGAATAGGATTACTTTCGCAAAATAACACAGAATTTAATTCATATAAATCTTCATTTATTTTTCTAGCTGTTTGGTAATCACCTTCAAAAACACTTTTTACTAATTGTGATTTTAAATTTGGGAGAAGATTTGCAGTTACAGAAATAATACCTTTTGCACCACTTGCAAGCATAGGAAAATCAATAGCATCATCACCAGAAATTATTACAAAATCTTTTCTTTGTGATATTAAGCATATTGCTCTTTCTAAACTTCCTGTTGCTTCTTTTACTGCATAGATATTTTTTACATCATCAAAAAGTCTAATTGCCGTTTGTGCAGACATATCAACACCTGTTCTTCCTGGAACATTGTACATCATAAATGGAATTTCAACACTAGAAGCTATGGCTTTGTAGTGTTGATATAAGCCTTCTTGAGTTGGTTTGTTATAATATGGAGTGATTGATAATATCCCATCTGCACCAACATCTTGAGCATGTTTTGCTAAATCACAAGCCTCATGTGTTGCATTTGAACCAGCTCCTGCAATTACTTTAACTCCACTTCCTTTACAAGTTGCAACGGCAACTTCTATACACTCTTTGTGTTCATTATAAGATAGAGTTGCACTCTCTCCAGTTGTTCCTACAGGTACTACTGCATCTATGCCTTGTGCAATTTGTCTTTTTATCAATGATTCATATTTTTCTAAATCTACTTTTCCATTTTTAAATGGCGTTATCAAAGCTGTCATTGAACCTGTAATTATTTCCATTTCTATCCTTTTACTACTAAATCTTCTAAATCTAATCTCTCATCAACATTTACTGTATGTTTTGAAAAATTCTCTAAAAAATCCCAAAAACTCTGTTTTGCCTCATCAGAAATTTTTATATTTTTTAAAGCTTCTTCCATACAACCAAGCCACTCTCTTCTTGCTTTTTCTGTTATTGAAAATCTTTCATGTGTTTTTAACATATCAAAATGCCCAACAGCTTTTGAGTAGTGTTTCTCTCCTCCGCAAGCTTCAATGAAAAATTTTACATTATGCTCTTTTACTTTTTTTAATTCCTCTTCATTTTGAGGAAAAAAATTCCCAATATCACTCTCAACAACCAAATCATAAAAGTTGTTAAAAAGTTCTTTTAATCCTTCTTCTCCCATCTCTTCTAGGAAAATAGGTTTTGGATAATTAAAAGGTGGTTTTTCTCCAAATTGAGTTTTTGAAATTGAAAAATCCATTATTTTTCTTCTTGTTTTAAGATAATAGTTGTTGAATTTTTTGCCGTTAAATATTTTTTAGCAACTTCAATTAAATCATCTTTTGTTAGTTTGTCTATATTTTGTTCATACTCTAAAAGAGGTTTAATATTATCTCTAATTAAAAACGAACCATAAAGAGATGCAACATCACTAGAGTTTTCAAGGGAGAAGATAAAATCAGCTTTTGTGTTAATTTTGATTTTGTCAATATCTTTTTGAGATATTTCTCCTTTTTTAACGGACGATATTGTATCTAAAATTTCTTTTTCAATTTCTTTAGCGTCAATACCTTCATTTGCAACAGCTATAAACATAAATAAACCAGGGTCTTTTAAATCCATATTATAAGCATAAATTGTATTTGCCAATCTCTTTTCATCAACTAGTTTTTTTTGTAGTAAAGAGCTTTTTCCTGAGCTTAAAAATTCACTTAATGCACTTAGTGCAACTTGGTCTTTGTGTTCAAAATTTGGAATATGATAAGCAACAGCAATCATTTGAACTTCAGAATCTTTGTAAATAGTAGCTCTTTTTTCTCCATCTTGAGTCGGTTCTGTTGTATGAAGTTTTGATGGAATATCTTTGCTATTTTTTATTTTTGCAAATTTATCTTCAACTGCTTTAAAAACATCATCTTTATTTATATCTCCTGCAACTACAACTATTGCATTTTTTGGTTGATAATATGTACTATGGAAGTTTTTTATATCTTCTATTGTCCAATTTTGGATATCATCCATAAACCCAATAGGAGTCCAGTGATAAGGGTGATAAATATAAGCATTATTAAAAAGATTAAATTGTAAATATCCCATTGGATTATTATCAGTTCTCCATCTTCTCTCTTCTGCTACAACATCTCTTTCTGGTTGAAACTCTTCATCTTTTAGAGTTAAATTTTCCATAAGCTCAGCAAAAAGTTCCAAAGATTTTTCCATATTTTTTGAAGCGGACTTGATGTAGTAGTGTGTATAGTCAAAAGATGTTGAGGCATTATTTACTCCTCCAAAACCTTTTACTATCTCATCAAATTCTCCAGCTTTTAGATTCTTTGTAGATTTGAAATTTAGGTGTTCCAACATATGAGCAATTCCACTTTTACCCATTTTTTCATTTCTACTTCCAACTTTGTAGAATATATCTGTTGATACTACACCTGAATTATTATCCATAGGAATTGCTACTACTTCTAGTCCATTCTCCAACTGTTTTGTGTAATACTTTGGTAAACTATTTGCCATTAATTCTCCCGAAATTATAGTTAATAGTGAAATTCCTAAAACAATTTTTTTTGATAACTTAATAAAATTGATATTTTTCACTATTTTTTCCATTTATTTTAAATATGCTCCAACAGCATCTTTTATATTTTCATAACCATCTTTTTGCAATAACTCTAAAAGCTCTTCATTTATTTTTCGAACCATTGATGGTCCTTCAAAAATAAGCCCTGAATAAGACTGAACCAATGTTGCTCCACTTTTTATTCTTTCATAGGCTTCTGCTCCTGTTGATATTCCTCCAACAGAGATTAAAACAGTTTTCCCAAAAAGTTCTTTCGCTATCTCTTTAAATAGATTTCTTGATTTCTCAGTTAAACAAGCTCCACTTAAACCACCAAAATTTTGGCAATTTGGAACTAAACTATAATCAATAGTTGTATTTGTTGCAATTATTCCATCAGCTCCTGCATTTACAGCACTTTTACATAAATTAATAGCCACTTCAACATCCATATCAGGAGCAATTTTTAACAAAATTGGTTTTTTTGTTAGTTCTTTTGCCATAACAAAAAGTTCAGTTATAAACTTCTCATTTTGTAAATCTCTTAAATTTGGAGTGTTTGGACTAGAGATATTTATAACCAAATAATCGCTATTTGCTTCAAACTTTTTGATTAAACTTTTATAATCACTCAATGCAAACTCTTCAGGAGTAATTTTATTTTTACCTATATTTGCCCCAACAGGAATTTCAAAAGGATAAACTTTTTTTAGATTTTTTAGAACTTTGTGAGAACCTTTGTTGTTAAAACCCATTGCATTTTGCACAGATTTTTGTTCAGGATATCTAAACATTCTAGGCTTTGGATTTCCATCTTGTGGCATTGGAGTCATTGTTCCAATCTCTGTAAAACCAAATCCTAAAGATTTCATAGATTTTATCATTGTTGCATTTTTATCAAATCCAGCTGCAAGTCCAACTGGATTTGCAAAATTTACTCCAAACAAATTTTGAGATAATTTTGGATTATTGATATAATTTTTTTTCTCCATATAAGGTTTAGTAAATGGACAATTTCCTAAAACTCTTAATGATAGTTCTGCAATATTGTGAGCAGTTTCTGGTTCAAATCTAAACAACACTTTTTTTAATGTTTCATAACTAAACAAAATTTAACCCTTTTTTTAAATTTTTCTATTTTAACTAAAACTAATTGAATGTAAGTTTTAACTACTTTTTTATATGTTTGCAAGATTATAGAGTCGCTGATACTCTTTGCAAGACTCTAAAAGTTCAGATTCTTTTCCTATGCAAACTATTTCTCCATTTTTAAACACTGCAATTTTTGTAGCATTTTTTATAGTACTTAATCTATGTGCTATTACAAAAGTAATTTTATCTTTACTAACTTCTTGGATAACTTCACTGATAATTGATTCACTTTCGTTATCAAGTGCAGATGTTGCTTCATCTAAAATTAAAATTTGAGGATTTTTATATAAAGCTCTAGCTATTGCTATTCTTTGTCTTTGACCTCCACTTAAGTTTGCTCCAAATTCATTTAATATTGAATATATTCCATTTTCCATCTTTGATACAAAATCATAAGCATGGGCTTTTTTTAGGGCTTCTATAACTCTAATTTCATCAATTTCATAACCATAAGCTATATTTGAAGCAATAGTATCATTGAAAATATAAACCCTTTGAGTTACTATGGAGATATTCTCTCTCATAGAATTTAAACCAAAATTTTTAATATCTTCAGAGTTGATGTTTAGCTCTCCACTTGATGAGTCATAAAACCTAATTAAAAGGTTTATTAATGATGATTTTCCACCACCACTATCTCCTACTAAAGCTATTGTTTCACCTTTTTTTGCTTCTAAATTTATATTTTTTAAGGCTGTAAAATCTCCATAATTTAAAGCGATATTTTTAAACTCTACTTTTTCAATTTTTTCTGGGAAAGAGGTTTCTCCTGAAATAATAGTTGCTTTATATGCAAACATTTCATTGATTCTTTCATTTGCAGCAAGTGCATCTTGCATTTTATTATAAAGTCCTGATAACCTTTTTATTGGAGTATATAACATAAAAAGTGCAGCTATAAATGAGCTGAACATTCCTGTTGTAAGTTCACCTGAAATTACCTTTGTTCCACCTACAATAATAACTGCGGCAAAGGCAAATGCACCAATTATTTCCATAATAGGAGAGGTTAATTCGTTTGTTTTTAAAGCCTTCATACTATATTTGAAAAACATCATATTATGATAGGAAAATTTTTTTGTTTCTATCTCTTCCGTTGAGTTAGCTTTTATAATCTCTATGTTGTTAAAAGATTCATTTAAACTTGATGTTATATCTGAGTTTGTTTCTTGAGATTTAAAAGATAGTTTTTTCATTTTCTTTGCAAGTAGGGACAATGGATAAATAGCCAAAGGAAGAACTATTAGACCATAAAAGGCAAGTTCAGCAGATTGATAGATAACTAATCCAATTAATCCAATAATAGTTAGTGATTCTCTCACAATTTCTGCAAAAGAGTTTGAAATTGCATTTTGTATTCTGTTTATATCATTTGTAATTCTACTTACTAACTCTCCACCATGTTTTTTTTGGAAAAATTCCATATCAAGGGTTAAAATATGTGCGAAAAGTTTATCTCTAACTATCCTTGTAATATCTTGACCTATATATGAAACATAATAAGCTTGAATATATCTTCCAAAACCTTTTGCTGCATAAAGAATAATTACAATAATAGGCATAAAATATAACATCTCTTTATCTTTATTGATAAATATTTCATCAAGTAAAGGTTGAATAGCATAAGCTGTACCTGAAGTAGATATTGCAACAAGAATAATTCCAATAATTGCGTAGATAAATTGTATTTTGTAATTTTTGTAGTAAGGGATGTATTGTTTAAAAAAGTTTTTCATTTAAATCCTAATAAAAATGCTAAAAGAGTGTGGATTATAACCAAATATTGATTAATTACTAGGATTTAGGATTTTCTATTTTTTTAGCATCTCCAAAAATCTTTTAAAACCAAAAGCTTTTAGCGTTAGAAAAAACAGAACAAATCCTCCGATAGTTCCAGCTAAAGCTAATCCAGCTGCCCCAAATGGTTTTATTAAAATCAAAGAAAAAACAATATTGCAACTTAAACTATACATTGAAATTTTTGCAGTTAAAAATTGTTGTTCGTTTGCATATAACCATAAAGAGAATATTTTTGCTAATCCAAAAGGTAAAAGACCTATTAAATACATTGTTAAAACCAATGCAGTATTTTGAGTATCATTTGCTGTAAATGCACCCCTTTCAAAAAGAAGTTTTATAATAAATTCATTAAAAACTATCCCTATAAGTGCAGAAATTGATAATAATCCAAACAAAATAAATGATGATTTTTTCATAAGTTTCAAAGCTTTGTCTTCTTCTTTATTTTTTATGGCTCGTGCTACCATTGGAAATAGAGCAATTGATGTAGCTATAGCAAAAATAGCTAAAGGAAGTTGAAAAATTCTATTTGCATAATATAAATAGGAGATGGAACCACTAATTAAAAAAGAGGCTAACCATGTGTCAATAAAAGCTGAAATATGAAGTGTTGAAGAACCTAGTGTTGCAGAAAAGAAGTTTTTATAAAATCTATTTTCTCCTCTTTTTTTATGTTTTTTGAAATGAAAGATTTTACACAGATTTTGTTTTTTTATTGCATATAGATGAACTATTATTTGCATTAATCCACCAGCTAAAACACCAAAAGATAGGTAATAAGTAATAGTATATTTTTCTAAATGTTGAGAAAGTAGTAAAGATACAATCATTCCAATATTTAATAGGGCTGTTGAAAAAGCTGTTGTTGCAAAATGGTGCTTGTATTGTAATAACGCTCCCATAAAAGTTACTGCAAATATCATGGGAAGATAGTAAAAATTTATTGCAAAAAGTGGTGCTGCTAAATCAATGGTTTTTTCATCAAAACCAACGGCAATAGCCTTTGCAACCAAATGCGAAAATAGGGTAACCAATAGTGATAAAACTATTAAAAATGCAAATAGTTGAACAAAAACCATAGAAGAAAATCTAATTTTATGGTTTGATTTAGCATAAGAGGGTATGAACGCTTGGCTAAACGCTCCATCTGCAAAAATACTTCTAAATAAATTTGGTAGTTTAAATGCTACAAAAAATATATCAGAGTATATATTTGCACCCAAAACAGAGGCTGTCATTAGGTCTCTTATAAAGCCCAAAACCCTTGAAACTAAAATCCCTGAACTATTTGTGAAAATTGATTTTATTAACATTAATTTAATACCTTATAATCTGTTTTTTGATGAATGATTAGTTGAATATTTCCTTTAAAAGTTCCTAAATGTACATTTATAAATTCAACTTCTTCTCCATCTTTGGGAAGTAAATTTTTATCTTTACTATAGATATTAATACTTTGTTTATTTGTATATAGTTTTCCTTTTTGGATAATTCCTTTTAGATTTGTAATGATTTCATTTTGATAAATAGAGTCTGTAAAATCTATATTTTCATCATTTAGGTACATATTTTTATAATTTCTGATCTCTTCATTTTCTTTTATAATAGAGAATTTTTTTATCTCTTTTAAACCATTAAATTCAACAATATCTTCAATTTCCAAATCATAAGAGAAACCAAGTTTTAAATTTTTTGCTCCCTTGTATACAAAAATAGCCCTATCGTTTTTTTGTTTTACAACGGCACTATCATCTTTTTTATAAATTACAATAATATCTTTGATATTTATAGGCTCTACAAGTTTTGTTTTTGAGTATAAATCACTAATTTTATCAAGAACTTTTTTTTCATTTCTTTCTATCTCTTTTATAGGATTTGTTTGTTCTTTTGAAGTTGAAAACTTTGCTAAAATTGGTAAGTGGTCAGAAAAACCATCTCCCTTATGATATTCATTATTTTTATTTCCACCCATCTCCCATCTTTTTACTTTGTTATTTGAAAATAAATAAGATGGTTTGAATACTTCAAAAGTATCAGGAATATAACTCATTTTTTTTGTATCAAGTAGAGCAGGGGAAATTATCATATTGTCAGGAGTATTATTTTGAGTTCTGTATTTACTTGAAAATCTCTCATTTGATGGTAATTCCAACCATAAATTAAAATGAACTTTTTTTGAAGAGTTTAAAACATCATCATAAGTTATATATTTATCGTCAATAATTGTATTTAAAATATGGTTTATACCTGTAATTCCATCGGTATTATTGAGTTTTTTATTTTTTACAAAAGTTTGCATTTCATTATAATCGCTATTAAAATCACCCAATAAAATGTAATCATAATCACTTGGAAGCTCTTTTAATCTATCTTGTAGAGTCTTTGCATATTTAATTCTATAATTTTCACTTGTTGCTTTTGATGGCCAATGGTTATTAAATATTTTAAACTCCATATTATCAATTTTAAAAGTTGTTTCCAAAATTGGTCTAAAGGTCTTATTTTCAAATCTAACATTTAAATTTTGATTGTTTTTTATCTCTACTTTAGATAGAAAACCAACTCCAACAGAGGAATCTGGATATTTTGTAAATGAGTAATATTTATATTGGGGTAATTTTTTTGATAATAATTTTATTAAAGAATCATTTTCTATCTCTTGCAAACCAATAATATCGGCATCAATATCATTTATAACTTTTGTAACATTATTTAGTTTTATATTAAATATTTTTTGATTCCAATTTGATGAGGTATTAGGGATAAACTCTTTATATTCTGTTTTGTCATAGTTTAAATCAAATAAATTCTCAACATTGTAAGAGGCTATTTTTAACTCTTTTGCATTTAAAAATAGAGTTATAAAAAGTAATATAAATATTTTATTCATAAAATCTCCGAAAAATTTTCGTAATATTATCGAAGATATTATATTTTGAAGTTAAAAGAGGATTTATCCTCTTGTAACATCCTTTGATTTTTTCTTGAAATACTCTTTTTCAACTCTACATAATGGACACTCTTTAGGTGGTTTCTTACCTCTATGTACATGACCACACACCTCACAAACCCACTCTTCCTCTTCTTCTGATTCTAAGAAACCTTCTTCAATTAAGGCTTGTTTCAATTCTAAATACTCTTTTTCGTGTTCAACTTCAACTTTCCCAATAGCCTTAAACATTCTTGCAATCTCTTTTAATCCTTCTTCTTTTGCAATCTCTTCAAAATTTGGATACATCTCTTCATGCTCATATTTTTCACCATCAGCTGCGTATTGTAAATTTTTCTTAGTAGTATTTAATTCCACATCATAAATCAATTTATTATAAGCCTTGAATTCTGCTATTGCATGATATTTTTCATTATCAGCAGCTTCTTGAAAGAATTTTGCAATCTTGTGAAAACCCTCTTCAAAAGCTATCTTTGCAAAAAATTCATATTTATTTCTTGCCATTGATTCCCCTGCAAATGCTTTCATTAAATTAACAGCTGTTAAATTTTCAGTTATCATTTCCATTTCGTGACCACAGCAGTGTAATTTTCCACCACCAACTTTTTGTACCTCTACTTCATTTCCACATTTGTTACATTTATAAGTTTGATATTGTTTCATTTTATTTTCCTATTTAATTTAGATGAAGTAATTGTAACAAAAATAGAACTATATGTCAATAGTTTTTATTAAAAGATAAAAATTATCCATTATTTTGTTTTCTTTTGTTTTGTTTTCTCCATTTAATCACTGATC
>JBBITK010000018.1:4698-5616 GCA_037440805.1 Arcobacter sp. | reverse complement strand
AAAAAAACTATTTTTTTATTAAAAGAAAAATATTATTAAAAACTAAAACTTATGATATAATTAGAATTATTTATTTAAGAAATTAGAAACATAAATGTCATTTAATTTAGAAATAAATATTAAATTAGTATTATTCCGAAAAATAGGAGGAAGTCATGGTTAATTATACAAACTTATTAAAAGATTATGATTTAAAGGTAACTCCTCAAAGAATAGCAATCGTTGAAGAACTTTATAAAAATGGTCATATGAATATAGATGATTTATATAGAAATTTATTATCAAAATTCCCATCTATCTCATTGGCTACAATATATAAAAATGTTAATGCAATGGTTGAAAAAGTATTTCTTTCTGAGGTAAAAATACCAGAGTCAAAATCTGTTTACGAATTGGTTAAGGAAGAACATGCTCATTTAGTTTGTTCTTCTTGTGGATCTGTTTGTGATATGATGTTGGATGTTTCATCTTTGGTGAAAGAGGCAAATACCTTAACAAATTTTAGAATTGAATCTACAAATGTTGTTTTCGGTGGTATTTGCAGTAAGTGCAATAAATAGCTAGAAATTCTAGCTATTTATTTAAGAATTTCTAACTATTAAACTATCTGGTAAATTAAATTTTTTTATCAATTCTTCTTCTTTATTTCTATGTTCCCCATTATCAACTTCGTGGTCATAACCTAAAAGGTGTAAAAGTCCATGAATAAAAAGTAAGCTAAACTCTTCATTAAAACTATGTCCATACTCTTTTGCTTTCTCTTCGACAAAATCCACGCTGATAACAATAGAGCCTAAAGGCATATTTGGTAAATCAAAATCCATTGGAAAGCTTAGCACATCCGTAGCTTTATCTATTTTTCTATGTTCTTTATTTAATTGCTGAATTTCATCATTGTGAACAACCAAAAGTTCAATA
>JBBITK010000018.1:0-4660 GCA_037440805.1 Arcobacter sp. | reverse complement strand
CTAAAGATACTAAATCTATATGGGAAGATGTACTATTGTCTAAATCAATCATTTTTTTCCTTTAAAATAACTCTATCATTTTTTCAACTTCATCAACAACAAAAGTTTTTAAATCAAGTTTCAAATTTGTTTTCTCTGCAATTATAGCTTTTTTTAGCCCTTGTGCTTGTGCTTCTTTGAGTCTTAAATCAATAGAATATACATCTTTTATCTCTCCAGTTAATGAAACTTCTCCAATAAATGCAGATTCTTTAGATATAGGTCTATTTCTAAAAGATGAAATAATTGCTGCAATTACAGCTAAATCAGCACTACTTTCTTTAATTTTTATTCCTCCACTAATATTTACAAAAACATCATAGGTATTTAGTGGTAAATCCATTTTCTTTTCCAATAAAGCTAAAAGCATAGTAAGTCTGTTGGCATCAAATCCAGTAGCACTTCTTTTTGGATTGGGATATGTACTTTCTGTTACAAGTGCTTGAACTTCCAAAATAATAGCTCGACTTCCTTCCATTACAACTGTTAGGGCAGAACCACTTTGTGATTTTGATTTATTAAAAAATTTTGATGCTATATCTTTTGCACTAATAAGCCCTTCTGCTGTCATCTCAAAAATACCAATTTCAGAAGTCGAACCAAATCTATTTTTAAAACCTCTAAGCATCCTAAGTTCTCTGCTAGCTTCTCCCTCAAAATACAAAACCGTATCAACCATATGCTCCAAAACTCTAGGACCTGCAATACTTCCATCCTTGGTTATATGTCCAATTATAAACATAGCTAAATTAGACTCTTTTGCTTTTCTCATTAATTCAAATGTAATTTCTCGCACCTGAGAAACACTTCCTGGAGCAGAAGTTAAACTAGCTGAATAAATAGTTTGAATAGAATCTATTATTGCAACTTCATAATTTTGTCTTAAAAATTCATCTTGAATCTCTTCAAGTTTTATTTCACTTAATAAAAAAAGATTTTCATTATTTGAATCCAATCTATTTGCTCTTAGTTTTATTTGTCCAGCACTCTCTTCTCCTGACACATATAAAACTTTTTTACCTGATTTTGCAATACTTCCAGCAACTTTTAAAAGTAGGGTAGATTTCCCAACTCCTGGGCTTCCTCCAATCAAAGTTAAACTTCCTGGAACAATTCCTCCTCCTAAAACCAAATCAAATTCATCATTGAAGGAAGAAAATCTAGCCACATCATCTTGTTCGATTTGTGTTATAGGTTTTGCTTTTGAAGAAGTATTTATTATTTTAGAACTATGTTTTAGAATTTCTTGTTGTTCTTGATTTAATTCTATAAAACTGTCCCATGAACCACAATTTGGACATTTTCCAAGCCATTTAGTGCTTTGTTCTCCACAATGTTGACACTCAAAAAGTGATATTTTCTTTTTAGCCATTAATTTACCTTGATTTTTTATGGGCAGATTTTATCTAAAATCCTTTTATAGATTCAAAATTATGTCATTTTGCAATCTTTTTTATTATTCTTTTGCTAGAATCCGTATATTTTAGATTTAAAGGAAATATTATAGATAGTACATATACTTTTAAAATTACAGAAAAGATTAAAAATTTAGAAATTTCAGATATAGAAGAGAACCTTTTTCATTACTTATATGATAATAAAAGTTTAAAAGAGCTTGTTAAAAACAACATATCAAAAGATGATATATCCTATTTAACTGCATATAGCAGTTTTAAAGGAGAGGTGTATGAAAATATAATATATGAATTATTGTTACAATTTGCACTAAGCGAAGAACATATTACTAAATTTGTTTTAAAAGGTCCTTATCAAGATAAAGAGAATCTCTTTATTAAAAGTGGACTTTTAATAGATAGTAGTTCCCAAATAGTTTACAAATCAGCATATAAAGATATTAGTGAGTTTGATGCTCTATTTTTTACAAATGACAGTCTATATTTTGTTGAGATGAGTACTTCAAAAAAAACTTCTAGTTTAAATAAAAGATTAGCAAAAAAACACGCTCTTCTAAAGATGATTTTTCCAAATCTAAAAATAAAATCTTTGATAGTATTGACTCAAGGCTCAACAGGTCTTAAGAATTTTCCATCCTATGCGACAGTTTGGGTAACAAAAGATTTAGAAAATGAAGATTTATTAGAGAAGATAATATTTTCAAAAAAGATAAAAAATGATTTAAAAACACTAAAAGCTCCGAAAAATAATAAATTCATAGAAGCTTTAAATGTTAAATATAAAAAATTTCAATATTTTCCAACTTTAGAGTGGATTTTGAATACCTCTAGAGGTAATCCAAAGTTTAGAGTTGATTTAAAATTCTTTTCCAAATTAAGTCTATATTTTGATATATATACAAAACTATATATAGGTTATATTTTAGTAGAAGATTTTTTACATTTTTATCCAGATTTTCCATTAAATGTTAGGGAAGATATGGTAATTGTTACCATAGAAAAAGTGAATCAAACACAATTAGATATTGTTTTTTATGCAAAAGAGACAAATGGTAAGCTAAAAAGAATAAGAATAGAAAATGAAAATATTTCAGTAAAAGATAAAGAATTGGATGGGTTTACAAATGCTGAAGTTAGATTTTTTTCCAAAGTTTTAGAATCAAAACATCTGTTAAAAAAAGAAGATGTACAACATATTTATAAAAATATAAATCTTATAAAATAGAGTAAAAACTCTATTTTAGAATAGTAACTTACTTTGAATAGAATCAAATCCATAAACATCATCTCTGAAATTTAATTTTCCATCTTCATCAACCCAAGATGTTAAATATATAATATGTACAGGAATTTTCTCTTGTAAATTAATATTTTTTGTTTCTTGTGCTTTTGTTAGGATTTCATTAGCCTTTTCTAAATTTACATTTGAATCAATTGTTGATAGAGTTTCTAAAAGCTTATCAGGTTTTGATAATCTAATACAACCATGGGAAAAAGCTCTTTGACTTCTATTAAAAAGTTCTTTAGCTGGTGAGTCATGCATGTAAACCTCATGTCTATTTGGAAACATAAATTTAATTTTTCCTAAAGGATTTTCAATTCCAGCTGTTTGTATAAATCTTAAAAATTGTGGCATTTTATTTGTTTCAACATCTTGAGCATATTCTGACCAATTTATGTTTTCAGCATTTATTGGTTCACCTTTATCATCCCAACTTCCATGGATATTTATACCTTTTTCTTCTAAATAATTTGGATTTTTCAACAACTTTGGAATAAGTTCTTTCATCGCAATATTTTCAGGAATTCTCCAAGTTGGATTCAAAACTATATAAGACATTTTATTGGAAAAAATTGGAGTTGGGAAATTTTTTTCTCCTACAACAACACCCATATTTAATTTTTGTTGATTGTTTTCAAACATTTTAAGTCTATAATCTGGAATATTTACAATTATATATTTATCCCCAAAACTTCTAGGAAGCCATCTCATTCTTTCTAAATTAAGTCTAATTTTTTTTATGTGAGAAGTAACACTTTCATTTAATATTCTTTTTGAACTAGCTCCTAAAATACCATCAGGAAATAATCCATATCTTTTTTGAAAATTTTTAACACCCTCTTCAACATATTCATCAAATATATTTTCACAATTTAACAAATCATTGCAATTTGCACTTAAATCCCCACTTTGTTTTAATCTGTTTCTTAGATATTTAACAGTTTCAGAAATATCACCTTTTCTTAGTGTTTTAAAATCAGGAACTTTTACATAGCCACCGTTTTCTTTTATTTTTTCTAAATCTTTTATGGCATTTTCTAATTCTTTAGCTTTAGGATAAGTAACTTCTATTTGTGATATTGCAACAGATAAATCATTTGAGTTTAGAGCTTCTTTTAGAAGTTTGATAGGTTGTTTATTACCAACCGTATATTTTTCCCATTGAACATTAATATCTTTAGTAGTTTTTATTTCAGCTAATGTTTTTTGAAACTCATCCCATTTTATATAACCTCTTGAAAGATATTTTACATATTTATTATATGAATCTGTAATCATAATATCTATTGATACAAGTTCAGAAATATAATTTGAAGGGTTTAATTTTTGTAATTTTACAGCTATTTTTTCAAATGGAAATTCATTTGAATAGTGTAAAGCTAAAATAGGGTCATTTTTAATGTATCTATCCAGTTGTTTAGCAACATCTTTGTAACCATTTTTATCTAACCATATTAGTTTGTTATCAAAGTTGTTGTAGTACTCCCTTATATTCCTTATATTAGATATGGAAATTTGCTTTTTTATTTCTGTTTGTATCTTTGTATTAAAATTTTCACTAGATACTAAAACTTTAATATCATCACTTATTAGGTAATCATTTGCAAAAATATAGATTTTTAAAAATATTAGAATATATATGATTTTGTGCATAGCTTTATTAATAGCTCCCGTTTATATAAAATTGAAATCGGATTATATTTTAAAATTAAAAAAAAGAGTTTAAAAATGTATAAAAAGAGGAATAAAAGTGAAAGAAAGTGATATATAATGAAGAAGAGGAGGGGGAGGGAAGAGAAATAGTAAGATATATTTAGGGCAAGAAAGCTCAAGAAAAGGGGGATTGGAAGGGAATTTTGAATAAATTTGAAAATTTCTTGAAAAAAGTCTTGACAAAGGGAGTAGAATCTATTATAATTCCCGT
>JBBITK010000017.1:27170-37633 GCA_037440805.1 Arcobacter sp. | reverse complement strand
TTTATGTCAACTCCTGCAAAAGTCTTTGCAAGTATTAAACCAAATGGTATAGAACCAATTAGGTAAGCAGCAATGTAAAACAGAACATTTGTGTTTAAAAAATCCATAAATAACCTCTATTTCTTGTATTATAGTTAAATGAGATTATAACTAAAGTTTTGTTATATTCCCATTTATTAAAATTTGAAGGTATGTTTTTTGAATTTAAAAGAAGAGATTTTAAAATTAAAAAAAGAGTTAGATGTTACATTGGTTGCTCACTTTTATCAAAGGGATGAAGTTTTTGAGTTGGCTGATATAATAGGAGATTCTTTAGAGCTTGCAAAAAAAGTTAAAGCTACGGATAGTGAATTTGTTGTTTTTTGTGGTGTTGGATTTATGGGAGAGAGTGTAAAAATATTGAGTCCCCAAAAGAGAGTTTTGATGCCAAAAGTTGCTTGTTGTGCAATGGCTAGAATGATTGATGAAGGTTACTACGAACAAAATCTAAAAAAAATAAATGAAGCTGGAATTTCAAACGAAAATATTTTACCTATTACATATATAAATTCCAGTGCAAAAGTAAAAGCTAGAGTTGGGCAAATGGGTGGAATTGTTTGTACTTCTTCAAATGCTTATAAAATAATTCAAAAAGGTTTGGAATCAGGTAAAAAAATCTTTTTTGTACCTGATAGATGTTTAGGACAAAATTTTGCAAAATCTTTGAATCTAAAATCAGCTGTTGTTGGCGATGGAAGTGATTTGAAAGAGGCTGATATTATTTGTTATAACGGTTTTTGTTCAGTTCATCAGCAATTTTGCGTTGAAGATATAGAATTTTATAGAGCAAAATATCCTGATATTTTGGTTGCTGTTCATCCTGAATGTGATCCAAGTGTTTGTGATAAAGCTGATTTTGTTGGTTCTACTTCTCAACTTATCGAATATATAAAAGCTTTACCACTAGAGCAAAAAGTTGTTGTGGGAACAGAGTTTAATATGGTTAGTAGATTAAGAGAAAAAAATACATATATATTAAGTTCCACAAAACCAGAGTGTCCAACTATGAATGAAACAACTTTACAAGATGTTTATAACACATTAAAATCTATTAAAGATGATAATATTTCAAAAGAAAATGAAATATTTGTAGATGAAGAGACAGCTAAATGGGCAAAAACAGCATTGGAAAGGATGTTTGAAATATGATTAATATTAAGAAATTTGTAAAAAATGCCATTATTGAAGATAACGGAAGAGGAGATTTATTTTTTGATGTTGCTCCTAAAGGTAGATTTACAGCAAGGGTAATTTGTAAATCAGATGGTATTTTAGCTGGTGTTTCATATGCAAAAGTTCTTGCAAGAACAGAAAAATTTGATTGTAAGTTTTTGAAAAAAGATGGAGATGTTATTCAAAAAGGAGATGTTTTAGCAGAACTTGAAGGTAAAGCATCTGTTTTATTGTCAAGTGAGCGAACATTTTTAAATATGCTTCAGCACGCTTCAGGAATAGCAACTCAAGCAAATAAATATGCAAAAATTATAGAAGGAACAGGTGTTGTTTTACTTGATACTAGAAAAACAAGACCACAACTTAGAGATTTTGAGAAATATGCAAGTAGAGTAGGTGGAGCAATAAATCATAGACTTGGACTTGATGATTGTTTGATGTTAAAAGATACTCACTTAAGAACTATCAAAAATTTAGAAGAGTTTATTAAAAAAGCTAGAAAAAGAATCTCTTGGGTTACAAAAATTGAGATAGAGTGTGAAACTTTGGATCAAGTAAAAGAGGCTATGAAAGCAGGTGGAGATATTATAATGTGTGATAATATGACACCAGATCAAATAAAAGAAGTGGTTGATTATAGAAATAAAAACTATCCTCATATTTTACTTGAAGCTAGTGGGAATATAAATCTTATGACTATAAAAGAGTATGCTTTGACAGGTGTTGATGCCATTAGTAGTGGAAGTATAATTCATCAATCAACTTGGCTTGATTTTTCTATGAAGTTTGACTAAAAATAAAAATTTATTAACTTTTGGTTAGTTTGTTTTTGTTAGATTAAAAAAAGAGGTTAAAAAGGAGGTGGGATGAAAAAGGATTTTATTGTAAGTAATAAAGTTGATATGAATGATTATTCTAAGGCTTTGGAACTTATAGAAAAGAGTAGATATATCCTTATCATTACCCATGTAAATCCTGACCCTGATTCCATTGGTTCAGCTTTGGCTTTGTCAAATCTATTTTATGAAAATAAAATTAAACATAAAGTTTTTAATGTAAGCTCAGATTTACCTCAAAATCTTGATTTTATTCCAAGATTTGAGAAAATAACAGACCAATTACCGCCATTTTTTGATTTGGCAATAAGCGTTGATTGTGGAACTTATAAAAGATTAGGGATAGAACTTGATAGTTCAATTCCTCTTATAAATTTTGATCATCATAAATCAAATGAAAATTTTGGAACTATAAATATAGTAGATTCTATGAAAAGCTCAACTTCTGAGTTGGTTTTTGAGTTTTTTAAACATAATGGTTTGTATATTACAAAAAATTCAGCAACTGCACTTTATGTTGGGATTTATGATGATACATTAGCTTTTTCTTTGGGAAGATGTGATGAATCAACTTTTGCTAAGGTTAATTTTTTGGTGGAGTGTGGTGCTAGTCCCTCTGACATTGCAAATAAACTTTTAAGAAGAGACTCTTTAGCAAAATATAGAATTATTCCTATGGTTTTAGATAGTTTAGAACTTTATAAAGAAGGAACTGTAGCTTCGATAATTGCAAAAAGTGAGTGGTTCAAACAAACGGGTGCTCATAATAGAGATTGTGAAGATGCTTTGGATATGATTATGAGTATGGCAGTTGTTAAAATTGCAATTTTTGTTAGAATTGTAAATGACACAGCAAGGGTATCTTTGCGTTCAAAGGGAAAAATAGATGTCTCCCAAATAGCTATTCATTTTGGAGGAGGGGGGCATTTTAACGCCTCTGGTTGTACAATAAATACTTTAGATGTAGAGTATGCAAAAAATTTAGTATTAAAGGAAATCTTTGAGTCAATTAACTAAAAAATTTAAAATTAAAAATATGATAATAGCCGTTGTTTTAGGTGTTATTTTATCTCTAATATCGTTTATTTTTTTCTCACCAACTTTTGAGAGAAATGCTCCTACTATTAATTTTGAGAGTAAAAATAGTAATGCTGAACTTTTTTGGAATTTACAAACACCATTAAAAATGAGCATTAGTGATGATTATGGATTAAGTGCATATAAAATAAGTTATTTTGATGGAAAAGAACAGAAAATTTTACAAACGAAAGTTGTAAAGAGTTCTAAAAATAGTGTTGATTTAGAGATTATTCCTCCTTTTGTAGAGAGCGTTTATGATGGTGCAGAAGTGCTTTTGAAAATAGAAGCTTTTGATACAAGTAAATGGAATTTTTTTGCTGGAAATAAATTGGATAAAGAGTTTAAATTTAAAATTGATAAAAAATCTCCAGTGGTTCGTGTAATTGGTAATTCATACTCTATAATGAGAGGTGGAAGTGCTGTTGCTATAGTTGAAGTAAAAGATGAGCATTTAAAAGATATGGCAATATATTTTAATGGAAAAGAGAGATTTGAATTAATTCCTTTTTCAAAACCAAACTATTATATTTCAATAATTGCATGGCCAATTATAATTGAAAATTTTGAAAGATTTGATTTGGTTGCTGTTGATAAAGCAGGAAATAGTGTAACAATGAAAGTTCCATTTTATTTGAAAAAATATAAAGAAAAAAATGACTCTTTAAAAATATCTGATGATTTTATACAAAAAGTTAGCAAAAATGTTTTGGTTGAAAGTAATGAAACAGTTCCAACTGATATGCAAGAAATTTTTATAAAAACAAATAGAGAATTGAGAGCAAAAAATGTTAATCAAATAAAAGAAGTTGTAAAAAATAAAATGTCAAGGGAGATGAAAACTTCTTGGAATTTAAAAACTTTTGATAGATTACCAGCTTCTATGACGGTTGCAGGTTTTGGAGAAAAAAGAAAATACTCTTATAATGATGTTCAAATTGATGAAGCGTGGCATTTGGGTAATGATTGGGCAAGTATAAAAAAAGCTAAAATATTTACAACTAATAGTGGAAAAGTTATCTTTAGTGATTATTTAGGAATATATGGAGATACTTTAATTGTAGATCATGGTTTTGGTTTGGCAACTTTATATGCCCATACAAGCCAAGCAAATGTTAAGTTAAATGATGAATTAAAAGCAGGAGATTATATTGCAAATACTGGTTCAACAGGGGCTGTATTTGGAGACCATTTACATTTTGGTGTTTTAGTTCAAGGAATAGAAGTAAATCCTAATGAGTGGTTGAGTAAACAGTGGATAGTTGATAATGTAACTAGTGTTATAGATGCGTCAATGAAAGTGATAAATACAAAATGAAACAAAGAACAATAGCAAAAAATGTAGAAATTGTGGGAATAGGACTTCATAAGGGAGTTCCTGTAAAAATGAGATTAGAACCTTTAGATGATGATATGGGAATAGTTTTTTATAGGGTGGATGCTGGAGTTACGATTCCTTTAAAAAGAGAGAATGTTGTAGATACAAAAATGGCAACAGTTATTGGAAAAGATGGTGTTGTTATCTCTACGATAGAGCATCTTTTATCAGCAGTTTATGCTTATGGAATAGATAATCTTAGAATCGTAATAGATAATGATGAAGTTCCAGTTTTGGATGGAAGTTCAGCTGGTTATTGTATGCTAATAGAAGAAGCAGGAATAAAAGAGCTTAAGAAATCAAAAAAAGCTATCAAAATTAAAAAAGAGGTTTCTATTACCACAGAAGATGGTAAAAAAGTTTGTTTAAAACCATCTAATAGAATAGTTTATGATTTTAAAATCAAATTTGATCATCCTTCTATAGGTGAACAAAGTTTTCATTTTGATTACTCTATTTCAGAATATAAAGAGAATATTAGTAGAGCAAGAACATTTGGATTTTTACATGAAGTTCAATATTTAAGAAGCATTGGTTTAGCTTTAGGTGGTTCTATGGAAAATGCTATTGTTTTGGATCAAACTAAAATACTTAATCCTGAAGGATTAAGATATGATGATGAATTTGTTAGACATAAAATTTTAGATGCAATAGGAGATATGGCACTACTTGAATATACAATAGTAGGGGAATATGATGCTATTGCAGGAAGTCATCATTTAAATCATCTTTTGACAAAAAAACTTTATGAAGATGCAGAAAATTATGAGATTATTGATTTAGAAAAAGCATCGAGTGAAGCAGAAGTATTTGAAATGGCTTATTCTAAAGTTGAAAATTAGGAAGATAATTGGTTGAAGTTTTAATAATAACCATTTCTAACCCATTATTAGTTGGTGTTTACAAAAATAAAGAATTGATAAAAGAAGTTTTTTTAGATGGTAAAACTTCTGATTTAATACCGCCATTTTTTGAAAAATTATCAAAAGAGTATGATATAAAATCTATCTCGTATGTAAATGGACCAGGTTCTTTTATGTCTATAAAAGTGGCTTATATATTTTTAAAAACTTTTTGTATGGTAAAGAACATCAATTTCTACTCTTGTAATGCCTTTGACTTTAATCAAAGTAGCCCAATTAAGGCTTTAGGTAAAAAGTATTTTATTAAAGTTGAAAATGATATTAAAGTGGACTTTTTAGAAAAAGAGGTTATAATCCACGACTTTAAATTACCTAAGAGTATAGAAAATATAGATTTTAATGAAGAAACACTGCCAAGATATAATTTACCAGCTGTTTAGAAATAAGGAAGTAGATGAAAGTTAGCGTTCCAGCAACTAGTGCAAATTTAGGACCAGGTTTTGATTGTTTAGGTCTTGCAATCTCAATAAAAAACCAAGTTATAATTAGACCATCAAAATTTCATAGCGTATCTTTAAAAGGTGAGGGTGCAAATAATCCTGCTTTAAAAGATAATAATATGTTTATATCAATTTTTAATGATTTTTATCACAACTTATCACACAAAAAAAGAAATTTTAGATTTGAATTTCAAAATGAAATACCACTTTCAAGAGGTTTGGGGAGTTCTTCTGCTGTTATTGTTTCAGCGATAGCTAGTGCTTATGCAATAGAAGGAATTAAACTTGAAAAAAGTAAGTTGCTAAATTTAGCATTAGCTTATGAAAGCCATCCTGACAATATTACACCTGCTGTTATGGGTGGATTTACTGTTGCAACGGTTCAAGAAAATGAAGTTAAATATATTCAAAAAGAGATACCAAATCATTTGAAAGCAGTTGTTGTTATACCAAATAGACCTATTTCAACACAACTTTCAAGAAAAGCTTTACCTTTTAAATATTCAAAGGAAGATGTAATATTTAATATTTCTCATTCTTCTTTATTGACAGCTGCCTTTATGGCTGAAAATTGGGATATGCTTAAATATGCCTCTTTGGATCAAGTTCATCAAAAATATAGAATGAAACAGATGCCAGAGCTTTTTGATGTTCAAAAAACTGCTTTGAAAGAAGGAGCTTTAATGAGTACATTATCAGGTTCAGGTTCTACACTATTTTCTATGTCAACAATAGATGATTCAAAAAGAATTGAAAAGGCTTTGAGACAAAAATTTCCTCATTTTAAAGTTTTTACAGCTGATTTTGATAATGTTGGTGTGAAGGTGGAGATTTAAAATTTATGATATTTAGTATATTTTAGGTATAATATTTGGCTAATTTAAAAGAAACCTTAAGAATGTGTATTGTTTGTAGAGATAGATGCGAACAAAAAAGTATGTTAAGGTTAATAAATCAAGATAAAAAAATAGGTTACTACAATGGTAGTGGAAGAAGTTTTTATATTTGTAGTAGTTGTTTGAATGGTGTAAAATTAGAATCAACAACAAAAGAGTATAAAAAATTAGAAAAGGCTCTATTTAGAGAGTATAAAAATAAAGATAACTATGTCGAACAACTTAAGGAGATTTTAACAGATGTCAGATAAAGTAAGAGTTTATGAAATTGCAGAAGAAGCTGGAGCTAGTAGCCAAGATGTTATAGCTAAAGCTAAAGATTTAGGAATAGAATTAAAATCACCACAAAGTGCAGTATCATACGAAGAGGCTGAAGAGATTGCGAACTACATTATGACAGGTAAAAGTCCTAAATTGAAAGTTCCAGCAAAAGCAAAAAAAACTGAAGAGAAAAAAGAAAAACAACCAGAAGAAAAATTAGAAGTTGTTAATGAAACAGTAGAAAACGAAGAAAAAATAATAGTTCAAGAAGTTAAAAAAGTTGAAGTTAAAAAAACAACAATTTCTAAACCTGTTAAACCTTTAGATAAAAATGTATCTGTTAAAGTTGAAGAGAATAATAAACCTGAAATAAATCCTGACAATTCAAATAAAATAGTTCCTAAAAGAAGAGGACTTACTATTATTAAGAAAAAACAACCAAGAGAAGATGAGGTTGAAGAGACTTTTGTTAATTCATCTAATGTTTCTTCTGATTCTTCAATAAAAAAACCAATGAAATCTTTGAGTGAGATTCTTGGAAGTGGAGACGAAGTTGAAGGTAACTACTCAAATGATTTTTCATCTAATGATGATAGAAAATCAAAACCAAAAAAAGAGAAGAAAAAAGCACCTGTAAGAGCTCATGAACATGGTGTAAAAATTGAGGTTGAAAGAGAATATAAAGATGTTGAAAGTGATTTTGTCTCAACATCTGATTCTTTATTGGGAGAAGAAGTAGTTTTATTGGATATGGATTTAGATGATAATTTAAAAATATTTGATGAACCAAAACCTCAAAATCCTGCTAAACAATCAAGAAGTTCAAGACCAGCAGCTTTTGGAAATAATCCTCAAGGACTACAAAGAGGAAAAAGAAAGAAAAGAATTAAAACAACTAAAGAGGCTGAAGAGATAAGCCAAGTAACAATTCCTGAAGATATAAGAGTTTATGAATTTGCTGAAGCTTGTGGAAAATCTCCAGCTGAAGTTATCATGGTTTTATTTAGTTTAGGAATGATGGTTACTAAAAATGACTTCTTAAAACAAGACGAATTAGAAATCTTAGGTGAAGAGTTTGGTATAGAGGTTATTGTAAAAGATGCTTTAGAAGATGCTAATTATGTTGAAGATTATCAAAATGAAGAGATAGATGATACAAATCACATAACAAGACCTCCTGTTGTAACTATTATGGGACATGTTGACCATGGTAAAACTTCTTTATTAGATAAAATAAGAAGTAGTAAAGTTGCAAAAGGTGAAGCAGGTGGGATTACACAACATATTTCGTCTTATACTGTAACAAAAAATGGTCAAAAAATTACATTTGTAGATACTCCAGGACACGCAGCATTTTCAGCTATGAGAGCAAGAGGTGCTAATGTTACAGATATTATTATTATTGTTGTTGCAGCAGATGATGGGGTAAAAGCTCAAACAGAAGAAGTTATTTCTCATGCAAAAGCAAGTGGATGCCCTATAATTGTTGCTATTAATAAAATGGATAAAGAGAGTGCTAATCCTGATATGGTAAAAGCTCAAATGGCTGAGAGAGATTTAACTCCAAGTGAATGGGGAGGAAATACTGATTTTATAGGTGTTTCAGCATTTACAGGAGAGGGAATAGAAGATTTATTAGAAAATATTTTAATCCAATCAGAACTTTTAGAATTAAGTGCTGACCCAACAGCTAAAGCAAAAGCAACAGTTATTGAGTCTTCATTGGAAAAAGGAAGAGGACCTGTTGCAACGATTATCGTTCAAAATGGTACTTTAAGAATAGGTGATAATATTGTTTGTGATACGACTTTCGGAAGAGTTAAAGCTATAACAGATGATAGTGGAAGACCAGTAAAAGAGTTAGGTCTTTCTGAAACGGGTACGGTTCTAGGTTTAAATGAAGTTCCAACAACAGGTTCTTTTTTAGTTGTTCAAAATTCTGAAAAAGAGGCTAGAGAGATTGCTACTACTAGAGCTGAACATGCAAGAGCTAAAGAGTTATCAAAATCTACAAAAGTTTCATTAGAAGAGATGAGTGGATTAATTGCAGAAGGAAAAATCAAACAACTTCCTGTAATTATTAAAGCTGATGTTGGTGGATCTTTAGAAGCTATTAAAGGTTCATTAGAAAAAATTGCAAATGAAGAAGTAAAAGTAAAAGTTATCCATTCTGGTGTTGGTGGTATTACTGAATCTGATTTAGTTTTAGCAGGTGCAAGTGATGGATGTATAATTTTAGGATTTAATGTAAGACCTACAGGTTCTATAAAAAGTAAAGCCAAAGCAGATGGTATAACAATAAATACATATTCAATTATCTATGATTTAATTGATGATGTTAAAAATACTCTATCTGGAATGATGAGTGCAATTATTAGGGAAGAAAATACAGGTCAAGCTGAAGTTAGAGATACATTTGTTGTTCCAAAAGTAGGAACAGTTGCAGGATGTTTAGTAACAGATGGTAAAGTAATCAGAGGTGGTCATGCTAGAATTATTAGAGATGGTGTAGTTGTTTATACAGGTAAAATATCATCTCTAAAACGATTTAAGGATGATGTGAAAGAAGTTGCTAATGGTTATGAATGTGGTATTATGTTCGATAAGTTTAATGATATTAAAAATGGTGACTTTATAGAAACATTTATACAAGTTGAAGAAAAAGTTTCAATAGATAATAGATAATGAATAGTAAAAAAGTAAATTTATTAAGAACAGAGTCTTTACTTATGGAGTTAGTGCCAGAGGCACTATCTACGCTAGATGATTCATATATAAACTCTATACCAATAACAGGTATTGTATGTAAAAATGGTAAGTATGATGCAATAGTCTATTTTGATGGTTCAGATTTTGATAAGTCAGAAATAAGTCAAGTTATAGGAAAACTTATAAAAGCCAATGGAAGAATAAAATCTTATGTTTTAGCAAGTACAGGTTGGTATAAATGTCCCAACTTTAAATTTGAAGTTGATAACTCTTTAGAAAAATCAAAAAGTTTAGAGTCTTTATTTGCTCAAATCAAAACAAAAAAAAGTGAAGAAGAATGAATTTAGAAGAATAAAATTATCAGTTGAAAGTTTGGGTGCAGAACTTTATGATATTGTATCTACAAAAGAACATGATAGAAATATATTTAGAGTTTTAGTTACTGCAAAAGGTGGAATAAATCTTGATAAATGTGCTGAAATTTCAAGAATGATTTCTCCTATTTTAGATGTAAATGAACCTATGAGTGGAGAGTATAATTTAGAAGTTAGTTCTCCGGGGATAGAAAGAAAATTGAAAAAACCACAACATTTTAAAGCAAGTATTGGTGAAAATGTTAGAATTAAAGATTTTGCAACAGAAATTTTTAAAGGTGAACTTTTAAATGCAGATGATGACAAAATAGTTATAAAAACAGAATTTGGAGAAGAAGAGATAGCTTACAGTTCTAT
>JBBITK010000017.1:0-27160 GCA_037440805.1 Arcobacter sp. | reverse complement strand
GAATGGTAATAGAATCTTCTATTACTATTTAATACTCGATTAAAAACCTTTCTTATATACTACAATTTAGCAAATTAAACTTTTTTGGAAAAACAATGAAAATTAATAATGAATTTTTTATGAAATTAGCTATTGATGAAGCTTGGAAATACCAATTTTTAACTTATTCAAATCCTGCAGTTGGATGTGTTGTTGTAAAAGGAAATAGTGAAATATTAGCTATTGAAGCACATAAAGAAGCAGGTAAAGCACATGCTGAAGTAAATGCTTTAAAAGAGGCTTATTTAAAATATTTTCCAAATGATATTTTGAAAACTAAAAATAATCCATCGGATATTCACGAATATTTAATAGCAAATCATAATGGTTTTTTTTATGATTGTACTATTTATGTAACATTAGAGCCATGTAATCATATTGGAAAAACTCCTGCTTGTGCTAATTTATTAAAAGAACTAAAACCTAGAAAAATATATATTGCCCATGAAGATATAAATGAAATTGCATCAGGTGGTGTAGAAACACTTTTAAATGTAGGAATAGATGTTGATGTAGGTTGTATGAGAAAAGAAGCTTATGAGCTTTTATATCCATTTATAAAGTGGAATAGTGGAACATTTATTTTTTATAAAATGGCTCAAACTTTAAATGGGACTATAGATGGCGGTTATATCTCTTCAAATCAAACATTAGCTTATGTGCATACTTTAAGAGATAAAATAGAATTATTAGTTATTGGTGGAAATACCGTACGAACTGACAAACCAAAACTTGATGCAAGATTTATTGCAGGAAAATCTCCCGATGTATTAATTTACTCTCGAAATAAAATATTTGATAGAAATATACCACTTTTTTTTATACCAAATAGAAAGGTACATATTAGTACTGATTTATTTAAAATACTAGATTATAAATTTGTAATGATTGAAGGTGGATATAATTTACTTGATATTTTAAAAGAAAAAATAGATTATTTGGTTTTACTTATAAGTCCTAAAATGAGAATGGGTTTAAATACTTTAAATAATATAGAAATAGATTTCGAAATAATACATGAAAACTATATAGGGAATGAAAAAGTAGTGTTTTTAAAAAGAGTAGTTAAGTAAAAGAGAATCTTTTACTTAACTTTTTCTAAATATTCACCTGTTCTAGTGTCTACTCTAATTACATCACCTTCTAAGATGTGGAATGGAATTTGAACAACTGCACCTGATTCTAAAGTTGCAGGCTTTCTTCCACCTTGAGAATCACCTTTAAAGTTTGGTGGAGTATCTACAATTTTTAATTCAACTACCATTGGAGGCTCAACAGTTATAGCTTTTCCATTGTAATACATCATATCACATGTCATACCATCAATAATCCAATCAAAAGCTTCACCTACTTGTTCATAAGTTAAACCTTCTTGTTCATAAGTTGCATTATCCATAAACTGTAATAATTCACCATCATCATATAAAAATTGCATTTGTTTTTGTTGTAAGTTTGGAACTTCACATTTATCACCAGCATGGAAAGTTTTTTCAATAACTTTTCCATTTAAGAATGATTTGATTTTACATCTAACAAACGCTGCACCTTTTCCTGGTTTAACGTGTTGATATTCTGTAATTTTATAAGGAATACCATCTACTTCTATTTTTAATCCCTTTTTTAATTCACTCATTCCAATTGCCATATTTTCTCCTTAAATTTCTGCATAAGCAACAGATATTGCTGCTTCTATATTTTCAAGTTTTTTTAATACTTCTGAGTTAGCTTTTTCATCAATTAAGATAACAGCTAAAGCACCATCTTTCCCTCTTGATAATCTAAAGTCCGCAATATTAATTTTATTATCTCCAAGAGTTCTTCCAACTTCTCCAATAACACCAGGAACATCATTGTTTCTCATAACAATCATTTTCCCACTTGGTTCAATATCTATTGGGAAACCATTTAATTCAACAACTCTTTGTACATCTTCACCAAATACTGTACCAGAAATAGTTTTTACACCATTTGCAGTAGTTATTTTGATTGATACTTTATTTTGGTATCCACTATGATTTGAAAATTCTGAAGTTGTTAACTCAATATTTTTTTCTTTTGCTATGAAATTTGCATTTACATAGTTTACTTCATCAGAGAATGTTGATAAAACACCAACAGTTGCAAAAGTTTGTAAAGAGTCTAAGTACTCACATACTTCACCTTCTGCAGCTATATTTATAGATCTAATTTCTGATTTTCCTAATTGGGCAATTAAGAAAGCCATTTTTTGTGTTAATTCAATATATGGTTTTACAAAAGAAGGAATTTTTGTTTCATCTATTGGTAAATTTAAGGCATTTGGATATGCAATACCTCTTGCAGATTCAATTGCATTTTGAGCAGCTTGAACAGCAATTTCTCTTTGAGATTCTTTTGTATTTGCTCCTAAATGAGCAGTCACAGTTACATTTGGTAAATCTAGTAATGGATGATTTATTGCAGGTTCTTTTTTGAATACATCGATTCCTGCCATTGCAATTTTCCCAGATTGTAAATTATTAAATAATGCTTCTTCATTATATAATCCACCTCTAGCACAATTTATTAAAACTACGCCATCTTTCATTCTTGCTATTTCAGCTTCTCCAATCATATCAATAGTTTCTTTATTTTTTGGAGTGTGAATAGTGATAATATCACAAGCTAAAATATCTTCAAAATTTGTTGTGTATTTAATACCTAAATCAGTTGCTTTTGTTGAAGGAATATATGGATCATAAGTAACTACATCCATTTCAAATGATTTAGCTCTTAATGCAACTCTATGTCCAATGTTACCAAAACCAATAACACCTAATTTTTTACCATAAAGTTCATTTCCATACCAATCTTCTCTTTTCCATACTCTATCAATTTTTAATTGATTGTGAGCGTATGGAAACTTTCTCATACAAGATAACATATGAGCCATAGTAAGTTCAACGGCTGCTATTGTGTTTGCAGTAGGAACATTCATTGCGATTATTCCTCTTTTACTACAACCTTCAATATCTACATTATCATAACCTACACCAGCTCTAATAATTGCTTTTAAATTTGTTGCTGCATTTAAAAAATTTTCATCAACATCAGTTGAAGACCTAGTTATTGCAACATCTGCATCTTTAATTACATCAAGTAATGTTGTTTTATCTAAGTCTGCAGCAAAAACATAGTTTACATCTTCTGCATTTTGAAGTATTTGTAAACCTGCTTCGTGAATATGGTCACAAACTACAATTGTATGCTTATTCATTAAACAAATCCTATTTATTTTATTTGGTCTTTTAATAAATCACCTAAAGTCATAGATGAATCATCATTTACAGATTTTAAAACTTCTCTCTCTTTTTGTTGCTCTAATCTCTTTACTGATAATCTGATTCTATTTTTTTTAGTATCAATATTAATAATTACAGCTTCAATTTCATCACCATTTTTTATATCTTCAGCTTTTAATGGATCTAAATCTTCATTTCTTATCAAACCATCAAGATTATTTTCTAATTTAATGAAAACTCCAAAATCTTTTTTATCTTTTACATTTCCTTTTACAATATCACCAAGTTTGTGTGCTGATTGGAAATTTTTTGCTGGAGAATCTTTGATATCTTTGATTGATAAAGATATATTTTCTTTTTCTCTATCAATTTTGATAATTTTTACTTCAACTTCATCACCTTTTTTGAAAATAGCTTTACATTTAGCATTTGGTTCCCAAGAAGCTTCTTCATTGTGTAATAATCCATCAACTTCTCCGATTGTAACAAAAGCACCAAAATCAGTTAAAGTTGCGATTTTACCTTTTAAAATATCACCAATTTTGTGTTCATTAGTAAATTTTGTAAATGGTTTTTCTTGTAAGTTTTTCAAAGATACTCTTAATCTTTTTTGTTCAATATTTAACTCGATAACTTCAACATTTATCTCTTCACCAATTGTTAAAAGTTCTTTTGGATTTTTTACATTTTTATTCCATGACATTTCAGAAATATGTAATAAACCTTCTATATCATTTCCTAAATCAACAAAAGCACCATAAGATTCAAAATTAGAAACTGTAACAGTTATTGTATCTCCAACTTCTAACTCATCTTTTATCTCTTCCCAAGGATTTGCTAAAGCAGCTTTAATAGATAAAGATAGGTGTTGTTTTGTTTTGTCGTAAGATAATACTACAACAGAAACATCGTCACCTTCATTATAATAATTAGCTGGATTTACAGGACCTTTGTAAGAGATTTCATTGTAGTTTACTAAACCATCAATTCCACCTAAATCTACAAACATTCCATAAGAAGTAATTTTTTTGATAGTTCCAATAACTGGACCTTTTTTCTCTAAAATTTCGCTAACTTTAGAATCTTTAGCATTTTTATTTTCTTCGATTAATTTTTTTCTTGAAACAATGATAGAGTTTTGTCCTTTGTTTACTTTTAAAACTTTTGCTTTAATAGTTTTTCCAACAGAACCTTGGATTTTCATAAATGATTGAGCAAGAGGCATAAAATATTCACAACCTTCAGCATCTTCCATTACAAAACCACTTTTATTTTTAAGAGATACTATTTTACCTTCGATAGTAACATTTTCTACATCATCACCATATTTTTCAACAAATGTATCAAATTTTTGTTTTTGTAGAACTTTTTTATGTGAAATATTTGGTCTTTCACCTTTATTTCCCATTAACATAACAGCTAGAGTATCACCTACATTGTATTTTACTACACCACCAATTGTAATTTCTGAAATATTTAATTGACCTTCTATTTTTTGCCCAACATCAACTAAAACTTTATCACCAGTAATTTCAACAATTACACCATCTACAACAGAATTATTTTCAGCATTCTCAAAAGACTCATTAAGCATTTGCTCAAAATCGAAGTCTTCACCTAAATCTATATCTTCAATACCCATTTTATTCCTTCATATTTACCATTTTAATTAAATGCTAAGATTATACAGAATATTGGCTTAAATTCTTACTTAGTTGATAGATTCTATTTTGTTTACAACTTGTTGTATTATCCAATCAGGAGTACTAGCACCTGCGGTTATACCACATAATTTTTTATTTTTAAACCATGCGATATCAATTTCTGATTCATTTTCTATTAGATATGAATCCTTACAACTTTCCAAACAAATAGAGTGTAATTGTTTAGTATTTGATGAGTTTTTACCTCCAATTACTACCATAACATCAACTTCTTTTGAAAGTTCCCTTGCTGCATCTTGATTTTCAAATGTAGCATCGCAAATTGTATTAAAAACTCTAACTTCTTTATTTTTTAAAATTAATGAGTTTACAATTTCCAGATATTTCTCTTTTTTCTTTGTGGTTTGAGCAATAGTTGCAATTTTATTATTTTTAAAAATGGTTTTCTCTAAGTCAGCTGGTTCTAAAGCAATATGAACATCTTCTTGGTCCTCTCCATAAGATTGAACACCTTTTACTTCAGGATGATCTGCATCTCCAAAAATTAATATAGAATATCCTTCGGCAGACATTTTCTTCACTATTTGTTGAGGGGTTGTTACAAAAGGGCAAGTTGCATTTATAACTTTTGCATTTTGTTGTTTCAAAATTTTTAAATCGTTTTTCGGAATACCATGAGTTCTAATAATCACAGTATCATTATCTTTTACATCACTTAAATTGGTATATAAACCAACATTAAAATCTTTTTTAAGTCGATTTATTTCATCTTGATTGTGGATTAAAGGTCCCATTGTTGAAGAGTTTCTATACTCTTCAGCAATTTTTATGGCTCTTTTTACTCCAAAACAAAAACCATAATTTGAAGCTAATTTAACTTGCATATTTTTCTTCTTATTTAGATAAAGAGTCTAATATTTCTTTGAAATTTGGAAAAGATGTTTCAATACATTGTGTATCCTCTATATCCATATCACAAACTAATCCAGCTATTGCAAAACTCATAGCAATTCTATGATCTCCATGGGAATTTATAGTTGCTTTTTGCATGGTTCCACCAACTATTTCATATCCATCCTCAAATTCTGTAAATTCAACCCCACAAAGTTTTAAATTATTTACAACGCTAGAAATTCTATCACTCTCTTTTACTCTTAACTCTTTGGCATTTGATACTTTTGAAACTCCTTTTGCCAAACTCATAGCAATAGATAATGCAGGTAATTCATCAATTAACCAAGAGATATTTTCACTAACTTCTACACCAACAAGTTCATTGTTAATAACTTCAATATCACCTATTGGTTCATAAACATTCTCTTTTTCTATAAAGTTTACAATGGCTCCCATTCTTTTTAAAACTTGATAAGCTTCTATTCTTGTGGGATTTAGAGTTACATTTTTTATAACAACTCTAGCATTTTTTGTAATAGCAGCTGCAACCGCAAAGAAAAATCCACTAGATGGATCAGTTGGAACTGTAATGTTTAATGGTTTTAAATGACCAGTTAATGGATGAATATTTATAAATCCTTCATTATCATACTCTATTTTTGCACCCATACCATTTAACATTCTCTCCGTATGATCTCTTGTTAATTCATTCTCTTTATATTTTGAAATACCATCTGCTCTAAGGGCTGCTAGAATCATTGCAGATTTTACTTGTGCAGAATCAACAGGCGAGTGATAATTAAAAGGTTTAAGCTCTTTTACTCCTCTTATAAAAAGTGGAGCTTTATTTCCATTTTCTCTTCCATCAATTTTTGCTCCTATACTTCTTAGGGGATCTGCAACTCTTTTCATAGGTCTATTTCTTAGATATTTATCACCTGTTAGTGTAAATGCACCATCAACACTAGCTAACAATCCACAAAATAGCCTCATGGCAGTTCCAGAATTTCCACAATCAAGAACATCTGTTGGTTCATTTAATTTTTCAGTAGGAGTAATTTCTATGTACGAACCATCTCTTTTTATTTTTGCACCAAGCTGTTCTACAATACTTAGGGTATTTAGAGTATCTTCAGCTGTTAGATAGTTTTTTATGTAAGATGTTTGAGACGAAAAAAGTGAAAACATAGCACATCTGTGCGATATTGATTTATCACTTGCAATTGAATCTATTTCAACATTAAATGGTTTTGTTAATTTTTGTATATTAAATTTTTCCACTTTTTTCCTTTTATATTATCTTAGATTTACTGATAATTGTTCTTTTAATGCTTCTAAAATAGAGTTCATAGTTGAAGTGATATCTTCTTCTTCCATTGTTTTTTCATCATTTTGTAGAACAAATCTTATTGTTAAACTCTCATTGTCTCCTAATTTTTCATCATGATAAGTATCAATTAGATTAAATTGTTTTATTGTTGAGTTATTTAATCCATCAATTACTTTTTTAATCTCTTTATACTCCAAAGATTTTGGTACAACAATACTTAAATCTTTTTTTGATGATTGGAATTTAGAGTAAGATTTAACTTCTGTTAAATCATTTTTAATATCTTCAAAATTTATTTCAGAAATGAAAGTATCACTTAAATCATAATCTTCACAAACACTAGGATGAAGTTTTGCAATAAATCCAATGTTCTTACCATTAACTAAAACTTTAGCATTTTGGTAAGGATGAACAAATTTATTTTCTATTTTATCCATTGGTTCTAAGTCAAATTTTCCAATAGTATTTAATATTTTTTTAGCAAAACCAAAAAAATCAATATTATGTGGTTTTCCACCATTTATTAAAGATTCTTGCTCATTTGCTCCTGTTTGAATAAAAGATATTTTTTTAGACTCTTTTCTATTCTCATCAAAAATAGTTCCTATTTCAAAAAATGCTGTTGATTTTGCCCCAACTTTAAAGTTATTTGAACAAGCTTCTACAAGATTTAAAAGCATAGTTGTTCTATAAGTATTTAACTCTTTAACTATTGGATTTATAAGTTCTAATTCATCTTTTACAGTTTTAAATCCATATTTTTCAAGATTCTCTTTTGAAGAGAAAACATATGTTAATGTTTCAAAGAAACCATTTTCTATTGCTTTAAATCTTAATTTGTTTTTTTTCAATAAATCATTTGAAGTTTTATTTACTCTATTTACTTCATCAATTTTTAGAGGTTTTGCTATGATATTATCAATTCCTATAATTCTTACAATCTCTTCTGTAACATCAGCGATATTTTTAATATCATGTCTAAAATGAGGAATTTTTATAGTTAAAATATTGTCAAATGTATCTTTTACTTCAAAATCTAAAGCTGTTAATATTTTTTCAATCTCTATTTTTGAAATCTCTTGACCAATTATGGCATTTATTTTTCTTATACTTACATCTAAAGATAATTTCTCTTTGTCATCAGTAAAAGTTTTTGTACCTCTATATGATAATGCTCCATATTTTGAAACAAAAGTAGAGAAGTAATCTATCCCAAAATTGATATCTGGTTCACTTCCTCTTGAGGCTCTATAAAAAATTTCGCCAGTTTTAATTTTTGTTTCATAAACTTTTTTTGCTACAAGTTCTGGATTAACATAAGATGCTTCTATTATAAAATTTGTATCTTCAGGATTAATACTTTTTTGTTCAATACAGATTTTACTTAAGTGTTCTGTTCCAAAAACATTATCAAAACCTAATTCGTCTTTTTTAACAATTAATGTACTTAAAGTATTATTCATTAATGCTTTTTCTTTTGGGTAAGCATTTAAAATAACACCCACACTATGAGTACAATAATTTAAACTATTTTTAATATCATTGTTATTTTCAAATTTACCTATAAAACCTGTTCTTAATTTATGTAAAACAGCAAATTGGTAATTTGTAAAATCAATAGCTTTGAAGGATAAAGAAGAATCTACCTTACTATTACATTCAACCTCTAAAACTTGACCAATACCTAAATTATTATATTTTACTTGTTTTTCAAATTCAACTAATGGAATATTATAATAAGCACTTAATTCCCTTGCAATTCCATAAATACTTAAACAATCACCTCTATTTGGTGTTAATTCAACTTCGATTATGTCGTCATTTAAAGTTTTATATTCTTTTAACTCTTTTCCTAAAATTAATTGACCAATAGAGTCATCAAGTTCTAAAATACCATCATTTAGTTTAGGAAGACCAAGCTCTGTAGAAGAACAAATCATTCCATTTGATTCAACACCTCTTAATTTTGCCTCTTTGATAACAAAATTGTTCCCCAAATCACAACCAATTATTGCAACTGGTACAGTTTGTCCAGCATCAACATTTTTTGCTCCACAAACAATTTGAACGACACCATTTCCAATATCAACTTGACAAATACTTAATTTGTCTGCTTCTGGATGCTTTATTTTTTCTAAAACTTTTCCCACAACAACTTTTGATGGAATATTTGTTTTTTCTACACTATCAACTTCTAAACCTATTGAATTAAGGGTTTTACATATATCTTCAGTTGAAATATTAGATATATCAATAAATTCTTCTAGCCAGCTTCTTGTAATTATCATTTGAATTGTCCTAATAATCTTGTGTCACTCTCAAATAGAGATCTTAAATCTCCTATACTATGAATTAACATAGCGAATCTTTCTACTCCTAAACCAAATGCATAACCTGATTTATCTTCATAACCAACAGCTTTAAATACATTTTGATCCACAACTCCACAACCAAGAACTTCTAGCCAACCTGTTTGTGAACAAACTCTGCACCCATTTCCTTTACAGAAAACACACGAAATATCAACTTCAGCAGAAGGTTCAGTGAAAGGGAAAAATGATGGTCTAAATCTAACATCAACATCACCAAACATATGATGTAAGAATTCAACTAAAACATGTTTTAGATTTGCAAAAGATACTTTATCTGCTTCATCAACAACTAAAGCTTCAATTTGATGGAACATTGGAGTATGGGTAATATCAAAATCTCTTCTAAATACTGTTCCTGGAGCAATCATTCTAATAGGTGTTTTTTGACTTAACATTGTTCTTATTTGAACAGGAGAAGTATGCGTTCTTAAAAGAGAGAAATCTTTGTTATAAAAAGTATCTTGCATATCTCTAGCAGGATGGTATTTAGGAAGATTTAAAGCTTCAAAATTATGAAAATCATCTTCTACTAGTGGACCTTCTTCAACAGCAAAGTTTAAATTTTGGAAATATGTAATAATTCTATTCATTGTTTCAACAACTGGATGAGTTGCTCCACAAGATAATTCATTATTAAATCGTGTTACATCTATTTTTTCATTCTCTAATTTTTTGTGTAAAGCATCTTTTTCTAAAAGTATTTTTTTTGCTTCGATTGCATTTGTAGCTAAACTCTTTTTTTCATTTAAATTTTGTGCAAACTCTTTTTTTTCATTATCAGGTAAATCTTTCATTTTTGCAAATTCTAAAGTTAAAAAACCTTTTTTACCTAAAATATCAACTCTTAAGTTATCTAGCTCTTCTAAAGAGTTAGCATTGGTAATTTTTTCAATCCATTGAGTCATTTTTTCTCCCACAAATTACATTATTAAAATCTATTAGTATCTCCATAAAGTCGTGATTGTACTTAAAATTTTATTAGAGTTTGGTTATAATCAATTTTCAATTAGGTACAAGGAGAATAAAGTGTGCATATTTTGTAAAATTGTAAAGGGTGAAATACCTAGTAAAGTAGTTTTAGAAGATGATAATTTTATTTGTTTTCATGATATAAATCCAACAAGAAAAATTCATGTATTGATTATCCCAAAAGAACATTATGACTCTTTTGATGTTGTTCCTGCAAGTATTATGTCAGGTATGACGGAATTTATTCAAAAAGTTGCTTCTAAATTAGAAGTAAAAGAGAGTGGATATAGACTTATTACAAATATAGGAAAAGATGGAGGACAAGAAGTTAGTCATCTTCATTTTCATTTAATAGGTGGAGAGCCTGTTGGACGATTAGTTAGAGAGAAATAATTCAAGATTTTCTTGAATTATTTAGATTTATTGAAAAGAACCTAATGACATAATCTTTTCATATTTTTTCTCTAATCTTTCTTGAGGAGTTAATTGTTTTAACTCATAAACTGATTCTAAAAAATATTTTTTAAGTGCATCAACAGCATCTTCTCTTTTTCTATGGGCTCCTACTAATGGCTCATTTATAACATCATCAATAAGTTTTAGCTCTTTTAAATTTTCAGCAGTGATTCTTAATGCATTTGCTGCAGTTTCAACTTTTGATGGGTCATTCCATAAAATTGCACTACACCCTTCAGGAGAGATAACGGCATAAACAGAGTATCTCATCATTGCTAATTTATCAGCAACCGAAATAGCCAATGCTCCCCCTGAACCACCTTCTCCAATTACAACAGAAACAGTGGGAGTGCTTAAATCTGCAAATTCATAAAGATTTTTAGCAATCGCTTCACTTTGATTTCTCTCTTCTGCACCAATTCCTGGATATGCACCGGGAGTGTCCACAAGCATTAATATTGGAATCTGAAATTTTTCAGCCATTTTAGCTGCTCTTAATGCTTTTCTATATCCTTCTGGACTTGGCATTCCGAAATTTCTGTGAAGTTTATCTTTAGTACCTCTACCTTTTTGTTCACCAATAACCATAACTTTTTGACCATCAATATAACCTAAATAACATACAATAGCATGATCATCTACATAATGTCTATCCCCATGAATTTCATAGGCATTTGATAGTAGAGCATTAATATAATCCATAGCATAAGGTCTATCCGGATGACGTGCAAGTTGAAGTTTTTGATAATCACTTAGATTTTTGAAAGTTTTTTCAACTTCTTTTTCCAATTTTTTCTCAAGTATTTCTACTGCATGTTCATCAGCTTTTGTTTTTGCTAATATTATTTCTTCTTCAATTTTTTTGATTTTATCTTCAAATTCTAAATAAGCTGCCAAAGTTTTCCTTTTAAGAAAAAAGAGTCTTTTCTAGACTCTTTTGAAGTTTAGGTTTATTAATTATTTAGTAAATTTTCTAAAAATTACAGAACCGTTTGTTCCACCAAATCCAAAGTTATTACTCATAACTGTAGTTAAATTTGCTTTTCTAGCAACATTTGGAACAACATCTAAATCACATTCAGGATCTTGATTTTCAACATTGATTGTAGGAGGAATAATCCCTTCTTCAAGTGCTTTTATTGCCATAATAGCTTCAATAGCACCAGCAGCACCTAAACAATGTCCTATTTGACCTTTTGTAGAAGATATTGGAGGACAATTTTCTTTTCCACCAAATGCTTCTTTAATTGCAGCAGTTTCATTTTTGTCTCCAACAGGAGTTGAAGTACCGTGAGTATTAATGTAATCAATTTTTGGATATTCACCAGTGATATTTTTTGCCATTTCAAAAGCAGCTTTCATTGCTCTTAGTGGACCGTCCATAACTGGAGCTGTAATATGATTTGCATCTCCTGATTCTCCAAATCCTATGATTTCACAATAAATTTTAGCACCTCTTGCTAAAGCTATTTCTAAATCTTCAACAACCAATGCTCCTGCACCCTCTCCCATAACAAATCCATCTCTATCCATATCAAAAGGTCTTGAAGACTTTTTAGGATCATCATTTCTTGTTGATAGAGCTTTCATTGCAGCAAAACCTCCAAGTCCAGCACCACAAACAGCACTCTCTGCACCAACAACTAAAACTCTATTTGCTCCACCTAGCATAATAGTTTTAACAGCATCATTTAAAGCATGAGTTGAAGCAGCACATGCAGTAACATGTGATAAGCTTGGACCTTTTAAATTGTGTTCAATAGAAATAAAACCACTTAGCATATTTGCCAATGAAGAAGGTATAAAGAATGGAGATATTTTTTTAGGACCTCTTGTTTCACAAACAACAGAGTTCTTTTCTATTGTAGAAAGTCCTCCTATTCCAGAACCTGAAATTATTCCAAAACTATTTGCTATATTGTCATCAACTTTTTTGTTTTCTAACGAAGCATATCCTGAATCAACCATAGCTTCAAGAGCTGCTTTAATACCTAACTGAATAAATCTGTCAGCTTTTTTTACTTCTTTTTTATCCATTACACTTTCTGGATCAAAATTTTTAACTTCCCCTGCAATTTGAACAGGGAATTCAGTTATATCAAATAAAGTAATAGTATCTATACCACATTCACCATTTATAACAGCCTTAAACGACTCTTCTACACTATTTCCTGTTGAATTTATAGTCCCTAAACCAGTTACAACAACTCTTTTCATTTTAAATATGCTCCAATTCTATGATTATTTAAATTATTCAATTTTTCTAAAAAAACTCAATAGTTAAAATTTTAAATAGAAGAAATTTCTTCTATTTAAGCGTTTAAATTACGCGTTATTTTCGATGTATTTGATAGCGTCAGATACAGTTAAGATTTTTTCAGCATCTTCATCTGGAATTTCAATGTTGAATTTTTCTTCTAATGCCATAACTAATTCAACTACATCTAAAGAATCTGCACCCAAATCCTCAATGAATTTTGAATCCTCTTTTACTTCTGCTGGATCACAATCTAATTGCTCAACAACAACTGCTTTTACATCATCTAATAATGCCATATTCATTTCCTTTTATAAAATTAACTTTGTATTATAACTAAAAACTTTTAAAAATCTCTTTGGAGGAGATTAAACATAAAGTCCACCATTTACTTTTAATATTTCACCTGTGATATATGATGAATGGTCACTTAATAAAAATGCCACAGCATCGGCAATCTCTTTTGGTTGTCCAAATCTTGAAAGAGGAATGTTTCTTTCGTACTCAGCTTTAACTTCTTCTTTTAGTTCATGTGTCATATCTGTTTGAATAAATCCAGGTGTTACAGCGTTGTATCTAATTCCTCTTGATGCTGCCTCTTTTGCAAATGATTTTGTCATTGCATTTAATCCACCTTTTGAAGCTGAATAGTTTGTTTGTCCAGGATTTCCCATTTCTCCAACTATTGAAGAGATGTTTACAACTGAACCAAATCTTTTTTTACTCATAGTTTTTAAAGCTTCTCTACATCCTATAAATGCTGAAGTTAAGTTTGCATTAATTACATCATTAAAATCTGCAACACTCATTCTTAAAGCTAATTTATCCTTTGTGATTCCTGCATTATTTACAAGATATGCTAACTCTCCATCAGCATCTACAATAGTTTTTATTGCATTTGCAAACTCTTCTTCATTTGTAACATCAGCTTTTACTAATGCAGCTTTTCCACCAGCTTTTTCGATTTCTTCTTTTATAGCTTCTGCAGCTTCTGCTCCACTTCTATAATTAATCCATACTTTTAAACCAAAAGTAGCAAGAGTTTTTGCAATTTCTGCTCCAATTCCTCTACTAGCACCTGTAACTAATACATTTGAACCTGTAAAATTCATTTTTTCCTCTCTTTTTTTCCTATAATGTTTTGATTATATCAACAATTTAATAAATAAAAGGATTTTTTATACTCCTCTTTTATTGTCCCAAACCCTTATATGTAACCTATCACAATATTTGTAACCGTTCTCTATCGCCATTTTTATCACATCTTCACAATTTTTATTAATTTGCTCCGATGTGTCTCCCATAGGCATTAAATAAATATCACATTTTGGAATATCAGATATGATATTTTTTATCTCTTTTTGAGCCTCTTCCAAAAAATCTTTACCTATGACAAATTTTAAATAGGAGTTTTTAGTATTTGTTAAAATTTTTGTTAAAGTTTCTTTATTTACTCTTTTTTTCAAAGGTTCTAAAGAGTTACTTAATTTTACACTCATAGAAAAAAGAATTTCTTTTTGGTATTCATGCTCAAAATTTAGATTTAATGAGGCATTTGTCTCAATCGTAACTTTATGACCGTGGTTTATATAATGTTTTAGAAGTTTTTGAAACTCCTCTTGATTCCAATAAAGTAGAGGCTCCCCTCCTGTTATTACAATATCAATTTTATAATTATAGTTGCAAGAAGAGATTAATTTATCAACTTCATCAACTATCTGTTCATAACTTTGATATTTTGTCCAAGTATCTTTAAAAGCCATATCAACAGCATAATATGAGTCACAAGCACACTTTTTTATTCCGCTTGGGGTTTCATATTCAACTTCAAAACCCTCACATTTAAAGTTACATTTTCCAAATCTAATAAAAATAGAGGGAGTTCCTACAAGTTTTCCCTCTCCTTGAATAGTTGGTCCAAAAATTTCATTTATTTCAAGCATAGAAGGTACTTTTACTTTTTGGTGTTTCCAAAAATTCAACATGTGAAACTTTGATACCTAATTTATTCATTTTTTCTTGAACAATACCTAAAAGCCAAGCCGATAAGTTTTCACTTGTTGGCACAAAATCAACAAGTACATACCCTTCTAAAAGCTCTATAATATGATTTTCTTCATTTTTAAATTTTGTTAAATCCACAAGATAATATCCCTGTTCAAATCCTATTAAATAATCTTTTTTTATGTTTGGTAGAAGAGTTGGAAATAGTGGGTCGTTAATATCCAAAATAAATTTATGGTCTAAAACATCATCTAAAAATGCCTTAAACCAATTTAGATGTTTAAAATCTGTAACCATTCCATCTTGAAGTTTTGAAGCCTCTAAATAGACTAAGATTTTCCCTTGATGTCCGTGTAAATGACGGCATTTTAAACATCCATCCAATGAAAATTCTGTGTTTAATTTTTGTGACCAAACTCTGTGTCCATAACAAAAATCAAACTCTTTTGATATTTTCCAGTGCATTTTATATCTCCTTGTAAGAGATAGGGTCTTTTATATTTGCTATTTTAAAACCATTTAATCTAAGTCTGCAAGAGTCACAAATTCCACAAGCTTTTTCTTCTTCTTTGTAACACGACCAAGTGTGTTCAAGTGGAACATTTAGTTTTATAGCTTCTTGAACAATTTGAGCTTTTGAAAGATGAACCAAAGGAGTTATTATCTCTATTTTTGTCTCTTCTTTTGTTCCTTGATTTATAGCTTTTGTCATTTTATCTATAAAAGTATCTGTACAATCTGGATAACCTGAGCTATCTTCTTGAACAACTCCTATATACATAGCTGTTGCTCCTTCTTTTTCAGCAATAGCAGCGGTAATTGATAAAAAAATACCATTTCTAAATGGTACATAAGTTATGGGAACACCAGCTTCAATACCACCCGTTGGAACATCAATATTTAAATCTGTTAAAGCACTAGCTCCAATTTGTGTAAAAAAGGGAATATCTATCTCATATTTTTCTAAAATTTGTAAATCATCACAAATATCTCTAAATGCTTTTAATTCTCTATTTTGTGTTCTTTGTCCGTAATTGAAGTGAACGGCAATAATATCATAACCATCTCTTTTTGCCATATAAGATGCTAAAGTAGAATCCATTCCTCCACTTAGAATACATATTGCTTTTTTATTGCTCATTTTAAAAAATCCTTTTTTGATAAAAAATAGTTGATAAAATTTGTTAAGGTTTTATTTTTAAAGTAGTTGTTTTTCCGAATAACCCAAAAAAATTGGTTAATAAAAAATTATGACAACTAAGTTATAATACCAAAATTTTTTAAAAGAGAGATAAACACGATGGAATTAATGCAAAGTGCAATCCAAACCCATGTATATGTAATATATTTTTTTATATTAATTATGTTATTCAATTTATATTCTGTTTTGAGTGTTAAAGAGTTTTTACCTTTGGCTAAAAGGCTCAAATTTATGACACCTTTGTATCATATGACAAATGCTATTGTGATTTATACAGGAACAATAGTTGCTTTTTATGCACAAACTTTTAGTTTTACGATAGCTTTGATGATACCAGCAGCTATATTTTTGTTAGTTATTGAGATAAAAAGATATAAAAAAATGAGAGTTATCAAACATGACCAAATAGAACTTCAAGATGAGTTTAGAAAATATGCCAAAAAGATTTATATGATAGAACTTGGTGTAATTTGTTTGGTTTATATTATTAGCAAGGTATTTTAATGCAATTTTCTTATGATGAGTTTTGTGGTGGAGATGTTTTTGAGATAAAAGATGAGGTTTATAACTATATCGTAAAAGCTAGACGGCATAAAGTAGGGGATGAGATATATTTTAGAAATCTAAAAGATAGTTTTATTTATCTTTATAAAATTGAAGAGATAAATAAAAAAAATGCACTATTAAGGCTTGTATCTAAAGAAGAAAAAATCATCAAAAATCCAAAATCCTTACATCTTGGATGGTGTGTTATAGATGTTAAAAACATAGAAAAAACTCTTCCCTCTTTAAATGAGTTGGGAGTTGATAAGATAACTTTTATCTATTGTGAATATTCCCAAAAAAACTTCAAAATCAATATTGAAAAACTTAATAAAATCCTTATAAACTCTTCAACTCAATGTGGAAGATCAGATATTATAAAACTTGAAGTTTGTAATGGTTTGGAAAAATTTTTAAAAGAGAATAGTGAAGTTTACTTTTTGGACTTTTCACAAAAATTTGTGGATGAAAAAAAGAGCGACATTAAAACTTTGGTTATTGGTTGTGAAGGTGGATTTTCCAACAAAGAAAGAGCAGGGTTTGATAAAGATTTTGTTATTGGCTTTGATTTACCTTTGATTTTGAGGTCTGAAACAGCCATAATAACTGCTACTTCAAAGATTATTGCTTAGATAAAAATATTTGAATTAAAAGTTTTTACCAAACTTTTAATTCATTATAAACAGAGTCTCTCTCCACAGGTATAAATCCAGAATTTTTGATTAAATCTACAAATTCTAGTTGAGCTATTCCATTTGCACTTGAAGCTCCAGCTGCACTTTGAATTGACTCTTTTTCAATCGTTCCATCCACATCATTTGCACCAAACTCTTGAGCAATTAATGCTAATTTTACAGTTGAAGTTGCCCAATAAGCTTTTATATTTGGGATATTATCAAGTAAAATTCTAGCGATTGCGTAGGTTTTTAATATCTCTTGACCTGTTAATGGTTCTTTTACTTTTAGATAGTTGTTTTCTGTTTGGAAAACCAAAGGTATAAAAGCATTAAATCCACCTGTTATATCTTGTAAATTTCTAAGTCTTAACATATGGTCAATTCTATTTTCTCTACTTTCTACATGTCCAAAAAGCATAGTTGCGTTACTTTTTCTACCTTTTTGATGCCATAATTTATGGATATTTAGCCATTGCTCTGAAGTTACTTTCCCTCCACAGATTTTTTTTCTAACATCTTCATCAAATATTTCAGCACCACCACCTGGCATAGAGTCTATTCCATGCTCTATCATCATATCAATCAACTCTTCATAAGTTAGATTATATTCAGTGCTTAAAAAGTGAATTTCAGCAGCAGTTAGGGCTTTTACATGAATAGATGGGAAATTCTCTTTTATTTTTTTGAATACATCCATATACCATTGCAATCCTGTATGTGGATTGTGAGCTGAAACTATATGCACCTCTTTTATGTCATTTTTTGAAGAGTTTTTTACAATTTCTAAAATCTCTTCGTGGCTTAATGTATATTGATGAGGGTTTTTTCTACTTGCACTATATGCACAAAATTGACAAACATCTTTACAAATATTTGTTGGATTTATGTGTCTATTTATGTTGAAATAGGTTTTTTTACCATGTTTCTCAACTCTTATTTTATTGGCATAGTGAGCCAAGGTAAAAAGGTCTAAATCATAAAGTTTGATAGCATCTTCATAATTTAATCTTTCGTTGTTTTCTAATTTTTCTAAAATACTCATATTAATCCTATTTGCAATCAAAATCTTTTGTGTAAGTGTTGTTTTTTTCTTTGTGGATAAATCCAACACAAGTTTGATTAGAAGTTAAATCAAAAAATTTAATTTTATATACATTACTAGTCATTCTAGTTACTTTATCTTCCACATCTAGTTTATTTATAAAAACAACATCTTTAACATTTGAATAACCCATTGTAGCAAGTATTTCTGTCATTTTTTGCTCTTTTAAACTTTTTAGTTCAATAAATCCAAAAAGACCAACCAAAATTATAATTACAATAGCAATTATACTTTTTTTAGATAATTTTCTAGTTTCCAAATTACTTTTCTCCCTTCTCTTTTAATGGCTCAAATGAACACTCTTCTCCATCATAATACTCTATCGTTCCATCTTCAATTTTATAATACCATCCGTGAATTTGAAGTTCTCCTGATTTTACTTTTTTCTCAATATAAGGAAAAGTTAATAGGTTTTCCATTTGATGAACAATAGAAATTCTCTCAGTTGCTCTATACAATTTTTCAGGGTCTGATTTATCTTGAATAGCTAAAAGAGTATATTCTTTGGCTCTTTTACCAAGTTCTAGCCATTTTTTAATATTTGTTAAATCAGGAGAATCTCCTAAATCTTGATATAAACTTTTACAAGCTCCACAGTGAGAGTGTCCACAAACGATAATATGTTTTACACCTAAAACACAAACAGCATACTCAATTACCGCTGAACTTCCATGGTAATCATTATCTGGATTGTATGGAGGTATAAAATTCCCAACATTTCTTAAAATAAACATATCTCCTGGTTTTGTGTCAAGCATTAAGTCAGGTGTTACTCTGCTATCACTACATCCAATAAATAAAATTTCAGGTTTTTGTCCTGTTTCAACTAACTGTTTTAAATCATCTTCATATTTAGGAAATCTAGCTTCTCTAAATTTTTTATTACCTTTTATTAAGTCATTTATCAACATTTTAACTCCTTTAATAGGTTGGATACTTTTATTAAATCTTCATTTTTTATATCAATTTTTGCAATAAGTCTAATTATTGCCTCTTTTACAGTTGGTTGCCTAATTGCTCCAACTAAAAAACCATTTTGTTTTAAAATCTCTTGAATATCTTTTACTTTTTTATTATCTCCAATAACTATTGGAATAATTAAACTTTGTGAATTAATATCTAAATATTTTTTTATAATTTCCAAATTAATATCTATTTTTTTTCTAATTTCAAGTTTATTTTCTACTATAAAACTAAGTGCTTCAAAACCTAAAGCTGTATCAAATAGTGATGGAGCGGTTGAATAAATGATGGGTTTTGCTCTATTTATCAAAAAATCATTAATATTTTGAGAAGATAAAATATAAGCCCCATAAGAACCATAAGCTTTTCCTAAAGTTCCCATTTTTATATCAAATTTTGATGGTTTCAAATCATAATAATCATAAATACCCAAAAGATTTTTTCCTATAACTCCTGAACTATGTGCTTCATCAACAATAAGTAAAGCTTCATATTTTTTTGCTATTTCAAAAATCTCAAAAACAGCCAAATTTCCACCCATAGAATAAACACCTTCTATTGCAATAAGATTTCTACCAACCCTTTGATTTTTTTTGATTTTTGTTTCTAAATCTTTATAATCATTATGTTTAAAAATTACAACCTGTTCTGGTTTTAGAAGTTTTGTAGCTAAAATACCACTTGCGTGATACTCCTCATCTATAAAAAGGGTGTCGTTTTTTCTACATAAAGCTTCAATTAGCGAAATATTTGCCAAAAATCCAGAACCTACAATAATCGCTGATTCAAAATCATTTGTTTGACAAAGCTTATCTTCAAATTGTTTGTGGATTTTACTATAACCATTTACTAGCATTGAAGCTTTTGGAGATTGATATTGTTGTTTTAAAACATTTTCATAGGCATTTTGGAAAAGTATTTTATTGGTTGAAAGTCCAAGATAATCATTGGAAGCTAAATCGATTAAATCTTCATCAAAAAGTTCTCTAGTTCTGAAACGGTTTGATTTTTTTATAGAAAGTAACTCTTTTGAATACAAAAAATTCTCCATAGATATTTAGATATGTTATCCAAAAAAGGATAAAAAAAGGTTAAATTTCAAAATTTGTCTTAGTTGCTAGTTTAATGCTACTGTGTGTTGTTATAATTGACTTCTGCAAATTTTATATACAAAAGTCCATAGAAAGTAAGTGGTGTTTTTGCGACCTTCACCACTTACTTTTTTTATTGCCCAATTTTTTAAATAGTAATATTTTCTATAAATTCTATATTCTCAGGTGTTACAATAATTGCATCTATACAGTAGGCACAATCTATCTTTTTTGTTTGTAAATAGTAATCAACACTTCTTTTTATTTTTGATAGTTTCGATGGGTTTATGTTGTTTATTGCTGTTTCATAATCAGGAGCTGATTTTACTTCGCAAAAGTGGTAAGTTTGATTTTTTTTGGCGATGATGTCGATTTCACCTAGTTTTTTAGCATAAAAATTTCTATCTATTATTTCAAAATTTAGATTTTGCAAAAAAAAGATGGCTCTATTTTCAGCAAAATCTCCTTTTTCTCTACTCAAATCAACCACCACCCACAAACTGTAAAAGCTCTATTTTATCATTTGTTTTTGGTACAAAATTTGTCCATTGGTCTTTTTTTACAATTTCCATATTCACAGCAGCTGCCATAACTTTGTTTTCAATTTGTAAAGCAGTTATAATATCTTGTAGTGAAAAGTTATCATCAAAACTTTTATTTTCTCCATTAATTATCAATTCCATAAAATCCTCTTTAATTTTTTCTAACTATTAATGTTTTAAATCTATCGCCCATTCCAGTTGGTTCAAGCAAAACTTTAACCCTTTGGGTCTCCCTTAAATAGGTGATTTCATCAACATTAGCTTTTAATATTTCTAAAAGTTCAATTATACCAAATTCAACTAAGGACTTAAGTTGAGTGTTAAATTTGGTAGAGATATTTTTTTCTTGATACTCTTTGAAACAATCAGCTAAATAGTTGAAGTGAACATCATAGGTTAGGTCGCTTTTTTTGTGCAACTCTTCAAGGGGTAGATTATCTTCAAATAATGGATGTACATTATGTTTTTCATAAACTCTTATTGAAAAATCATTTCTTGGAAATCTATCCCCGTAATCAAAAGTTAAAAACTCAAATTTTTCAAAATTATCACACATAGTTTTTGCAAAATCTTTGTAAGAGAGAGCAACTTCTCCCTTTGTAATATGATATTTTTTGCAATGCTCTAAAATTTCATCATTTTCACAATTTACAAACTCTATTTTGTGATTATTTACATGGGCTATTTGCAAAATATCATCTTTATTTGTATATACCAAATCACATGAAAAAGCGTCAAATATCTCATTTGCAACTATAAAAGCATTTTTTAATTTGATGTTTGAAATATCGTCATAATGGTTTAGTTTTATCACATCTCCAAAAGAGTCATAAAGATATTTTTTTTGTTGAATTTGTAGGTGTTCAAATCTTTCAATTATTGCAAAATTTAGGGTTTCTAAAAGTTGAGGTTTAAGGGTATAAATAAACTGAATAATATCTGCCAATAAATATCCATGATGTGCACCAATTTCAACAATAGTTGTGTTGTTTGGTAAAAATCCCTCTTCTATTGTTTGAATGATTTTTTTTGCTATTGTTCCACCAAAAAAAGGTGTAGTTGAAACAGATGTAAAAAAATCTCCATCTTTTCCTATTTGTTTGTATGTTGAGTAGTAGCCATCTTTGTCATATAGCCAGTTGTTAAAATAAGTGCTAAATTTTTCCATAAAAGATTGTATCAAAAAGAGGGTAAATAAAAGGAGTTACCTTTTATCTACAAACATCAACAACAGATTGTTGGTTGGCATATAAATATACTTCAACTCTTCTGTTTAAACCCATATTTGAGGCATTTGTATTTGGAGCAACTGGTTTATCAAAACCACATCCCCTTGAAAAGATTTGATTTTGAATGCCTGAATTATAGATAATATTTCCTACATTTGAAGCTCTTTTTTCAGATAAAGAGGCATTTAAAGCCTTTGTTCCTCTATTGTCCGTATGTCCCACAACTTGAACCAAAGTATTAGGATATTTTTGTAAAACAGTTCCTATTTTTGCAATTTTAGCACTTGCACTTGGAGTAGGATTTGCTGAGTTTGTTTCAAACATCATATCATCTCTGAACATAATTTTTACGAATTTATCATTGTATGAAACAATCAAATCCTCATCGGGATTTAAAACCGCATTTGGGTTGTTATTTACATTTGTGTTTAGACTTTGAGCAATCTCTTTTGCTTGTGAATCCATACTATATCCAATCGCTCCACCAATCGCTGCTCCAGCTAAAGCTCCAATTACTTTATTTCTTCCTTTATTTCCTCCACCTACATTATTTCCTAAAACAATACCAGCTAAAGCCCCGACAGATGAGCCAATAATTGTATTTTGATTGTTATCAAAAGTTTGATTTCCAGTTGATACACAACCACTGAATAAAGATGTAATAAGTGTTGCTGAAACAAAAGTTTTTAAATTTAAAATTTTCATAGTAACTCCAAAAATGTTTTTATTTTGTATTTTAACATAGTAGTTGTGCAATAATTGTTGAGTTATTTTGGTAACTTTATTGTAACAAACTTGTGTTATAATAAATCAAATTAAAGGAGAAACTATGGAAAAAAGAACAAAAATATTAGCAACTTTAGGCCCATCAAGCCATAGTATTGAGATGATTGAAGGACTTATAAAAGCTGGTGCAAATATGTTTAGATTAAACTTTTCGCACGGTAGCCATGAATATCATTTGGAAACATTAAACAATATTAGAACTGCTATGAAAAATGTTGGAAAAACAGTTGGAATTTTACAAGATATTTCAGGTCCAAAGGTGAGAATAGGGGATTTAAAAGAGCCTTTTGAACTTTTTAGAGGAGATGAAATTAGATTTGTAAAAGATGAAACAATTGGATACAAAGAGTCTGATAAAAAATATGTTGTTTCTATAAATTATCCAGATATTTTGGATAAGGTAAAAGAGGGTGAATATATATATTTATATGATGGAACTATTAGAGCAAAGGTTATTCAAACTAAAAAAGAGATTATTGCAAAAATAGAAAATCACGGAACTCTATCTTCAAGAAAAGGTGTAAATTTCCCAAATACAGTAATCGACATCAATGTTATTACAAAAAAAGATGAAAAAGATATAGCTTGGGGAGTTGAAAATGAGGTTGATTATTTTGCAATTTCATTTGTACAAAATGCTAAAGATATGAAAAGAGCTAGAAAGCTTTTGGGTGGATATAATGGTAAATTGATTGCAAAAATCGAAAAATTTGATGCGGTTGAAAATATTGATGAAATTATAGAAGCTAGTGATGGTTTGATGGTTGCTAGGGGAGATTTGGGTATTGAAGTTCCTTATTATGATGTTCCAACAATTCAAAAAATGCTTATTAAAAAAGCAAATTTAAAAGGAATTCCAGTAATTACAGCAACTCAAATGCTTTTATCAATGACTCAAAATGAGAGAGCAACAAGAGCAGAAATTTCAGATGTTGCAAATGCTGTTTTAGATGGAACAGATGTTGTTATGCTTTCTGAAGAGAGTGCAGTTGGGGAAGACCCAATAAATGTAGTTGATACAATGCACAATATTATTGCAAAAACTGAAGATATTTATAATTTTGATAAACAATATAAATTTCCATATTTAGATGAGTTTGATGTTATTCAATCAACTGTAACAAAACTTGCAGATGATTTGAAAGCAAATGGTATTTTAGCTCTTACAAGTTCTGGAAAATCGGCTATTAAAATGTCAAGATATAGACCAAAAACTCCAATTTTTACATTTACTCACAAGAAAAAAGTTCTAAACTCTTTGACTGCTATTTGGGGAGTTGAACCTGTGGGAACTATCAAAGAAGCACAGGCTTCTAAAATGTTCCAAAAAATGTTAAAAAGCCTAGAAGAAATAGGTAAATTAAAAAAAGATGGCTTGTATGTGGCTACTGTTGGTTACCCTGTTGGTATGCCAGGAAGTACAAATACTATCAAAATTTTAACTCCATCAGAAATTGAATACTACTTAAATTTCAAAGAGAAAAAAGAGACAAAAGCTAAAGAAAAAGATAAAAGTAATAAAAATAAAAAGTAGGTAATAATCCTACTTTTTTGTTAGTTTAGAATAACTTTTATATCTTCAAAATTTTTTCCTGACGCAATAAATTCTGATAGATAAGATGCTAGTTCAAAAACCTCATTGTTTTTCATTCTAATACAACCACTTGATTCGTAAGTTCCGATTGTACTTTCATTTAAAGTTCCATGAATTCTATATATATCTTTATCATCTATTTTGTGAGATAAGTTTATTTTTGCTAAACCCATATAATTTAATTTATGTCCATAAGGAACAATTTTGGGTAAATCTATACCTTTTGTTTTGAAATATTCTAAAGTTTTTTCAGTAGGATACCAACTAGGATTTAAGGATATAGAAGTAACAATACCTTCTCCTAAAGGTTTTTTTATATTTGCCCTTGCTGTTGAGACCTTAAAAGAGTCTATATTTTTTATTTGATTGTTTTTTAAACCCTTGAAAAATAGCATATTATTTTTTGAATTAACTTCTATTATAAGTTTTTCAAAATCATCTTTTAACAAATAAGTCTTAATTTTCATATGATTAGTTCTATTTTTTTTACTGTAATTTATAGAATTTAAGACTTTTAACTCATTCAAATAATCATTCTCAGAATAAAAACTATCTTCTATTTGATTTTTTTTATGAACTTTAATTGGATAATTATAATTTAAGAGTTTTATAAAAGGTTTTTGATTTTTTGTAAATATAGATAGCTTTTCCATTTCTATTTTTGCTTCTGTATAAGAACTATATTTACCTATAAAAGTTCGATAAAAGTTATCTGTTGGTTCTTTTTCAATAAAAGCTTTTTTATGGTCATATTTTAATATATTTTCCACGCATCTATTTGCACCTTCTTGATATTTTGTAGTGCAAATAGATATGGAATATATATTCTGATTAGCAAAAATATTTTCTGATAAAACAAAAATTAATAAAACAAAATAAAAACTGATTTTCATTTTTTAAATTATAGTTAGTATTTTTTTTGAAAACTAACTATTCTTAAATTTTTATAGGTTTTACTTAAGTCATTCAAATTTTTTTCAGCATCTTTTTTAGATTTAAATCTGCCTAATCTAACAACTTTATATTCATAAAAGTTGTGTATTCTAACATCAAGATTAGACCCTTTCAATTTTTTAAATTCATTAAAAGCTAATTCTTTATTTAGTGTTTTTAGGAACTCAACACTATATTCTGTATAAAAACTCTCTTTTTTTTCAGAAGATGTTGTTTTGCAAGATTTAGCTTTTTTTTCAATTTTTTTTGGAGTAGTTTTTTCTTTTAAAGTTGTTTTTTGAAAAATTTCTCTTACTAAGATTTTACTCTCTTTTGAATTTTCTGTTTTTATTTTAGATGCTTTAGGTTTCTCTTCTTTGTTATTATAAAATTCATCATTTAAAAAAAGAGATTTTCTCAATCTATCAAATAGATATCTATAAATAGTTTCATCACTTATTATTATGTAAGATTTAAATGCAAGGCTTTTATCAACTGCATTAATACTAAATCTAACAAGATGATTACCATCTTTTGTCTCTTTTACAAGAGCTACTAGATTTAATTCAACATTGTTTTTATCATTTTTTGCACTTATGATACCTATTTTACTATCAATAGTTGTAACATAATATCCATCATCAAGTAAAGTATTTACAATAGCATTCATAAGGTTTTCTTTAGTTGTATTTTCAAAAGTTCTTATTTGAATATCTCTTACTTGTAATGCAGACTCTTTATTTATAATATTATTCTCTGGAGTTATTTCTAGATTTTTAACATTACTACAGCCAGTAAGTAAGAATCCACAAAACAAAGAGATAATTATATTATTTTTATTAATCATTATGACTTCTTAGAATGATGAGTACATATAAGAGAAGTTTTGCAATTTCTCATTTTCATCAAAGTTTATTATTATAGTAATTGTTTTTTGTTCAGTTCTATATTCATAATCATTTTGAGTATTGAATAGTGTAAATAATCCTAATGCTGCTGCAGATATTAAGAAATTAGATTGACCAGTTGTTTTTAAAGCTGCTGCTGTTCCAGCCAAAACACCACCACCAATTATAAAATCATTAGAATTCATTCTTACAAAATTTAATCCACCATTTGTTTTTGAATGATAAGTGTTAACTCTATCATATACCCAACTAGTTTTTCCATATTTATCTCTAGTTATAATATTTGGAGAACCTAATGCTCTTATTACTTCTGATGAATACATACCTTTTGATATATGTTTTTGAA
>JBBITK010000016.1:34003-39394 GCA_037440805.1 Arcobacter sp. | reverse complement strand
CTATTTTCAAATAAAAAAGAGTTGTTTGTAACAATATTTTTTATTCTTTTTAAATAATTAATAATCTCTTTTTCTTCATTGAAATGAACAACAGCAACAAACTCTTCTCCTCCATATCGACTAACAATATCAAAATTCCTAGTATATTTACTCAAAACTTTTCCAAAAGTCATCAATATAGTATCTCCACATTTATGTCCATAACTATCATTAATTTTTTTAAAATAATCTAAATCAAAAAATACTAAAGCAAAATTTGTTCCACCTCTTTTAAATGTATCTTCGATATTTTTTATGGCTTCTTCATAAGCCTTTCTTGTAAAAATACCTGTTAAATGGTCTTTCATATTCTCATTTTTTGATTTAGATAATTCATTTTCCAAAATCTTAATCTTCTCTTCTAACTCTTCAACCCTACTTTTTTCTGATTTAAGATGACTATTTGTGTTTGAAATCTCTTCAGTTATCAAAGATGCGGCATTAGCCAACTCTTTTTGTAAATGGGTCAATGACTCAATACCATCTTCTTCTATATTGATTTTTAAAATCTGCTCTTTTATTTTTCTTATATTTTCAGACTCTATACCATTTTTTTCAATGGTATCATTTATATATTCACCCATCATCACGACTATTTTAGAAATATCTGATGTTTTTTTAGAGACTACTTTTCTATCCCTTTCAAATCTTTTTGCAATAAATTGTCCAATTTTGTACTGTATATCATTTTTAAAAAGAAGTTGGGGATTTTGTTCTATTTGCGTAAATAAATTTTCTAAATGACAATCAATTTCAGAACATATGGAAGGAATTATAGATTTTTTTAATAAACTTACAACCTCTTGAGCATTACTAATAGAGACTCTTCTTAACAAAAGAGGAAGTAGTTTTTGAACACTATCCACATTTGTAGCTAGTGCCTGTTTCCTCTCTTTTTCATCCAGTTGATTTAATAAATTTTCAAGTTCTCTTGTCATATTTTTAAGCTAAAAGTTTTTTTACCATCTCATTAATTCTTTTTCCATCAGCAACACCTGCAAAAGTTTTTGTTGCAACACCCATAACTTTCCCCATATCTTTAACACTTGTTGCACCAACTTGAGCAATTACATCTTTCATTCCAGATTCAAGTTCTTCATCACTTAATTGTTTTGGTAAATACAACATAAATACATCAACTTGTTCTTGCTCTTTTTGTACCAAATCATCTCTTTGTGCAGCTTTATATTGAGATATTGCTTCTTCTCTTTGTTTTATACCTCTTTGGATTAATTTGATAACTTCATCATCATCAAGTTCTCTTCTCTCATCAACTTCAATTTGTTTTATCATTGTATTTATAGCTCTGATTGAATCTCTTTTTACAATCTCTTTATCTCTCATTGCTGTTTTTAAATCTTCTTTTAATTGCTCTTTTAAACTCATTCTTACTCCTTTTATTTTGAAAATTATAACTATTTAAGAGTTAAAGCTCTCTATTAACTCTTCAAGTTCCAAATATCTTTCAACCTTTTCATCATAATCATTTTTTATCTCTTCTAGCTTTTTTGATATAGCAACTATTCCTTTTTGTTCATAACAAGCAGGATTTGATAAACACTTATTTATCTCTTCAATTTTATTTTCTAACTCTTCTATAATTTCAGGCAAAGAGTCATACTCTTTTTGCTCTTTATAACTTAATTTTGTCTGTTTTTTTATAGTTACTATTTTCGGTGCTTGATTTTCACTTTGAGTTGAAAGTTGTTTCTCAAAACTATCAAGTTCTTTTAACTCTTTTTCTATCTCTAAATATTCGCTATAAGGTTGGAAACTCTCTGTAATTATTCCATTTCCTTGGAAAACAAAAAGTTTTTTTGCTATTTTATCCACAAAATATCTATCGTGTGAAACAAATATCAACGCTCCTTGAAAATTTTGTAAATACTCTTCTAAAATATTGATAGTTGGAATATCCAAATCATTTGTAGGCTCATCCAAAATCAAACAGTCTACTTTTTTTGTAAAAAGTAAAGCTAATGCAACTCTGTTTTTTTCTCCACCACTTAAAACACCAACTTTTTTATCAAGATACTCTCTAGGAAATAAGAAGTTTTTTAAATAACCAAAAACATGCATATTTCTTCCATCATTTAGAACAACTCTATCTCCACCATTTGGACAAAATGTTTCAAGAAGGTTTTTATTATCATCTAAATATTCCCTATGTTGGTCAAAATAACCTATTTGGAAATCACCTTTTTTAAAATTCCCACTATCAACTTTTAGTTTTTCCATAAAAATTTTAAGCAAAGTTGATTTACCGCTTCCATTAGGTCCAACTATAGCAATAGTATCTTTTTGTAGAATTCTAGTTGTAAAATTTTCTATTAATTTTTTATCTCCCAAAGTTTTACAAATATCATCCAACTCATAAAGCATCTTTTTTTTGTTTTGTTGTTTCTCTTCGGTGTTAAAAGATTTTTGTTCCCTTTGAAGTTCTAATGTCATTTTTCTAATTATTGAAGGATTTGACCTTGCTTTTTGTTTTAAATCAAAATATTCAGCTTTTCTTCTCTCATTTCTTTTTCTTCTAGCTGTAACTCCCCTTTGCATCCAGTGAGCTTCTCTTTTTACAAGTCTTAGTAAATTTTCATGGTCTTTTTGCATATTTTCTAAAAGTTGCTCTTTTTGTTCCAAATATGAAGAGTATCCCCCATTGAATTTTCTTAATGTTCCATTTTCCACTTCAATAACACTTGTGGCAATATTATCAATAAAATATCTATCGTGAGAGATAAAAAGTAGAGTGAAATTGTTTTTGATTAGCAGTTGCTCTAAAAACTCAACCATATAAACATCAAGGTGATTTGTAGGCTCATCCAAAAGTAAAACATCAGGTTTTTTTAGTAATAAACCTGCTAATCCAACTCTTCTTTGCTCTCCTCCGCTCAATAAATTTACATCTTTAAACTCAAATTGTTTTAATTGAAATTCAATCAAAACTCTCTCAATCATATTGTCCAAATCCCAACCATTGTGGAAATCAAGATAAGAAGCCAACTGACTTTGTCTGTTAATAAGTTCCATATCATCATAGTTAGTTGATAGTTTATTAGTGATTTCATCATATTCATTTTTTGCTTGTTTAATCTCTAATAATTGATTTTCTATAGCTTCTCTAACTGTTAAGTTCTCTTTGAATTTTGGTTGTTGGTCAAGCATCTCTATTTTTATAGATTTATCAATAGACATCTCACCACTATCTGGCTCTGTTTGTTTCATTATGATTTTAAATAGAGTTGATTTTCCTTGTCCATTTTGTCCAATAACTGCTATTCTTTGATTTTGATTTAGTGTAAAATTTGCATCTTTTAAAATAACTTTTGTGTCGTATTGTTTTGATATATTCTGCAGGTCTATTAGTGCCATTTGATTTTATATACTCCATATAATGGTGTTTGATTGATATAATTAGTAGTTATGTAATTTTTAAAATTTAATTTTTAATATCATACTTTATGGAAAATATTTTTTATGACATACTTTTTAAAAAAGTCTCATATTCCCATATCTATACATAATCTCTAATTTTTTAAAGTTTTGATTGTATCCAAAATATAGTTATATACTCATTTTAGTTTTTTGATATAACTCTTAAGAAAAATTTACCTCATCAGTGATTAAATTTTTCAATTATAAATTTTGCACCGCTATTTGTATTTTGAACCAATATTTTACAATTATTATTTTGGGCAATTTTTTGAGACATATACATACCAATACCTGTTCCTTGTTTTTTAGATGTTACATTCGATTCAAATATTTTATGTAAAATTTCATCTTTGATTCCACCTGCATTATCTTCATAGATAATCTGATTTTCTAAAATCTCAATACTAATATTTCTATTATCAATATTATTTTCTAAAAATGCATCTTTTGAATTATTGATTAGATTTATAAATATATGAGTAAATTGACTAGGATAACCATCAAGAGTAAAATCCTCTTTTATAGTAATATTAACATCTAAAGAATTTATTTTTAAAACATGATTTAAAAGCTTTATTGATTTATTTATTGTATCTGATACATTAAATAACTCCCTTTGTTTATCTGGTCTTAAAAATGTTCTGAAATCATTTAATGTTTCAGTTAAATGTTCTACATTTTGATTTATGTTATCTATATTTTTTAATATCTCCTCATCTTCTTCAAAATTTATTGCCTTTAGTTTATATTCATTTGTTGTATTAACTATTTTAATCAAGGACAACGGCTGTAGCCACTGATGAGCAACATTATTTATCATCTCTCCCATAGTAATCAATTTTGAATTTATTTCTAGTGTAGATTTATACTGTTCTTTTTCTTTTTTCATATAAATTAAAATCATCAAAACTAATAAAATTATTATCATATTAAAAAATAAAATTATCTCAGGTAATCTATTTCTATTATCACTCAAGAAATTCTCAGTTTCATTGGCACAAATAAACCATTTTCTACCACCTACATCTAATGTTGTAGAGATATTTGTTACATTGTTTTTTTGAAAATTACTATTTGAATAAACAAAATCTGTTTTGTTGGTATCTGTAATATCCATAATCCAAATATTAATATCTTTGTTTGTATTTATATCGTGAGCCAATGCAGAATTTAATAAATTTGATATTCTAAATACAGCTGAATAATATCCTAGCAACTCTTGCTGTTTATCAAAAATAGGCAAAACACCTAAAAAACCATATTCATTTTGTGTTTCTTGAACCAATATTATTTTTGAAGTAATTGATATATCATTTTTTAATTTTGCATCATTTAAAGCTTTTAATCTAATTTCATTTGAGGATATATCAAAGCCTTGAGCTTTTTTATTTAATTCATAAGGTTCAATATAATCAACAGAAAAATATTCATCTTTTGTTCTAGCATTGATTAAATTGTTATTTTCATCTCTTTGTTTGATTTTAAAATCATAACCCAACTCTCTACTATTCTTTTCTTCATACTCTTTTCTTTGATTATTCTTTACTTTAGAAACCCAAGATATGGCATGCAATCCATTGTAATCTTTATTATTTAAAAATAAAGCTACAAATTCCTTAAATTTTTTCCTATCAATACTATCAGAAGCATTTGAAAAAGATTTAAGATATCTTAGAATATTTAGATTTTTGTTTACTTCATCTTCTATCATATGAACTTTTCTTTCAAATAAATTTTGAAATTTAATATTCATTTCTTCTTTGATTTGATTATTTAATTTTATATAAAAAAATATAGATATTGCTATACCTAATAAACAAACTGTTAAAAACAATGTTATAAATGGAATGTTGCTTTTTAATTTTTTTAAATCATCTAAAAGAGCGCGGAAAAGATTTACTCTTATAAAATTTGCCT
>JBBITK010000016.1:13927-33993 GCA_037440805.1 Arcobacter sp. | reverse complement strand
ACTAAATTAATTTATTATTTTAAATTTAAATATTTGTCATTATACCTTTTATATTAAATATTGATTAAAAAAAATATTTTTTCTATCTAATTAATTCAATAAAAATGCCCCATATCTCTATTTCTCATAAAAAACTTTATTTTCTATCTAAATTGAAATAATTTAAAAATGGCTAAATCTATTTTATTCTCCACATTTCTAGTAGCTTAGGAATAATTTGCTATAATAAAAAAAATAATTTTAAAGGTAGCACAAAATGAAGCTTACATTAATTGGTAATGGGATAATGGCACAATCTTTAGCCAAAGGTCTAATCAAAAATCATGAAGTTGAAATAATAGGAAGAGATATTGATAAATTAAATGCTATAAAAGAGAAATTACCTCAAATAAGTATAAAAATCTTGGAAGATCAAGAAGACATCACAGGAAAAACAATAATTTTTTGTGTTAAACCATATGCATTACAAAGTGTTTCCGCAAGACTTGTGGGAACAGCAGATATATTTTTGTCAATATTAGCTGGAACAAAACTTGAATCTTTAAAAAAACAAATTAATTCAAAATACTACATAAGAACTATGCCAAATATTGCTGCTTCTGTTCAAAATTCAATGACAACTATTACAGGTGATAATGAAGCAAAAACTATTGCTATGGAGATTTTTAGCAGTATTGGAAAAGCTTTATGGGTAAATACAGAAAATCAACTTGACATAGCAACAGCCGTTGCTGGAAGTGGACCTGCATTTTTGGCAATAATAGCTGAAGCACTAGCAGATGGTGCAGTTAAAGCTGGATTAGAGAGACACTTAAGCGTTCAATTAGTTCAAGGATTGTTTAGTGGAACAGCATCTTTATTAAAACAATCTCATCCTGCAATTATAAAAGATTCTGTTATGAGTCCAGGAGGAACAACTGCTGCTGGAATTGGAAAACTTGAAGAAGGAAAAGTTAGAGATTCTATGATAAAAGCTGTAGAAGAAGCTTACAATAAAGCATTAGAGCTTGGAAAAAAATAGTTTTACACTAATTGAAACTTTACTTTCAATGACTCTTTTATTAGTCGTTATTGGTGGATTTTACCAATCTACCCTTAACGATGAAACCAACCAAAATCTTTTTATGAAATTAAACAATTTAGAAAACGATTTTAGTTCACAAAATTACAAAAATTTTAATCACACTATGGAAACATTATCCATAAAAATAAACAATATGGACTCCACTTTATCGGTAAATAAATATGAATATTTTGATGAAAATATAAAAATTTACAAATATGAAAAATAGTTTTACACTGCTTGAAATTTTACTAACTATTGCAATATCATCGATTATTATAATCTACTCTCTGAATTTTTCCAAAAATCTCTATTTCAACAATCAATTATCAAAAAATATTGAAATATTAAAATTGGATTTGATGGCTACAAAAATATTTTTACAAAAACAAAGTGATATAGAAAATAGACTAATTTTTAAAAATGAAAATCTATTTTTTGACAATGAACTACTTTTAAAAGATGTAAAAAAATTTGATATTCAAAATTCAAACAATAGAATAGAAATCAAAATAAATTTAAACAATCAAATAGAACAATTTTGGATTTTACAGTGAAGAAATCTTATGTTTTATTGGTTACACTATTTTTGGTTACTGTTTTTGCTTTTTTATCCTCTCAAATTTTGGAGAAAAAATCACTTCAAAGTATCAATCTACAAAATCAATATCTATATATTCAAGGGAAAAATCATATGAATTTTTTAAAAAATTATATAAAAACTTTGAATTTAGAAAATGTAAATAAAATAGAAATCTATGATGAAAGATTTTTAATTTATGCAAATATAAAAGAGGATAATAAAGATTATATATCAGATATATTTGTAAAATCAAAATACAAAAATATATCCCTATATGAAAAATTAATTACAAAATAACATCTAATACTTTTTTAGCCAAAGCTAAAGCTTTACTTCTATGTGAAAAGCTTTTTTTAACTTCATAAGGCAATTCACCCAATGTTTTATCAAAATCATTTGGAATAAACATAGGGTCATAACCAAAACCACCCTCACCTATCTCTTTATTTATAACTTCTCCATGCATCCAACCATGAACTGTATAAACTTCTCCTTTATAAACAATAGCAATACAAGCGGTATAATATGCTTTGGTTTTAGATAGATTGTTTTTATTTAAATTATCTATCAATTTTTGATTATTCTCTTTATCTGTTGCATTTTCTCCTGCATATCTTGCTGAGTAAATACCTGGTTCATTGTTTAAAGAAGGAACTGTAATTCCTGAATCATCAGAAATCACAACGAAATCTTTATAAGCTATTTTTATAAGTTCATCATAAATAGTTTGAGCTTTTTTTATAGCATTTCCTTTAAAACTATCTTTGTCTTCTTCAATCTCGATTTTTCCTAAAATATCACTAAATGCCACAACCTCATCATTTGGCATCATTTTTTTGAATTCTTCTATTTTTCCTTTATTTGCTGTTGCTAAAACTATCTTCAAAACTATCCTTTTTTTCAAGCTATTATTAACTAATATTAAATATAATCCGTGCCTATTATATTATGTTTAGGATTATAGATGATTAAATCAGTTTTACCCTTAAGTTTGATTATAGCATTAAGATTTTTAGGGCTTTTTTTAGTTTTACCCGTTATTTCAATTTATGCTATTAGTTTGGAAAATGCCACTTCCACTTTAGTTGGTGTTGTAATAGGTGGTTATGCATTAACTCAAATGGTTTTTCAAATACCTTTTGGAATAATTAGTGATAAGTTTGGAAGAAAGAATTCAATAGTTTTTGGTTTGATTTTATTTGTTATTGGTTCATTTTTATGTGCAATATCAACAGATATTTACACACTAATTGCGGGAAGATTACTTCAAGGTGCTGGAGCTATTGGTGCAGTTGTAACTGCTATGATAAGTGATTTAGTAAAAGAGGAACAAAGACCAAAAGCTATGGCATTAATGGGTTCTTCAATAGCTTTATCTTTTGCAATATCTATGTTAGCAGGACCTACTGTAGGTACATTTATTGGAGTAGATGTTCTATTTTATTTAACAATGTTTTTTGGAATATTATCTATTTTTATAGTTTTAAAAATGGTTCCAAATCCACCATCAATTACTCACACTTACAATGGAAAAGCTAGATTATCTGATATCTTAGAAAATAAAAATTTGATGAAAATGAACATTACGAACCTACTTCAAAAGGGCTTAATGACATTTGCATTTATGATTATTCCTTTAGTTTTAATTCAAAATTTTCAATGGTTAAAAACTGAACTTTGGCATGTATATTTACCTGCGATGATTTTGGGAATATTTGCTATGGCACCTGCAGCTATACTTGCTGAAAAAAAAGGAAAATTCAAAGAAGTATTAATTGTAGGAATACTATTTTTTGGAATTTCTTATTTAGTTATGGGAACAAGTAGTAGTTCTTTATTTTTTGCTATTGGTGTAGTTTTATTTTTTATTGGTTTCAATATGCACGAACCAATTATGCAATCTTTGGCTTCAAAATTTGCAAAGGTTCATCAAAGAGGATTTGTTCTTGGAGTATTTAACTCAGCAGGATATATTGGTACATTTTTAGGTGGAGTATTGGGAGGATTTTTTTATAGTAAAATCTCTTTATCTTATCTCTCTATTGTAATAGCTATAATATGTATCCTTTGGGCTATATTGATTTTTACAATGCCAAACCCTGAAAAAAGAAAATTCGCATATATCTCTTTGAAAGATATTAATATAAATAATAGTTCTAAATTAAATAACCATGCTGGAATAGATGAGTGGTATATAAATAATACTGAAGCCATAATTGCTATCAAATATGACCAAGATATATTAAATATCGAAGAAATAACAAAATTATTAAAATAATTTTAATTTAAACTCATATACAATAAAAACTTATTAGGAGGAGACTAGATGAATAAACTTTTTTTTATTTCTCTTTTTTCCATCTGTCTAATTTCCATTTATTCAACTGCTTCAAAAACATATAATGTTTCTCCTTCTGAGCTAAATGCCATAGCTTCAAAATTTGGTTCATCAGGTGTTAGTAGAGTTGAAAGTTGGGATGCCATGATAGAAGCATCAAAAAATGAAAAAATTTTGATTAAACTAAAAAATGTAAATGACTTTTTTAATCAACTAAGATATAAAACCGATCAAAGTAACTGGTTTAAAAAAGATTATTGGGCTACTCCATTTGAATTTATGGGTAAAGGTGCAGGCGATTGTGAGGATTATGCAATAGCAAAATATTTCACATTAATAAAACTAGGTGTTCCAGATGATAAATTAAGAATTACCTATGTTATTTACAAAAAATTCAATAGCACATACGAAGAGGCTCACATGGTTTTGACATATACTCATAAACCAGGGGTAACTCCTGTTGTTTTGGATAATATTAATAAAAAATTAGATTTAGCAACAAACAGAAGAGATTTAAGTCCTGTTTATAGCTTTAATGCCTCTGGTTTATGGCAAGCTAAAAACAAAGGGGAATCAAGGGTTGGTAGCAATAATCTTAAATCTTGGAAAGATTTAGTTAATCGAATTTAAAAAAGGAAACAAAATGTCTTTGTCTAAACAGTTGTATATCATAGTATCTTTGATATTTTTTATGATTTTTACGGGAAATTTCATAATAAGTGTTAAAAATACAAAAGAGTATTTAGAGATAGAATCTATTACAAAAGCACAAGATACTGCCACATCTATAGGAATGAGTTTAAAAAATCTTTTACATGATAAAAAAGACCCAGAAATAGAATCTATTATAAATGCCATTGCAAATAGAGGATTTTATAGGGAAATAAGATTGGAAGATGCCTACTTTACAATCAGTGGAAAAGAGTTTTTAAGAAGCATACCAGACATTGATTTATCATCATCAAAACTTTTAGATGTAAATGTAGATAAAAAATATGGAGAGCTTGATAAAGTTACAAGTGATTCAGAGATTGCGAATGAATTATCTCAACTAGAGAATAATCCCCAAACAAAAAGTGAAGTTCTATCTAATAATATGAGTAACTATACATTTTCTCCAACGGAACTATATAAAAATGGTGGAAAAATAGATTTTGATATTAACTATTTAAACTCAAACAATGAAAAGAAATCTGTAAAGACAACCCTAAATGTTACTAAGACTCTAGTTCAAGTAACTAGAAGTATAAAATTTGATGAAGTACCAAATTGGTTTATTTCTATGATTCCTATTAAATTAGCAGAACAATCAAGTGAAATAAATGATGGATGGAAAACAACTGCAGTTATTTATGTAAGTGCAAATCCAGGTGATGCCTATGCAAAACTTTATGAACAAGCTAAAAATGCCATAATCTACGCATTTGTTGCATTTTTAATCTCTATTGCTATTTTATTTGTTTTTGTCCAATATATTTTAAAGCCTTTGAAAAATATAGAGAAATTAGCAAACAATATTGCAGTTGGTAAATTTGATACAATCAAAGAACTTCCACATACAACAGAAATAAAAGCTGTTGCAATAGCTATGAACGATATGTCATCAAAAATAGAAACTATTATTGAAAAATTAAATAATAATCTTGAGAATATAACAACTAAATTATCAAAAGATAGTGTTACAAACCTACCTTTAAAGCAAAGCTTTGAAACAGATATGAAAAATATGTTTATAGGAAAAATCTCAGGTTATATATACTCTATCAAAATTTTTGATTTGGCTTCATTTGCTAAATCTCACACAAATAATGAAGTAAATGATTTCATTGAAAAATTTGCAACTATTCTTAAAGATACTAAGATGGAAAATCCTGAATTAAAAACTAGTGCTTATAGATTTTTTGGTTCAGAATTTGCAATTATTGGTCAAAATTTTTCATATGAAGATGCTCAAAATTTTGCAAAAAAACTTCAATTAGAATTTGAGAAATTGGCAATAGAGTTTAATAAAAACGATATTGTTCACATAGGAGCAACTCCTTTAAATCCAATAGGAACTATCCCAGAAATTATTCAAAGTGCAAATGAAGCTTGTGAAAAAGCAAATATCATTGGACCAAATGAATTCTATATAGCTGATACTGTTAAACTTTCAAGGGATATGGAATCTTGGAAAGAGCTTGTAATTGATATTATTGATAATGGTAAATTTGATATTAAATATATTGGAGATTCAAGGGTTCTTAACTTCCAATTTAGCGATATTATAATGCAAGAGGCTTTTGCAACAATTAGAGACAAAAACAATGAAGAGATACCTATTGGTACTTTTGTTTCTATTGCTGAAAAATATGAAAAAATAGTTGAGTTTGACAAAAAAGTAGTAAGCAAAGTAATTAATCATATTTTACTAAACAATGTAAGATATGATATTTCTATAAATTTATCCATTGAATCTATAAATAATACAGCATTTATAGCTTGGCTTAAAAAAATGATTTTAGAGCATAGAGATATTTCAAAACAACTTATCTTCTCTGCTACTGCCTATGCTGTGGCAAAAGATGTTGATAAATTTAAATATTTTGCAGATGAAATTCATGAATGTGGCTCTAAAATAATCATCAAAAGATTTGAGAGTAAATTTATTCCTCTTGGAAGTATTAAAGACTTCAATTTGGATTATATAAGACTTGCTAGGGATTATACACAAGATATTTGTAGAGATAATTCTAAACAAAGTTTTGTTGAGGCTATTCAAGAATTAGCAACTCTTCTTAATATCAAAGTTTTTGCAGAGAGTGTAAAAAATGATGAAGACTTAGAAACAATCAAAAAATTCAATTTATATGCAGCAAGTAGATAATTTCTACTTGCAAACTCCTTTCAAATTATATATTTCATTAATAGTTCTTTTGTATAATCCTTCTTTTTAAAGGATAAAAATGTTTGATAAAATTTTAAAATTTTTTGTTGAAAATTCAAGAATAAACTATACGATTTTCTTTCTAGTTTTTGCTGTTGGTATTTGGGCATATACAAAAACTCCAAAAGAGATTTTTCCAAATTTTTCTTTAGATATGATTTCTATAAAGGGTTCATATAATGGAGCTAGTGTTGATATTTTGGACAAAATGGCAGTTAGTGAAATTGAAGATAAAATAAAAAATTTAGACTCCATTGACACAATGTCCACAGTTATAAGCCCTGGAAAATTTACAATTATTATTGAATTAAAAAAGGGAAAAGACAAATATGTAGAAGCAAACAAAATAAAAGACGCAGTAGCTTTAACAAAATCAAATTTGCCTTCAGATATGGACGAACCAACTGTAAATATTATTGATAGAGCTAGGTCTTTAATCGATGTTGCTATAACTTCTAAAAAATATAGTATTGACCAAATAAAACCCTTTGCCGATGAACTAAAAAGTAAACTTCTTACGGTTTCAGGAATAAATGAGATAAATATTTTTGGAGATTCTGATAAATATTTTGAAGTTTTATTGGATGAAAAGAAAATAGAAGCTTTTGGACTAAATAAGAATGATGTTTTTAATGCTTTATCTACAATCTCTTATATTTTTCCAATAGGAAAAATTGAGGATTCAAATAAACACTATTATGTTTCTACCTATAATGGTGCGAAAAACTCAACAGATTTTGAAAATTCTCTTTTAAAAATTTCAAACCAAAATATCTATCTAAAAGATATTGCAAAAATCTCAAAGAGATACGAGGATTCATCTACTCTCTATTCGCATAATACAAAAAATGCTCTATCTTTGGAGATAATTCAATCGGATAGTGCAGATGCAATAAAAATAGTTGAAAATATAAAAAAAGTTCTTCCTGAAATCCAAAAACAAAATCCAGATATAGAAATATCACTATCAAACGATAACAGTGAAAGAATCGTAGATAGGCTTAGTGTTGTTACTTCAAATATAGTTTTTGGAATTATTTTGATTACAATTTTAGTGGCTCTTTTGATAAATAGTAGAATGTCTTTTATAATTGCTCTTGGAATTCCCACTTCATTTGTAATTGCTGCTGTCTATTTTTATCTTTCGGGATACACAATAAATATGATTTCTTTGGTTGGAGTTTTAATAGCCATTGGAATAGTTGTTGATGATGCTATTGTTGTTAGTGAAAATATACAACAACATCTTGAAGAGGGTTATTCACCAAAAGAAGCTGCTATTATGGGTGCAAAGGAGATGGTTGAACCTGTAACGATTGCTTCGCTAACTACCCTATTCTCTTTTTTACCAATTTTAATGATTAGTGGAACAATGGGAGAAGTTATGAGACTTATTCCTATTGCATTAAGTGCCTTGGTTGTAGCTTCACTAATTGAGAGTTTTATTTTTTTACCTATTCATGCTGTGCATACTCTAAAAAGTAATTCAAAGGTAACTTCTTGGGAAAAAGCAAATAGAATCTACAATAAAATTATCCATTTTTTTATGAATTATAAAAAAACATTTATTACAATTTTTGTAATCGCTGTGCCTTTTTTGACTGTTTATTACATAAGCAATTCAAAGTTTCAAATGTTTCCAAAATTCGACTCAACAGAGGTAAAAATCACTATAAAAGCCAATGCAAACACAACTTTAGAAGATTCGTTTAAAATCGTTACAAAAATAGAAGAGGATTTACTAAAAAATCAAAAAGAGTTATTTATAAAAAACATAAACTCTGTTGCTGGATACAGAAAAGATGTGGGAGATAATACTGAGAATTTCCCTTATGCTATGTATATGACTATAGAGCTTGAAAAACTTGCTGAACTAACTTTTTTTGACAAATATGTAACACCAAATCTTAGTTTTTATTACAATAGTGAAGGGAAAATAAGAGAAATTCCATCTGATAAAGTGGCAAAAAAACTAAAAGATTTTGTGGAAAAACAAAACTATAAAACAAAATACAACCTTCAAGAGATTTTGGTTTTAGAGAAAAAAGCAGGACCTATTAAATCAGATATAAAAATAGGAGTTATTACCTCTAATAATCAAAAAGCTATCAAATATGTGGAATTATTGACAAAAGAGTTATCAAATATCAAAGGTGTTGTTTCTGCTTCAAACTCTTTGAAATTTGGAATTGATGAGATAAAACTCAAAATAAACTCCTATGGAGAATCTCTTGGCATAACAGAATCAACTCTTGGGATATACCTATCAAATCTATATTTATCAAAGAAAAAATCTGTATCTTTTGATGATAAAGAGATGTTAGATATAAAAATCCAATCACAAAATAAAGATGACTTTGAAAATTTCAAAAATAGCTTAATTCCAGTTGGAAATGGAAGTTTTGTCTCTTTAAGTGAAATTGTAGATTTGAAATCATTGAGAGCTTTTGAGCAACTTCTAAAGGAGCAAGGAGTTAAAAATTTCTATGTTTTTGGGAATGTAAATCCTGATATTATAACAGCAACTGAAGTTATGGAAAAATTAAAACCCACTTTTGAAGAGCTAGAAAAAAATGATATTAAACTAATATTCAAAGGTGAAGCTGAAAAAAAAGCAGAATTAAAAAATGATATGCTTTTGGCAACTGCCTTGGCTTTGGTTTTAATTATGATTTCAATGCTATATTTGTTTAACTCATTTAGGGAGACTTTAATAGTTATGAGTGTAATTCCTTTTTCTATTTTAGGTGTTTTAATAGGACATCAAATAATGGGATTAAACCTCTCTATGCCTTCACTAATAGGGGCTTTGGGATTAGCTGGAGTTGTTATTAATGATGGAATTATCATGATGACTTACCTTAAAAAAGCCAAAAATATGAGTGAAATTTTTGAGAGAGCCACAAAGAGATTTAGACCAATAATTCTCACAAGTTTAACAACTATCGTAGGAATGTTCTCTTTGATTTTTTACCCAACAGGAGAAGCTGCAATTTTCCAACCTATTGCCATTGCACTTGGATTTGGACTTGCTTGGGGAACTGTTTTAAATCTTATTTATCTTCCAATTTTATACACATTAACACACAAACTAAGAAATGCCTAAATTAGATTTTAGGCATTTTTAAAAGTTCTGATCTCTCAAATCTATCTTTGTAAAAGAGTCTATTTTTGTAACTTTTAATTTGTTGTTTACAAGCTTTATTTGACTATTTGAATCCGTAATTCCAACGATAGCATTTTGTCCTAAAAATGTTCTTTGTTTGATACGATTATAAACATAAGCTATTTTATTTTTTATTTTGATTTCTGTTTTTAAAACCTCAAAATCAAATTTTTGATTGCCTAAACCTTTTTTTGTGAAAGATACATATCTTGATTTATTAAGCTTGACAACTTGTTTTAAGCCATTCAGATTTATATTTACAGTTATATCTGCCTTTTCATCCAATGAATCACCCAACTTTTTGAAATTTTTATTTTGTGCTGTTTTTTCAATATTCTTTAAAAAACTCTCAACACTTTTTTGTGTTAATTGAGAAGCAAATAGATTTATTGCTAAAAAGAGAAATAGTGAAATTTTTTTCATTTGATTGTTTACCTACTTTGTGGAAAATTTTTGAAAGTAGAATATTACTTAATTTAGTTTTGATTTGGTGTTAAATATCTATCTTTAATACAAAAAAGCCCCATCAATAAATTGACAGGGCTTTATATAGTTTCAAGAAGACTATTAGCTCAAACTTTTAAGCTCAGCCTCTATTTTCTCTAATTTAATTCTTGCATCTTCAAGTGCTTTTTTATTCTCTTCTATTACATTTGCTGGTGCATTTGCAACAAATCTTTCATTTGATAACATACCATTTAATTTATCAAACTCTTTTTGTGTTTTCTCTTTTTGTTTAGTTAATTTATCAATGATTGGTTTCATATCAATTTCACTAGTTGGAAGATATACTTCAAGATTATCACTTACATCTGTGATACTATTTTCAACTTTAGAAGCTACAAACTCAACATCTTCAACTTTTGCTAATTTTTCAATAAATGGTTTAGCCATGGCTGTATCTATTTGTTTATCAAGTTTGATATATGCCTTTGCTATTTTGCTATTTCCCATATCAATGATAACTTTAGCTCTTCTAATTGCTATAATAGCCTCTTCAATAATAGCAAAACTAGCCTCCATAGCTTCATCTTTTTTAATCTCTTTAGGGAAATTCATAATCATCAATGAATCGCCATTTTCAAGTGTAGTTCCACTTAATTTGTGATATAAATAATCTGAAATAAACGGCATAAATGGAGATACCATTTTAAGTGTTTCTTTAAAAATAGCCCCAAGTTCTACAATACTGTCTTTACTAGCTTTACTATACTCTATTCCCCAATCACAGAACTCATTCCATACAAATTTATAAATAACAGAAGCTGATTCATTAAACTTATAACTATCAAGTGTGGCTCTTATCTCTTCAACAGCACTTGATAGTTTACTTTGCATATAAATTCCAAGAGGAGTTTTAATAGTAATATCTTTTAAATCAGGGAATGTTTCCACATTTAACTGTAAGAAATTACTTGCATTATAAAGTTTGTTTGTAAAGTTTCTAAATTGCTCTAGATTTTTAGCTCCAAGTTTTATATCTCTTCCTTGAATACAAAGGTATGCTAATGTAAATCTAATAATATCGGCACTATGCTCTTGCACCATATCAAGTGGGTCAATAACATTTCCTTTTGATTTTGACATTTTCTGGCGGTCTTTGTCGCGATTTTAGCACCATGCTCATCTCTTACAAGTGCGTGCATATAAATATCTTTAAATGGTAACTCCCCTCTAAAATGCTCACCCATCATCATCATTCTAGCTACCCAGAAGAACATAATGTCAAATCCAGTGATTAAAAGCGAATTTGGATAGAAATCTTTTAAATCTGATTCATTAAATGTACCATTCATTTGTCCATTATTTCCCCAACCTAATGGTGAAAATGCCCATAAAGCAGAACTAAACCAAGTATCAAGTACATCTGGGTCTTGAGTCATATTTTTGCTTTTACATTTTGGACACTCTGTTGGTTCATCAGCTTTATCAGCCCATTGGTGATTACAATCATCACATGTGAAAACTGGTATTCTATGTCCCCACCAAAGTTGTCTTGAAATACACCAATCCCTTAACTCATCCATCCAAGCTCTATATGAATTTAACCAATGTGGTGGGTGGAATTTTGTCTCACCTTCGTAAGTTTTTCTAATAGACTCAGCCGCAACCTCTTTTTTTACAAACCATTGTTTAGAGATATATGGCTCAACTATATTTTTACATCTATAACAATGCCCTACTTGATGAACATGGTCTTCAATTTTTACTATATATCCAGCTTCTTGAAGTTTTTCAACGATTATAGGTCTAGCTTTTAGTCTCTCTAATCCAGCAAACTCCCCACAATAATCATTTAAAATACCTTTTTCATCAAAACATTTTATAAATTCTAAATTGTGTCTTTTCCCAACTTCATAGTCGTTTGTATCATGAGCTGGTGTAACTTTTACAACACCTGTTCCAAATTCCATATCCACATGCTCATCTGTGATTACTTTGATTTTTCTATTCGTTAGTGGTAAAACTACCTCTTTACCAACTATACTTGCATATCTCTCATCGTTTGGATGAACCATGATAGCTGTATCCCCAAAGTAAGTTTCAGGTCTTGTTGTAGCAACCGTAATATGTCCGCTACCATCAGCAAAATGGTAATTCATATGATAAAACTTACCATTTACCTCATCATGTTCAACTTCAATATCACTTAATGCACCATCGTGTGTACACCAATTTACCATATAGTTATTTTGAACAATCATACCCTCATCATAAAGTCTAACAAAAGCCTCTTTTACAGCCTCTTTTAAACCCTCATCCATAGTAAATCGCTCTCTTGACCAAGCAGGACTTACTCCTAGTTTTCTCATTTGGTGAACTATTGTTCCACCTGAAAACTCTTTCCATTTCCAAACTTTTTCCAAAAACGCTTCTCTGCCTAACTCTTCTTTAGTTGTACCTTGTGCCAAAAGTTGTTTTTCAACAACATTTTGAGTTGCAATTCCAGCATGGTCAGTTCCAGGTTGCCATAAAGTTTTAAACCCATCCATTCTTTTGTATCTTGTGATAATATCTTGTAATGTAAATGTTAGTGCGTGACCTATGTGTAAACTTCCTGTTACATTTGGTGGTGGCATCATAATAGCAAAGTTTTTACCCTCTTGCTGAATAGATTTATTTCCATCTATTTCAAAATATCCTCTATCTTCCCAAATCTTATAAAAGCTATCTTCAATTATTGACGGTTCGTATTTTTCGCTCATTAAAAATCCTATCTTTTTCTATAAATATACGCGATTATATCTACTTTTTACTTAGGGTGAAATTTGACTATTTATGATAAATTTTATCGTTTGCATTTATTTATTATTACAATTTTTAATACTATTTGCTATAATCAATCATTACAATTTTTTATACTAAGGAGATTAAAAATGTTTAAAATAATATTAGGAAGTTTTGTTTTAAGTGCCTCATTATTTGCCATTGATTTACAAAATGATGGCTTAGAAGTAACTTACAAAGATTCAAAAGATGAAGATAAAAGTGTTACTATAAAAAGAGCTAAACCCGAAGTGTGTGCTGAAGTAAAGTTTGAACCAAATATAGTTTATGGAGGGAATCATCAAGCAAATCCTTCTATAAACGAAAATTGCAAAAGAGCTTTTGTTACATATATGGGAAAAATCTCTCCTATGAAATTCTCAAAAGATGTTGAAACAGTTGGAGAAATGGAAGTTTTAGCATTTATTGAAAAAGCAAAAACAGATGAAAATATGCTTTTAATTGATTCAAGAACTGAAAACTGGTATTACCACGAAACAATCCCAAGTGCCATAAATGTTCCATATACTTACATCAAAAAATCACAATATCCTCAAGAGTTTGATGAGTATATTCAAACATTTGGTGTAAAAATTAAAAATGGTAAATATGATTTTACAAATGCAAAAGAGCTTTTATTATTTTGTAATGGTGCGTGGTGTGGACAATCTCCAGAAGCTATGAGAGAATTGGTAGCTATTGGTTATCCTGAAAAAAAATTAAAATGGTATAGAGGTGGAATGCAGTCTTGGTTAAGCCTTGGTTTAACTACTGTAAAACCATAAAAAAGAGAGTTTAAAAACTCTCTTTTTTAAATACCTGCTCCATCTTCAAATGTTCTAAGTGACCTTGGACGAATTCCTACAATATCACCTTTTTTAATATTTTTTTCATTAAACTCAAAGTGAGAAATCTCTACATTTACACTTTTTTCTTCATTATTTAAATGACTTAATTCTATTTTTACAAATGAACCTGCAAGTTGAATATGTTTTACTTTTGCTTGTAAAATAGCTTCACTATCATTTACTGAAACTATCTCTAATTCATGTGGACGAATTAGGAATTTTGTGCTATCTTCAACATCATCTAAGTTTAATTTTCCATCCTCTTCTCTTCCATGAAATAGGTTTACACTTCCTAAAAAGTTGATTACAAACTCATTTGCAGGGTTATGAAACACTTCATCTGGAGTTCCTATTTGCTCAATTTTTCCTTTACTAATAACAACTATTCTATCAGCTACTTCAAGTGCTTCTTCTTGGTCGTGGGTTACCAAAATAGTTGTTATTCCCAAGTCCTCTTGAAGTTGTTTTAACCATTTTCTCAAATCTGTTCGCACTTTTGCATCTAATGCTCCAAAAGGTTCATCAAGCAATAAAACTCTTGGTTCAACAGCCAAAGCCCTTGCAAGGGCAACTCTTTGTCTCTGCCCACCTGAAAGTTGCCAAGGAAATCTTGAGGCAAAACCATCAAGTTGAATAAGTTCCAAAAGTTTTGTAACTTTTTTGTTTATTTCATCATTTGGTAATCTCTCTTTTTTAGGTTTTACCCTAAGACCAAAAGCGATATTTTCAAAAACAGTTAGATGCCTAAAAAGTGCATAGTGTTGGAATACAAAACCTATTCCCCTATCTCCTATTTGTTTAGTTGTTACATCTTCTTGATTAAATAAAATTTCACCTTTATCACTTCCATCAAGTTCAAGGGTTTCAAGTCCTGCAATCATTCTTAATAGTGTTGTTTTACCACTTCCAGAAGGTCCTAAAAGTGCCAATAATTCACCATCTATAATATCTAAGTTTATATTTTCTAATGCTACAAAATTTCCAAAACATTTTGTCAAATTTTTTACTTCTATTTTCATCTATAATTCCTCTTTTATTCTTCTGTTTTTATTTTTTCTAACTCTCTTGATACTTTCCATTCTAAAATATATTTTAAAACTAATGTAAATAGAGCAAGTATTGCCAAAAGTGTAGAAACTGCAAAAGCTGCCACAAAGTTGTATTCGTTGTATAAAATCTCAACTTGTAAAGGCATAGTATTTGTAACACCTTGGATATGTCCAGAAACTACCGAAACTGCACCAAATTCACCCATAGCTCTTGCATTACATAAAATAACACCATATAAAAGTCCCCATTTTATATTTGGTAAAGTGATTTTCCAAAATGTTTGAAATCCACTAGCTCCAAGAATTAACGCTGCTTGTTCTTCATCATTTCCCATCTCTTGCATCAAAGGAATTAACTCTCTTGCCACAAAGGGAAAAGTTACAAATATGGTTGCCAAAACAATTCCTGGAATTGCAAAAATAATTTGTACATCATTTTCAATCAACCAATCCCCAAACCAACCTTGCGCACCAAATAAAAGTACAAAAACAAGCCCTGAAATAACAGGACTTACAGCAAAAGGTAAATCAATCAAAGTTATCAAAAAACTTTTTCCAAAAAAAGAGTATTTAGCAATTGCCCACGAAGCACAAACACCAAACACCAAATTTAAAGGCACAGCAATCAAAGCAGTTATAAAAGTAAGCTTTATAGCTTGTAAAACATATTCATCACTAAATGATTCAAAATAAGCCTCAACTCCTTTTCTAAAAGCCTCAACAAAAATAGTAATCAAAGGCACAACCAACATTGTCATCAGGAAAAAAAGAGCTGTTCCTATGAGCAAATATTTTACAAAAGTAGATTCACCTTGACTACTCTTTGAATTATTAAATGTTTTCATATTGCCTCCATTCCTTTTCTTTTTGAACTCCATCTTTGAAGAATATTTATAACCAACAACATAACAAATGATATTAAAAGCATCGTTACAGCAATAGCCGTTGCTCCTGTATAATCATATTGTTCTAGTTTTGTAATAATCAAAAGTGTACTAATCTCTGTTTTAAATGGCATATTTCCAGCTATAAAAACAACTGAACCATATTCCCCTAAAGCTCTTGCAAAAGATAGGGCAAATCCAGTTAAAACTGCTGGAAAAATTGTTGGAAGTATCACTTTATAAAAAGTTTGCCACCTTGTTGCTCCCAAAGATGCACTTGCCTCTTCTTGTTCCACTTGTATCTCTTCAAGGGCTGGTTGAATTGTTCTTACCACAAAAGGAAGTCCTATAAAAATCAACGCCAAAGTAATTCCAATTGGAGTAAAAACAACTTTTAATCCAAGTGGCTCCAAATATTGTCCAAACCACCCTTGAGATGAATATAAAGTTGTAAGAGCAATTCCTGAAACAGCCGTTGGTAATGCAAAAGGTAAATCTACGATTGCATCAAAAATTCTCTTTCCAAAAAACTCATATCTAACCAAACACCAAGCAACAATAAGCCCAAAAAATGTGTTTACAAGTGCAGCAATAAATGAAGTTAAAAAAGTCAATTTATAACTAGCTACTACCCTATCATCTGTTGAAGCATCTAAAAATTCTCTCCAACCCAAACTAAAAGCTTCCGTAAACAAAGCCATCAACGGGATAAGTACAATCACACTTAGATAAAAAACTGTATATCCCATAGTCAAACCAAATCCTGGAATTGAGGATTTTGGTTTTAATATTCCAAAATTAAGTCTCATTAATAAACCTTTTACTAATTATTTATAAATAGAATCAAAAACTCCACCATCGTCAAAATGAATTTTTTGTGCAGTTGCCCAATTTCCAAATACTTGATTGATAGTTACTAAATCAAGTTTAGGAAATCTTGCTAAATCCTCTTTATCTGCAAATTCACTTTTATAAGGTCTGTAATAGTGTTTTGCCACAAGTTTTTGAGCAATTGGTGAATATAAATGCTCTAAATAAGCCTTTGAAACCTCATAAGATAGATGTTTTTTTGCATTATTATCAACTACTGAAACAGGTGGTTCTGCTTTTATACTAATAGATGGAGCAACCATTTCAAATTTATCTTTTCCTAACTCATTTATTGTTAAAAAAGCTTCATTTTCCCAAGCCAATAAAACATCTCCTATTTCTCTTTGAACAAAAGTATTTGTAGCACCTCTTGCTCCTGAATCAAGTACAGGAACATGTTTAAATAGCTCTTTTATAAACTCATTTGCTTTAATTTCTGCATTTTTGTATGTAGGTGAATTAAAATCTATTTTTTCCAAACTCCCTAACTCTTTTTTAAGTGCATAAGCATAACCAGCAAGGTAATTCCATCTTGCACCTCCAGATGTTTTTGGATTTGGAGTAATTACTTCAACTCCCTCTTTTAACAAGTCATTCCAATCTTTGATTCCCTTTGGATTGCCTTTTCTAACCAAAAATACTATTGTTGAAGTATAAGGAGAAGCGTTGTTTTCCAAAGATGTTTGCCAAGAAGTTGGGAATTTTTTTGTTTTTTGAGCGATTTTATCAATATCATAAGCAAGTGCTAAAGTCACAACATCTGCTTCTAAACCATCAATTACTGCCCTTGCTTGTTTTCCAGAACCACCATGGGATTGTTTGATTTTTACATCTTGCCCTATTTTAGTTTTCCAATAATTTGTAAACTCTTTGTTGTAGTCTTGATACAACTCTCTTGTTGGGTCATAAGATACATTTAATATCTCAACTTTCTCTTTTTTCGCCTCTTCCTCTTTTGAATAGTTATCACTTGATAATCCAAAAACTGGTAATAACAATACAGATATGATTAAACTTTTTACTACTTTTTTCATTTTAAATGCTTCCTTTTTTATATAAACTACATTAAATTGATGATATATAAAATCATCAAAAAAAATAGGTGAATAATTTATCACCTACTAAATTGGTGAAATTATAATCGCATTTTTTTTATTTGTCAAGAAATTATTTCAAATATTTTCATTAAACAATTTTACCAACTCTTACAAGGTTCGATATTATGGGCTTTGAAAAGTAAAAATAAACTTTATAAATATTCACAAACTTAGTGTATATTATATTTAAAATGAGATTTATTTAATAGTTTTTCCAAAACTTTTTATTAAGATTTTAATATTTTGATAGATTTTTTTAGTAGAAAATTATAGTTTTAAATTTGTAGATTTTTTGAGATTATATCCCCAATCCACCTACAAACTCCTCTTTTAAAACATCATCTTTTGTTACAGGTTTTTGTCCCAAACAAGAAGCTATTGTTGTTTTATCCAAAATTTGAGCTGTTAGATTTCTAATATTTAGAAATACTCTTCTAAAATAACACTTACTCTCTTGAGAACAAGGTTCATAACTAGATACAGAAACACAAGAAATCATAGCTATCATTCCCTCAAAATGTCTAATAACTTCACCTAAAGTTATCTCATCTGCTTTTTTTGCCAAAACATATCCACCATATCTTCCAGGAATACTACTAACCCACCCTGCTTTGTTCATTTCAAGCATTATATTTTCCAAAAATCTTCTTGGAACATCTGTATTTTCTGCTAATTCTCGAATAGAGATAGAACCCTCTTTTAACTCTGCTATTGCAAACAAAGCTCTTAAGGCATAATCTGTCTTTTTTGATACTTTCATTTAACACCTACCTATTTGGTGTAACATTAACTAAATTGTCCAGATTTGTCAAGTTTTAAAAATCGGATATTGTTAAAACTTTTTCAATATCCTCAATAATAGCCATATCAAATCTATTCTCTTCTGCTTCAAATTTCAAAATCTCAATAGCTTCTTCATGACTAAAAGCATCCCTATAAGCTCTATCTTGTCGTAAAGAGTTATAGGCATTTAGGGTTTGCAATAATCTATCTTTAAAATTTAAATCCTTTGCACTCAAACTAGCTAAATAACCACTTCCATCCAATCTTTCTTGAATTTTTATAGCCCAAGAAGCGATGTTATTAAAACCAATAATATTTAATAAAATCTTTTTTGTATAGTATGGATAAGTTCTAATTTTTTCAATTTCATAAATATCCAAATCGGCTCTTTTTTCAAGTAAATCCCTATCTAAACTCAATTTTCCAATATTACATAAACTTGAAGCTATTAAAAAAGTCATTTTGTCTTTATAATCAAATTCATAAAAATCACTCATAATTTCACAAAGTTCAACAAGTTTTGATTGTGGATTTTCCATTTGATAAAAGATTTTTGTAATTTCCAAAATCTCATCAAGATTTAAAACTGTTGTAAAATCTTCTAAAGATGAATAAATAAACATCAAAGTATCTTGTTCATTTAACATATCTTGCCAAAAACTAATATCTTTTATGCACTCAAAAAACTTCTCTATAACTTCCCTTGAAAAATATATATCCAATTTATCTTTCACAAAAGTAACTGCATCAAATCTATTTTTAATATTCTCTTTTCCAAAATCATACATAACATCCAAAGTTTTTGCCAAAAATATTATTTGAGAAAAAAGCGGTATTTCATCACCTTTTAATCCCAAAATACCGCTTCCATCGATTTTCTCTTTTTGATAGAGTAAAATATTTTTGTTTTCTGTTAAAAATGGAAAATTCTGAATGCACTCATTTGATATTTCACAAAAATCTTTATCATCACTACTTTGATTTAAGCCAATAGAACTAGCCAAAGAGTAAGCACATAAATCTGCTAACTCTTGAGGATTTAAATTCATTTTTATACCCATATTCAAAGCTATATATGCTACTCTTTTTGAGTGTCCTAAGCTTATTTTATATCTATGTTTTACCACAAAATCCAAAGCTATACTTGTAGCTAACAAAAAATTATTGAGATTAAATTGCATCTGTTTTTTCT
>JBBITK010000016.1:7197-13899 GCA_037440805.1 Arcobacter sp. | reverse complement strand
TAAAAAATATTACAATATAATGTTTAATTATAATATTAAAGGAGAGTTATGTTAAAAAAAGTTTTAATTACCACACTATTAAGTTCTATTTACTCTTTTGCTTTCAATTACAATGTAAAACCTGTAAATGTTTCAAAAGATGTTTGGTGTTTCTTTGGAAAACTTGAAGCACCTTCAAAAGAAAATGGTGGATTTATGTCCAATAGTTGTTATATCAAAACCAATGATAGTTATGTTTTGGTTGATAGTGGAGCTAGTTACGAATTTGCAAAACAATCTTATGAGGCTATGAGTAAAATTGCACCTTTACCCGTAAAAAATGTTTTAATTACCCACAGTCACGATGACCATTGGTTGGGAAATAGCTTTTATAAAGAGAAATTTAATGCAACAATTTATGGTCCAAGTTTAATCAATAAAGAGTTCAATAAAGATTCTCAAATTAGAGGTATAAAAGTTTTGTCATCGGAAAATGCTAAAAAAACAAAATTTATACCAATAGAAAAGATAGTAAAAGAATCAACTACTTTAAATATTGGTTCTAAAGAGATTATGATTATTCCAATTGGCGTAAAAGCTCATACATCTGAAGATTTATATGTTTATCTACCAAAAGATAAGGTTTTATTTTCAGGAGATATGGTAATGAATGGAAGAGTTACATCAAATAGAGATGGTTCTGTTATTGGTTCATTAAAAGCTTTAGAGATTATCAAAAAACAAAAATGGGATGTTCTTGTGGCTGGTCATGGAATTGATACTTCAAAAACTGCTACAGATGAAATAACACAATACTTCACTCTTTTGAAACAAAGGGTTATGGAAGCTATCCAAAATGAAGTTGGAGCAGAAGAAATCTCTAAAGTTGTAAAAATGGAAGAGTTTAAAGGAAAAGGACTTTATGAAGAACTAAATGCAAAAAATGTTTTTGACGCATTTAGAGAACTTGAATTTTATGAAGAAGAGTAAAAATTACTCCTCTTCAGTTGCCTCAACAATAGCGCCCATTGATTCATCTGTCATATCCAAATCAAGATGTGGAGCATCTTTTGCCTCTACAAGTTTTGCACTCAAACCCTTTTTAGAAGCCAGTTGATGAAACTCTTTAGTAACTTCTGGTTTTGAAATATCATCTTTTGTTCCATAAACCAAAATAAATTTTGTTTTTTTATCTATTTTATCTATTACATCAACAGCTGATATTAAATCTTTTGCCTTTGGATTATTTTTGTGAATATCGTAAACTCCACCAGCACAAACAATATTATCTATTAAAGCAGGTTTTGTTCCGCTTAGGGTTGCACCCATCATACAACCTGCACTATGCCCTATATAATTAACTTTTTTTGCATCATATCTTCTTTTTAAACCTTCAACCAACGCTTGTAAAAAATCAATATACTCTTTTTTTGCAGCTTGGTTTGGTGCTTTTTTACTTGCCAAAGATTTTAGATTATTTGATGAAGATTTTGAATACCCTGGAAGAGCCACCGCAACTGTTGTAACATCTGTTCTTAAGGCAACACTTTCGGCAAAAGGGGCATATCTTGCAAGAGTATCAGTTCCCTCTTTCCAAGTACCGTGAACAATAATATTCAAAACACCTTCAGCTTCACCATTTGCTTTAAAGTATTGAATACACTCTCCACCAGCAAAAATATAATTTTCACCTTTTTTCACACAACTCTCTTTTGAAACTTTAGCACCAAACAAAGTCATAGAAGATGCCAAAATCAAACTAGGAATTAAAAAAACTTTTTTCATAAAATCTCCTTTTAATATGGTGTAACAGCCACATATCCAGCTGTTTGTCTCTCAATAATCTCAACAATACCTGCTTGAACAAAATCCATTCCATCTATAAAATCATTATCTTTCCATTTCATAGTTTCCATAGTATTTCTACAACCTACAAACTCAACATCGTATTCCATTAATGATTTTATTTTATTCAAAATCTCTTTATCATAATCCTTTTTAACCACCCTCATACCTTTTCCATAAAGTACAACAGCTACTTTTAAAGACTCACTTGGGTACTCTTTTAAAATATTATAAATTGAACCTATTGTGTGAGAAACTGTATCTTTATCTGAAACATGGATATTTATAACCAATTTTCTTGGATTATCGAATGTTGGTTGAGGGTCACTAAATTTTGATTCCCCAAAACATAAAACAACTAAACTAACAAAAATTAACAAAATTTTTTTCATAAAAAACTATCCTTTTACAATCATATCTTTTAGAACTATACCACCGCTTATTATTTTACAATAAACTCCCCTATGTTCCTTTAATAATTTTGGTAATCTCTCATCAAAAACGCTCAAATGACTACAAACTGTACAAATTTGAGTGATTTGGATAGATGAATCACCTATTACAAAACTATCTCCAATATTAAAATCATGTGGGTCAAAATCCAACAATATATTTTCCCCTAAACTTCCAAAAACCAACTCAACACCCAACTCTTTTGCGATTTCATAAGATTTTAATCCTACAATCATTACAGTTTGGTCAAGTTTTTTTCCCGCAAACTTATCATTTTCTATTCCATAATCTTTTATAAGATTTAAACTCTCAACCTTTGGTCGTGGAAGTCCGCTACTATCTTTTGTGGCACTAAAAATCTCTATTACTTTTCCTAAATTATTCATCTATATTCTCTTTTAAAATTTGTATAAAATCTTCCTTTGTCCAACTTCCAGGATATTGTTTTAAAAACTTCCCATTTTTATCCAAAAAGAAAAAAGTTGGGGTTATTCTTTTATACTCTTTTTGTAGATTAAATGGCAATTCATTCTCTTGAGTATCTATTTTGAGATAAACAAAATTTTTGGATATTTTCTCTTTTATCTCATCAAAAGATAAAACCTCTGCGTCCATTTTTTTACAATAAAAACAGTGTTTTGAAGTAGCATAAACTAAGATTTTTTTATTCTCTATTTTTGCTTTTGAAAGTGTGGAGTTTTTATCATTTGCGTATAAATTAAATGAAAATAAAAGAAGTAAAACTAAAAACTTTTTAATCAAAACTTTTCCTTTTTTTGATTTAAAAAAATTCTAAAATAAAACTTTTTTAAACCAAAAAGCATAAAGAAAATTTTTCTTTATGCTTAATAATTTAGATAATACCTGGATTACCTTTTACACCAATAATATCAGGTGTATCAACTGTAATTTTAGAAATATGTTTGATATTTTTCAAATATGTTTCAACAGTTTCCCATACAGGCTCACCTTCACTTTTTGCTCCAACAGTAGACCAACCAGCAACTTTATATGATTTATTAGCATCTAATTTTTGCCCTGTTTTTGTAAGAACAATATCACTTATTCTTTCACCCATTTTTCCTTTTGGATTTATTTTATATGATATTCCACCTGTTCTTACCATATCTCCACCTTGTTGATAGAATGGATCTTCATTAAACAAGTTATCAGCAACATCTTCTAAAATATCTTTAATATCTTTACCTTTTATATCCCTTGCATAAGTTTCAGGATATGTCATAGCTGTTTGAGTCATTAAGTCATCAAAAGTTATAGCTTGACCTGGCATAACAGAAGTTCCCCATCTAAATCCTGGACTTAATGAAATTTGTGCCTCTTTTACTTCAAGTAAAGCATCACAAATAATTTGGTCCCAAGAACCGTTGAAGTTTCCTCTTCTAAATAGAGTTGTTTCTGTTGTTGCAATTTCTCTTGTAAGTTCTTTTAAATAAGGAGCTCTTACATCTTGAATATATTTTTTCATCTCTTTATTTTCATCGATTAAATCAGAGAAAATTGGCAATAAAGTAAATTTGAAATCTTTGATTTTTCCATTTTGAATATCTAAATCAAGTACATTTAAAAACTTACCATTACTTCCTGCATTACAAACATAAGTTGTACCATTTGCATTTTTAACAGGAACAGCTTCAGGAACACCATCATGAGTATGTCCACCCATAATAAAATCAATTCCAGTACAAACTTCAGCCATTTTTTTATCCGTATCAAAACCATTGTGAGATAACACAATAATTGCATCTGGTTTCTCTTCAGCTTTGATTTTATCAACCATCTCTTGCATCGTATCTTCTTTGATACCAAATGTCCAATCTGGAATAAATCTTTGAGGATTTGCAATAGTTGTATAAGGGAAAGCTTGACCAATAACAGCAACTCTAGCTTTTCCTAATGTTTTAATTGTATATGGTTTAAATGCCAATCCGCTATCTTCATCATAAGCTTCTGCTCCATTCATTAGTGCATCTTCTTTAACAAAAACATTTTGTGCTAAAAATTCAGCTTTTAACTCTTTTACATTTGCTAAAACTTCTTCAGCTTTGTATGTAAATTCCCAGTGTCCAACAGCCACATCAACACCAAGTAAATTCATAGCACCAACCATATCTTTTCCTCTTGTGTAAAGAGCTGTTGCGGTACCTTGCCAAGTATCTCCACCATCCATTAAAAGAGTTTTATCTTTTCCAAAACTATCTCTTAGATAATCAACTGCTGTTTTAATTTGAGCAAAACCACCAGTTCTTCCCATAACTTTTGCATGTTTTTCAAAATTTACACATGAAAAAGCATACTCTAATCTTTTATTACCTTTGATTCCATAATAATCTAAGAATTTATCTCCAACGATATGTGGTGGTTTACCTAAATTTCCAAATAAACCTAAATTTACACTTGGTTCTCTAAAATAAACTGGTAATAATTGAGCATGTGAATCTGTCATATGTAAAAGTCTTACATTTCCAAATGGCTTCAGCTTATAGTAATCTTCTAATTTTTTAGTTGTTTCAACTATTCTTGTGTGAGAATTTGCAAATACTGGCGCGGAACCTAATACTGCCATCATATATACAAACTCTCTTCTACTTAATTTACTCATTTGTAGATTCTCCTTTTATTTTATAAATAAAAAAAGTCAAGATATAATCTTGACTTTTTCTAAAATGATTTTTAAATATTCTTAATACTTATAACCATCACTTGGGCTAGCTGCTTTCCAAGTTAATTTTGCTTCTTCCTCTTGTGCTAAAGCTCTAATTGCAAAAGTACAAGCTCTCCAAGCACCATATTCATTAGTGATAGTACCTGTTTTTTTCTTGTCAGCATCAAATAAATCTACAGTTTTAGTACCTTTTTTTAATGAATCATTTACTGATTCTATTAATTTACTTGTTTTAGTACCTAATCTCATAAATTCAACTTTATGCTCAACAGCAACTTTATTATATGTAGTAGCAGTTGCTAAAACTTTTTCTATACCATTTACTTCAACATTACACTCTTTTTTCACATCTATTTTAGAGTATGCTTCTGCACCATTAGCATTTGCACCTTTTTGGGCACAACCAGACATTAAAACAACAAGTGATGTAGTTACTGCTAAACTTACTATTTTTTTCATAATTCATACTCCTTTATTTTCTAACATCTGGACCATCTATGGCCATACCATGAGACATATTAGCCATAAAGAATAATAACTCTCTCATTTGTTTACTTTCATCTTTTGGTGGAACTTGACCTTGGTCAACTATACAACCAGACATTCTTCTTTCTAATGTTCCTAAATTATCCCATTTTAATCTGTAAACTGGGAAATGAGTCATTTGACCTACTAAAGGAGAAAGTTTTTCATTTCTAACTCTTAATCCAGCTCCTTGAACGTGGCACTCTGCACAAGAAAGCTTCAAATATCCTCTTTGAGTATAATAATACTCTTTTCCTCTCATATAAGCAGCTGCTGCTTCTTTGCTATTGATTTGGAAATCAACTTTTTTTCCAGCTTCTTGAGTTGAGAACTGAATATATGCTTGGAAATTAGCCATATCACCTTTTTTTGTATCCCACTCTTTTTCACCATTTGCTCTTAAACACTCATTAACAGCATAAGTTAAAGATATAGCCTCTTTTTTTGTTTCATCAAAATATGGATATTTTCCACCAACTGTTACATCAGGGAAACAAGTAGCTAAAGATTTACCATTAGCGAATTTTTTGTTATATAAAGCCTCACCTTTTTCAATACCAGATTCATATGGTGGCATCTCTTTGATTGCTTCATATTGTTCTTTTGCATCTTTTGAAAATGCATAAGTTCCTATAGCAAAATCATTATATTTTAAATTTTTTGTATAGTCATTTTTAATTTCTTCATCTGTTGAATAAGGGAAGAATTTATCTTTGTTTTTTTCAGGATCTTGAAACTTAGTTTCAAAATACTTAATCATAGCCTCTCTATCTTTTATTGCTTGAGCATCAAACGACTCAGCTGCATTTAAAGCACACACACTTAAAGCAACTAAAGCTGTAGTTTTAACAATTTTTGAAAACATCACATCTCTCCTTTTTAATTTATAGTTGTAAAAATACAACTATTATTTATTTAATTTTTCCTGTACTTACTTCAGTAGCACCTTTTAAATCTTTCCATGTAACTTCTATTGTATCACCAACAGCTCCACCTTTGAATGAAAACTTCATATATGGGTCTTTTGATAAAAATTGACTTGTTGAAACTTCATATACTACTTTACCATTTAATTTAGCTACAAAATATGTAATAAAGTTAGCTTCTTTTTTTGCTCTTTCTGCTTCTTGATAACTTAACATAGGGTGAGTTGATAATGCTTTAACTTCAACTATTCCATCTTTTAATTTTGCTTTAATTTTTGTATTTGCCATAAT
>JBBITK010000016.1:0-7158 GCA_037440805.1 Arcobacter sp. | reverse complement strand
ATTTATTTTGGTTTAGATCAACCACCACATCCACCAATTGTTACTTTTACCATTTTAGATACAGAGTATAATTTTCCATCAGCTTCAGCTATAACTGTAACTGTTCCAGTTTTTGCCATTTTAATTCTTACTGCATAATCGATTACTGCATTATCAGGAATTGTAAATACTGCAACTGCACTTTCAGGATTTGCATCTTGAAAAACAGCAATTTTAGAAGCTTTTAATTCTGTTTTAAAGCTAACTGGAATAACTGCACCATTTTCAGCAATATCTGGAGCACTTAAGTCAATGCTTCCAGCTGTTGTAGCAGTTGTTCCAAAAATCTCTTTTACAGCTTCATCAACTTTTTTAGCAGTCCATGCTTTTGGTTTAGTCTCTCTAAAATCAACTGCACTTAAATTACTTGGAACTGCAGCTACTGCAATTGCACCTAAACCTAATCCTAAAAAGTTTCTTCTATTTAACATTTTTCTTTCCTTTATATTAATTTATTGTTTTTAAATAAGCAACTACTGCTTTTATTTCAGAATCATCTAACCAACCATTTATACCATATGCAGGCATTGTTGAGTTTGGATTAGTAGTATATGGATTGTATATTTTTTCATACAATGCTTCATCTGGCCAAGCTGATAAATATTGTAACTTTGGTCCCATACTTCCTGGTCCATCTATCTTTTTACCAGATACACTGTGACAAGCTAAACAGTTACCTTTTGTATTTTTATTGAAGATTTCTTCACCTTTTTTTACTAAATCTGCATTAGCTGCAAAAGCAGTTGTACTAGCTAAAGCTATTGCTGAAGCTACCAAAATTTTTTTAGCACTTATCATTTTCTCTCCTTATTTACTAGAATTAATCATATAATCAACAACTTGTTTCATTTGCTCATCAGTTAAATCCATATTTCCACCTTTAGGAGGCATAGCATTTACACCATTTATTGCATTTGAATATACTTTGTCAATTCCTTTAGATACAACTTTCGCCCATGCATCTTTATTTCCAACAACAGGAGCACCTATTGCTTCATTAGCATGACAAGCAGAACAAGTCGCTTCATATATTTTTTGTCCAGGACTTACTTCAGATTTTTCTTCAACTTTTGGTAAATCTCTAACTACTGAAACTGGTTGATTTGAATTTACTGTCAAATCATTACCAATTTTTAACAGAAGAGAATTTACATCTTGCTTAATACAATCTTTCATACATCTAGTTCCTGTACCATAAATTGTTGGATCAGAAAGTAGTTTTGTGATGTTTTTTACACCATCTTTTGGATTTTTTGTATCAACTTCAGGATAGAATCCATCATGATTTGGCATCACGATTTTTTTCATTTTCTCTTTGTCTAATACAAATTCTTCATCCATTTCTTCACCTTCATAAGTTACACCATTTACAGATAATAAATATGCAGTAATTGCATAAGTTTCACTGTTTGTTAAACTTTTCGGGTGTGGGAAAGGCATTGAATCTTGAATATACCAATATAAAGTACTTGCATATGGCCAATATGAACCTATTGTTCTAATTGGTGTATCAGGATTTGGATTCTCATCTGCTGGATTTAATCTTTGAATTTTTAAAGACTCTTTACTTCCACCAGAAAGCATTGGATAACCTTTACCTCCTGAACCAAAATCTCCATGACACATAGCACACTGTGCATCATATAATTCATTACCCATTTCAACAGAACCCTCTGCTTTTTTAGGTTTTCCATCTTCGCCTAAAACAGGTTCTCCCTCTTTCATATCGAATTCAGGTAATCCTGTACCATCAGGTCTTACATCAACATCCCAAACTTTTATCTCTTTTGCAGTAGCATCTCTACCTACATTGAAATTTTTAGTATCTTGAGTATTAACATAATATGAAGAGTATTTACCATCTTTAATTGGATATTTAACAGCACCGTCAACTGATGACTCTTTTGCAAAAGCAGAAGTTGATAATAAAGAGGCTAAACCAACACTTAGAAGAGTAGATTTAAGCTTTTTTGTGTTTTCTAATTTGAACATTATTACACTCTCCTTTTTGTGTGATTTCCCAAGTTACAATTGCATTTCTATGATAAACAGATTCAACACCTATTGCAGAAGTCTCTTGGTCAATAGTTGGTTGGATATTTCCAAAGTCATCATAAGATCTACTTGCCAATAAAATTGGTTTTCCATCCCATTTGTAAACATAACTAAATCTAGTCCAAGATTTTGGTAAAACTAAACCTTTAAGTTTTGCTTCTTTCCAATTATCTCCACCATCAAAAGATATATCAACACCTTTGATTGTTCCATGACCAGACCAAGCAATACCTTCAATTTCTACCATATCACCTTTTTTCAGATGTGTCCAAGCTTTTTCAGGACATGGGCTTGTGATTACAGAATTTACTTCATTTACCCAAAAATATCTAATTGCTTTTCCAGATTTTTGAAGCATTGTATATTTAGAAGTCTCTTCTTTTGAATGCCATGGTTTATCACTTAATTCTAATCTTCTTAACCATTTAGTATTTAAGTTACCTTCCCATCCTGGAACAATAAGTCTTACAGGATAACCTTGTTCAGGTCTTAATGCTTCACCATTTTGAGCCCAAACAACCATAACATCATCTAAAGCTTTTTCAACAGGGATAGATCTTGGATTTGAAGCATTATCACTTCCTTCAGCCAACATCCAAACAGCATCTTTATCTAAACCAACATCTTCAAGGATAGTTTTAAGCATTACTCCAGTCCATTGAGCAGCACTCATTAAACCTTTCATAAATTGTAAACTATTAAATTGTGGTCCTCTCCACTCTGGACTTCCATTTGCAGGACATTCAATGAAGTAAATTCTACTTTCACTTGGATATCTTTTTAAATCTTCCAAAGTTAAAACAACTTCTCTTTTAACTTTTCCATGAATCATTAATCTCCACTCATTTGGGTCAACATGTGCTGTTCCCCCATGATCCCTTGTAAAAAATAGACCATTTGGAGTTATAATACCTTCAGATTCGTGAATTGGACTCATTGAAACTGATGCATAAGCATCACCTGAAGAGAATAAATCGTGTGTTCTTCTAATATTATTGTGTTCATAAGGTGATGGGACACCATATAAATTTTTATCTACAGGATCACCCAATTTTTGTCCCCAAGGCGCTTCTTTGATTATTGCTGGATCATCAGCTTTTGCAGAAACAGGTGCTAACACACCAGCTGCACTCAAAGCACCAGCTGAATAAATAGCAGTTTTTCTAAAAAAGTCTCTTCTGCTAGTTGCTTCAGCAGTCAAGCTTACATCTTTTGAAATTTTGCTCTCTTTCAACTTTTACCTCCTAAAATTATTTTAATACTTCAATATAAAATTTCCATATTAGAAATTATAGATTTTATAAGTTAAAATAAAACTTAAGATATTAATTTTTCTTATGTTAATTTTTATACAACATAGCAAATAAATAGCAAAATTAGTCATTTTTAGCACTATTTAGATTGGTATATAACGATAAATATTCATTCACTTATAAGAATTAATTTTAATAATTATCAATATAGTTTATGTTCTTTTTATTATCATATAAAAATTATTTATTTATTTTTTAGTTGTATTTTTTAAGTAATATTTAAAGTAGAAAATTAATAATAATTTTCTACCGATGAAGTGTTATAAGTTGAACCACTTATATAATTTTCTTATCAGAAGCATAATAAGTAGAGCATCAGCCATACTTGCAATGATAAAAGAGAAGTATTCACTTTGAGAAATCAAGCCATAGTTGTATGATAACATAGCAATAGCAACGGTAAAAGTTAATGGCATAGAATCACTAAAAGCAAATAAAAGAGTCTGCTTGAATTTTAAATAATTATAAAATGAAAAATAAGAGCTAACCAATCTTATAAATATAATTGCTATTATAATAAAGATAGCATGTTTTAATATTTCCATATCAATAATTTCTAATTTTACAGTAGAACCTGTATAGATAAAAAATATTGGTGCAAAAAAACCAAAACCAAAGGATTCGATTTTATCAAGTAATTCATGTTTTTGTCCAAAAAACATCTTAAAAAATATTCCAGCGGCAAAGGCACCCAAAACAACATCTATTTTTAATATCAACATTATTGAAACTAAAATAAGTAATATGGAAATAGAAAATCTTATATCTTGGTCATATCTATCGTTGTGTGAATCTGGTATTATAAACTTTTTAAGTTCAGGAAACCACCAAAATATAATATACCAAAATCTTAAAGCTACAACAGTTACAGCAACAACACTAATAATAGTTAAAATAGAGATAAAAAAATCCGTACTCAATCCATATTCTGTCCAACCACTAAACAATGTCAAAGCTAAAATACTTATAACTTCACCAACAACACCTATAGATAGAGCCAAATTTAGCCATGGCTGTTCTTTTCCATACTCTTTTATAAGCATCATAATCATACCTAATGAGAATATTGGTAAAGCAACAAAATATGTAATTCCTAAATCAAGTAGCCAACATAACATAGCAGAAATTGAATATAATAAAACAAAATATAATATGACATTCAATGCTAAGGTTGTCTTTATCGTATTTACTAATTTAAAATTTATCTCAAGTCCTGCCAAAAACATCAAATATACAAAGCCAAATTTCGCAACTAGTTTTAGAGTTTCATCATCATAAATTAATCCTAAATAACCAGCAATTAGTCCTAAAACTATTTCAACAACCACTACAGGGGTTTTAATTAATTTTGAAACCATTGGAGAAAGCATAACTATAGTACAAACTGAAATTATTAAAATAATCTTTTCCACTAAATCTTCCTAATTTTATAAAATTGCAGAATATCCAAAAAAACTTAATTCAATCTAATGAACTAAGCCTCCTCTTCCTTCACTATCAAACCAGCCTCTTTTAGAAATGGACTAGCTATAAAATTTAAATCTTTCATTTTGTCATATTTTGCATAACTTAAATAAAGAATATCTTTTGCTCTTGTAACAGCCACATAAAAAAGTCTTCTCTCCTCTTCTATACTTCCACCTTTACTCATAAGTTTTCTGTTTGGAAATCTTCCATCCATCAAATCGATTACATAAACCTCTTTAAATTCCAAACCTTTACTTGCGTGAATTGACAAAAGATTTACACCCTCCCCTTCACTCATTTCACTTCCACCCAAAATCATAGAGTTTATAAATTTGGACAAGTCTTGAAAATTTCTGGATAAGTTTTTGAGAAGCATTACTTTTCTATTTATTTTTGCCAAAGATTTTGTTTTTAGATTTGCATTTATTGTTCCATCTTTTTGAGTTGCTCTTTTGGTAGATAACATATCTTTTAATTTTGAATATGCCATAGAAGAAGCGATAGCTCCAACTAAAGTTTCAGGATTTTTTATTCTTCTTAGATGTTTGAAAAGGTTGTAAATATCATAAAGATATTTCCCTCCATCAACATTTAATTTTGGATGTTTTAATATGGGATTTCCCAAAAAAGCCTCTTCAAATCCACAATCTTTGAACTTTGCAACAGAACCTAACTCCATAAAATCATCAAAAAGTCCCAACTGAACATTTTTAACTCTATTGGCTTCATAAGGATTATTTATATCTTCGTTTGGATGTAAAAAACCTTTCAATAAATCTCCATCTCCAAGTTTTATCAAAGCATCAAAAACATCTTTAGCTATAGCTTTTCCTATCCCTTTTCCATGTTCTACTATATGAATAAATGCCATCATATCATTGTGAGTTATTTGCATAACCAAAACATCAAGTAAAAATTTAACTTCCACCGAATCAAAAAAACTCATTCCACCTTTTCTTTTTGCAGGAATTGAAAACTCTCTTAAATTTGCTTCTATTCCATCGGCACTTGAATTGTTTCTATAAATTACCGCTATTTCACTATGTGGAGTTGAACTTTTGGAGATAAGTTCTGAGATATATTGATATTGGGAAAAAAGTTCATTAAAAACCAAAAGTTTTGGTTTGTGTTCATCCTCTGTTCTTACAACCTCTAAATTTTTCTGATATACCCTCTCATTAAATTCAATTACTTTTGTCGCCAAATCCAAAATAGGTTTTGTTGAACGGTAATTTTTTTTGAGAGTAAATACATTTGCGTTTTCATATCTTTTTACAAAAGTGGAAATAATACCAATATCAGAACCATTAAAAGCATAGATACTTTGGTCATAATCACCCACACAAAAAAGCGATTTTGGTCTAAAACCATCAAGAAGTCGTCCTTGCAAAGGATTTGTATCTTGATATTCATCTACTAAAATCTCTTTAAAATTAAACTCTTTTTCTTGTAAAATATTTAGCATTGTTGTTAATAAATCATCAAAATTTACATAACCATATTTGGCTTTTAGTTCATTAAACTCTTCAACAACATCTTCATATATCAAAGTATATATTTCATGGGTTGGATTTTTTTCTTTTATCCAAGAAGCAAAATCTTCTCCATTATTTGAGTTCAAATACAAAGAGTACATATCATACAAATAACCACCATCATAAGGCGATGCTTCTTCACTTCTTTCAAAAAAAACTCTCTTTTCATAAAGTGATTTAAACAAAGTTTTTAACTCATTTGGTTGTTTTAAAACAATATTTACATTTAATTCTTTAAGTAATTTATAAGAGACAGAGTGAAAAGTTCCAGCCATAATCTCTTTTGCAATATCTTTTCCAAAATATTTTGCAACTCTAGCAATCATTTCTAAAGCGGCTTTATTTGTAAAAGTTAAAAGTAAAATTTCATTTGGTTTTACACCTTTGTTGATAAGATTTGCAATTCTTCCAACAATAGTTGATGTTTTGCCTGTACCAGCACTAGCTATTATAAGGTTATATCCATAGGGACAAGTTGCAGCTTCTAGCTGATCTTCATTTAGGTTTGATAATGGCATAAAGTTATTGGATTGTTTGTTTAGTAAGTTTAATCATTTTGGGATGTTATCACAAAAGCTTTTAGGAAAGCATAAAAACAAAAAGGTAGGTCTAGCACAAACCTACCTTTTTGAACAAGGAAACATAAAAAAATTTTTGTCTAAGAAAATCATTAATCTTAGGAATACTCATAAATAAGTTTTTCGCTGCATATAACTTATCTACAAATCTATTTTAACTATTCATCATTA
>JBBITK010000015.1:11711-39749 GCA_037440805.1 Arcobacter sp. | reverse complement strand
TGGGAAATACAGTCTATTCTGATTTTCCAGAACAATCAAAAAGTGTAAAAAAGGTAGGGGGTTATGCCTCTATCTCTTTGGAAAAAGTATTAGAACTAAATCCATCGGTTGTAATTGCACAAGATTATGAACCTCAATTAATGGCAAATATAAAAGCTTTGGGATTTAAAATACTTACTTATAAAACAGCTAGAATTTCAGATATAAAGTTTTGTATTGAGGATTTGGGAAAGGTTTTTAAAAAAGAGCAAAAATCAAAAGAGATTTTAAATCAAATAGATGAAGGCTTGAAAAATTTGGCTTTTATAGTTCAAAATAGAAAAATTCTTATTGTAATAAGTCCCAAAAATACACTAAGCAATGAGATTTATGTAACGGGAAATTTTGTATATTTTGAAGATATTATAAAAGCAAGTGGAAACCAAAATGCCTATGTTTCACAAAATCAAGCCCAACCTGTGCTAAATACAGAAAAAATCATAAAACTAAATCCTGATATTGTGATTTTACTTGCTCCATATTTTGCAAACTCTCAAAATGAGTTAAATCAAATAAAAGAGGTTTGGAAAACTTTGCCTATAAATGCTTCAAAATACGATACTATTTATGCAGTAGATAAGGATTATGCGGGAATACCAAGTCATAGAATAGCCTATTTTATAGAAGATTTTAGAAAGATTTTAGAAGATGTTAGAAATAAAAAATTACAGTAGCAACATTTTAAAAGATATTAGTTTTTCTCTAAATAGTGGAGAAAATCTTATTATTTTAGGAAAAAATGGAGCTGGAAAATCGACTTTAGCCAAAGTATTATCAAATCTTATTTCAAATGATAAAGTTGAAATATTTGGTGAAAATATCTCTTTAATGCAAGATTTAAAAAGAGCAAAATCTATCAATTATATACCTCCAAAACTCTCAATTTTTGATGAATATATTACTTTGGAAGAGTATTTGGAACTCTCATTTATTGATGAGGTTGATAAAAATAGAGTTGATAAAATCATAGATTTATTAAGACTTGAAAAATTGAGAAATAGTTATTGTAAAGCTTTTAGTTCGGGAGAAAAACAGCTTTTATTATTGGCTTCAAGTATTATTCATAATGCAGAAATTACCATATTTGATGAACTCACAGCAAATTTGGATATTACAAGATTAAAAGAGGTTTTTGATATTTTTAACTCCAATTTGTTAAAACAAAAAATAGTTATAACTCACAATTTAGATTTAGCGAATGCTTTAAAATATAAAATTTTATTTATTGAAGATGGAAAAATAGCTTTTTTTGATGAACATGAAAAATTCTTTGAAACTCAAAACCTAAAAAGGTTTTACAATGACACTATTTTAAAACTAGATAACCATTTGGTGGTAAATCTATGAAAAACTTATTATATATTTTTGGGCTATTTTTCATTTTTTTATCTCCTTTTTTGGGTGAAATAAATCTAAATATAACCGATATTTTGGACTCCAAAAATCAAATGGTAAATACTATTTTTTGGGATTTAAGAGTTCCTAGAGTTTTGTTGGCTTTTTTTGTTGGTGGAATTTTGGCTTTGGGTGGTTTAGTGTTTCAAACTGTTTTCAAAAATGAACTAATTACCCCTTATACTTTAGGAATAGCAAGTGGAACAACACTTTTTACAGCCATAGCAATTCTGTTTTTTCCTATGGTTTATCTGCCAATATCTTCTATTTTTGGCTCGATTTTTACAATATTAGTTTTATATTTTATCTCAAAAAAAATCAATAAAAATTCAATAGCTGTATCCACAAACTCTATTTTACTCATAGGAATAGCCCTCTCATACTTTTATTCATCTGCTTTGATGTTGGTTTTTTATATGAGTAATTTACAGCAAAATTATTCAATAGTTAGATTTACTTTGGGAAGTTTGGATAGTGTTGGATTTTTTAATACTATTATTGTGGGAGTTGTTAGTTTTGTTTTTTATGTGATTATAAATCTCTATAAAAACAAAATAAAACTTCTATTGATATGTAATGACACAGCTTTTTTAAAAGGCTTAAATGTAAACAAAATAAATATTTTTTTATTAACTTTAGTATCTTTGGCTATTGGAATTTCTATTAGTTTTGTGGGACCTATTGGTTTTGTAGGACTTGTTGTTCCTCATATTATAAAAATTATTTATAAAAAAAGTGCCGATAAACTCTTCTTTCCTATTTTCTTTTTTGGTGGAGTTTTTTTGGTAATTTCTGATTTGATTTCAAGAAATTTGCCTACAGATTCTACTTTACCAATAGGTGTTGTTACTGCTTTTGTTGGGGCTCCATTTTTTATATATTTACTTGTTAGAAAGAGTAGATAATATATTTTAAAATATTATTATTGGTTATTTTTGTATTAACTTTTGATTTTTTGTTGTGTAGAATTCTTTCGTAATTTATGATAAACACGATAATTTCTTGTAAGAGTGGCTACTTACAGAAGTAACGCCAAAAGGGGTTGGATTTTCCCAATCCCTTTTTTTTGCGGGTAGTGTAGTAATTCACTACTCCTTTACTCCTTATCAGGCACAAACTTCAAAACTTTTCCATTTATGCAATATCTTTTATAAGTTGGTGGTGGACCATCGTTGAAAACATGACCCAAATGAATCCCTGAACTAGCACTTTTTATCTCAATTCTGTTCATTCCATAAGAGTTATCAGGATGTTCTGTTATAGCTCCTTTTATAGGGTCAAAAAAACTTGGCCAACCACTTTTACTTTCAAACTTTGCTCCACTTCTAAAAAGTGGTTTTCCAGATATTGGATCCACATAAACTCCGCTTCTTTTTTCATCAAGATGTGAGCCTGTAAATCTTCTCTCTGTTCCTTTTTCAAAAGCAATATTTTTTTGTTCATCATCAAGTATTTGAAATCCTAACCATTCCCAAAAACGCTTTTTATCTCCATCATAACCTGTGTATCTAGCTACTTCTTTGCCCTTTTCAAAAAGTACAATAGTAGGTGTAGCAAAAAGCTCTTTCTCTAAAATCCAACCTTTTGGTGGTTTTGTAAGATTTGTAGTTTGAAGGGGTACTTGTGAATTCCAAGTTGAAGCAATATCCTTGTGAAATAAAGCACAAAAATTACAATTTTGCGATTCAAAAGAGATAAGTTGTCTATCAAAATTTAGATTTTTAAAATCTTTTGTATCAACCAAAGCTTTTTTATAATAACTAACTCCCGTTCCACCCAAACCACAATAACCATTTGGATTTTTTTTGAGATAATCTTGATGATAATCTTCTGCTTTGTTATAGTTGTAGGCTTTTTCTATAACAGTTTTAATATCTTCAAAACCTTCCTCTTTTAATCTTTTGTTATATTCATCTTTTGTTTCAAGTGCTAATTTCTGTTGCTCTTCTGTGGTATAAAATATGGCACTTCGATAGTTTGTACCTCTATCATTACCTTGTGCATTTAGTTGGGTTGGGTTGTGATTTTCCCAAAAAAATACCATCAAATCTTTTGTTGAGATTTTATTGTCATCATAAACCACTTTTATAACTTCTGCGTGATTTTTTATACCCTTTTCAAATCTCTCTGTGGCTAAAACTTTGTTATAAGAGGTTTTTTCATCATCTCCGTTGCTATAACCACTTTGTACATCTATAACGCCATTTAGTGCTGAAACTCTTTTTTCTGCTCCCCAAAAACAACCCATTCCAAAATATATGGTTTGTTCTTTTGCAAAAAGAGTGCTACTTATAAAAATAGATATTAGTAAAAATAGTTTTTTCAAACTAACTCCTTTTTGATTTTTTATTGATGGTATTCTATTTTTTTTCTGTTTATTCTTTGTGTACGAAGAAGTTTAGTTTTTTGGATTTAGCTTTGCTTTTAGTTTTTTTGGTAAGTGAGCAAAGACCATAGAGCTGTTTTTTATAAATTTATCTTTTTCAAATATGGCTATTTCTAAACTCATATTTTCCACATTAAAACTCAAAAGTTTTATGGTTTGGCTTCTCTCTTCAAAACTTATATTTTCCTTTGATAAATCAATAATTTTTTTAGCTTTTGCCATAATCTTCCTTGGAAATTTTGGCTTATTATAATAGTTTAATCCATATATTTTTTTTAAATCGTTATAATTTTCGATTATATTACTCCACCAATAAAATAAATACGAAGGAATTATTATGGAATTTAGATATATAGGAAATAGTGGATTGAGAGTTTCCTCAATATGTATGGGAACTATGACTTTTGGTTCGAGTGCTTCAAAACAAGAGGGCTTTAAAATTATGGATAAAGCCTATGATAGGGGAATAAATTTTTATGATACAGCTGAACTTTACCCTGTTCCTCCAAGTGCAAAATTGGCTGGTTTAACCGAAGAGATAGTAGGTGAATGGCTAAAAACAAAACCAAGAGATTCTGTGATTATTGCCACAAAAATAGCTGGAGCTGCAAATGGTTGGTTTGTTCCACCTATTAGACATGGTTTAACAGCTATTGACTCTTTTCACATAAAAAGAGCAGTTGAGGGAAGTTTAAAAAGACTGGATACAGACTATATAGACCTTTATCAAATGCATTGGCCTGATACTTTAGTACCTATTGAAGAGTCATTAAAGGCTTTTGATGAGTTGGTAAAAGAGGGGAAAGTGCGATATATTGGAACTTCAAATGATAGTGCTTATGGACTTACAAAAGCAAATGAAGTTGCAAAATACAAAGATTTATCAAGATTTCAATCAATTCAAAACAACTTTTCATTGCTAAATCCAAGATTTTTGGATGAATTAGCAAATGTTTGCAGAAGAGAAAAAATCTCACTTTTACCATATTCTCCAATAGCTGGTGGAGTTTTAAGTGGAAAATATAATGGAAGTTTTTATCCCGAAAATGCTAGATATTCAGGTTATTTGAAAAATGAGAGTGTAAGAGTGCAATCCCAAGCAAAAAGATTTGTAAATGAAAAAACACTTAGTGCAACTGCAAAATATTTGGAATTAGCAAAAGAGTATGGTATATCTCCTGTAACTTTGGCTGTTGCTTACTCTAAACATTTTGATTTTGTGGCTTCAACGATTATTGGAGCTAGGGAAGTTTCACAACTTGATGAATCATTTAAAGCTTTTGATTTTAAAATTGATGATGAGATGTTTGCTAAAATTGAAAAAATCCAAAAAGAGATTTTATACCCTATGGGTTGATTTCTAAGAAACAACCTCTTCATCCCATAAAATAGATATGCCATACTCCACATTTGGTATGGCATATTTGAAATACTCTCCCGCTCCTTTTCTTCCATGAAGTCTTACAACTATTTGTTCATCTTTTAAGAGATTTCGCATTTCATTTGCAGATAAGCTTCTTTTGTTCCATCTTAAAAATACATTTGAATAAACTCTAAATGTACAAGTAGAATCGGCAGTAAATACAAAGCAATCAGTTTCATCATAAACTTTTTTTGCATTTTCACATTCATATAAATTTACAGATTTACCATTTGCGGTTGATTTTTTTGAGATTACATTTCCTTTACAAAAAGGACAACTTCCAAGTATCATAAAACTCCTCCAAAACTTATTGGAGGAATTTTATAGAAATTTTTTAAGAGATTAAAAAAATATTACAAAGTGCAATATTTATGGTGCAAGTCTTGTTATTGTCCAAGAACTATTTTCTTGAAGTTCATACAAAAATCTATCGTGAAGTCTATCATCTCCACCTTGCCAAAACTCTATTTTTGTAGGTTTTATGATATACCCACCCCAAAAATCAGGGAAAGGTACTTCTTTGTTTGAAAATTTTGTTTTCATTTCATGAAATTTTTGCTCTAACAAACTTCTTGAAGATATAACTTGACTTTGGTGGGAAACCCAAGCACCAATTTGACTCCCTTTAGGTCTTGATAAAAAATATTTCAAAGATTGAGCAGTTGAGATTTTTTCTATTTTACCTTGAACTTTTACTTGTCTTTCAAGCTCTAACCAAGTAAATAAAGCTCCAGCTTGTGGATTTTCTTCAATTTGTGAAGCTTTTGCACTTTTGTAATTTGTAAAAAATACAAATCCATTTTCATCAAAAATTTTTAATAAAACAGTTCTAACACTTGGCATCATATCTTTTCCAACGGTTGCCAAACAAAAGGCATTTGGTTCATTTAATTGTGCATCCATAGCATTTTTAAACCAAGTTTCAAACTGTAAAAAAGGGTTTGGATTTAAATCTTTTATATCCAAACCTCTTGTTGTATATTTTCCTCTTAAACTTGTTAAATCCAAAATATATCCTTTTTTCTAATATTTTTTATTTTAACTTATATAGATATTTTTTTATTCCTAAAAAATGTCAAATAATCAAATATTATGTATAAATTTGATCTAAAATAGAGTCTACAAAATTTTCAGGAGAAAACTCTATTAAATCATCTTGTTTTTCACCAATTCCCACATAAAAAATAGGAAGTTCCAGTTGATTTGAAATGGAAAACAAAGCTCCACCTTTTGCTGTTCCATCAAGTTTTGTAACAATAATCCCATCAATTCCAGCAATTTCATTAAAAGCTTTTGCTTGAGCAATAGCACTATTTCCTTGCGTTCCATCTAAAATCATAAGTTTTTGGTGGGGAGCATTTTCCATCGCTTTTCCACAAACTTTTACGATTTTTTTCAACTCATTATTTAAATTTGTTTGAGTTTGAAGTCTTCCTGCTGTATCGATGATTACTTCATCCATATTTCTAGCAATACCAGCACTTATAGTATCAAAAGCAACGGCACTTGCATCGTGTCCTTGTTTTGTTTTGATTATAGGAATATCAAGTTTTGAAGCCCAAGTTGAAAGTTGCTCAATAGCTGCTGCTCTAAATGTATCTCCAGCTCCTAAAATTACAGATTTTCCCTCTTTTTTCGATTTATTTGCTAATTTTGCAATGGTTGTGGTTTTTCCTGCACCATTTACTCCAATAATTAGTCTTACAAAAGGTTTTGGAAGATTATTTAAATCAACTTTTGGTGCGTGTTCAAAAAGCATAATAAGTCTATGTCTTAGTTGTTTTCTTGTAATCTCTTCAGGAAGCCCATCCATAGCCTTTTCTATTATTTCATACTCCATATCTGCTTCAATTAAAAGTTCTTCTATCACATCAAAGGCTATTTTTTCTTGTTTTTGAGGAACAATAGATTTGATACCTGCAAAAGTTTTTTCCAAAGCTCTTGAGAAAAACCCCTTTTTATCTTCAGATTTTTCTTCAATTTTTTCATTTTGAGTTTGAGTGAAATCCTCTTTTGTTTCTTGGATTTTTTCCTCTTTTGTCTCTTCTAAATTTTCTACTAAATCATTTTCTATAAATTCTTGTAGGGATTTTAATTCATCATCTTGTTCAAGTGGTACAACAATTTGTTCTTTTTCTTGTGGAGTTTCAACCTCTTTTTTTCTTTTAAAAAAGCTAAACATAATTTTTATTCCTTTTCCAAAACTTTTTTAATATCTATTTCCATCATCTCTGAAGGGACGATTCCCACATATTTTTGGAAAACCTCTCCACCTTTTTTGATTAGAAACATTGTAGGTATAGATTTGATTCCACCTAAAGATTTGGCTAATTCATAATTTTCACTACTATTTACAACAGTATAATTTATATTATTTTCTTCTGCAAATTTTTTTATCTCTTCATTGCTTTTTCCATCTTCTAAAAGCACTGCAATTACTTCAAAATCATTTTGATAATCTGTTTGTAATTTTATAAGATTTGGAATTTCAGCTTTACAAGGTGGACACCATGTCGCAAAAAAAGCTAATAAAACCATTTTTTCGCTATCTTTAACTACTATTTTTTCTTGGTCTAATGATAAATTTATTGTTGAATTATCTATGTTTGTAAGTACAAATTCAGTCTTTCTATCAACTGGAACTTCTGTTTTTACACTCTTATTTTCTTGTTTATCTTTTGAATCACATCCCACAAAAAATAAAATGGATAAAATAGACAAAAATGCTAGAGTTTTAAACTGCATTTTAATTCCTTTGGGTAAAATTGTTTTTTAGGTAGAAATTCTATCTAAGTGGGGCTTAAATATGGAAAATATTCGTAAAAGCGAGTTTCGGAAATCGTCTTTAGAGAGACTAAGATTTGCAAGCCTTTTTTCAAAATATTATAAAAATAAAATCATTGTTAAAAAAATAGAAAAGTTTATAAAAAATAATAATTCAAAAAATATATTGTTTTACATACCTATGAATATAGAAGTTGATGTAAAACCATTGATAAAGAAGTTAAGAAAAGATAAGAATAAAAATATTTATGTGCCTTTTATGGAAGGCGATAGTTTTAGGGCTGTTAAGTATAGATTGCCTTTGAAAAAGAAAAAATTTGGGATTTATGAACCATCTTTTTCCTCTTTAAAGTCAAAAAAACTCGACCTTGCTGTTGTGCCTGTGGTGGGAGTTGATTCTTTGAATAAAAGAATAGGCTTTGGAAAGGGTATGTATGATAGATTTTTTGATAGATTAGATTATAAACCAACATTAGTTTTTACACAGTTAGTATTTTGTAAAAGTGCAGAGATTTTGTCAAATAATTACGATATTCAAGCAGATTATATATTTACAAGTTAATAAAAGGTTTTGAATATGGAATATATCTTTGGTGGATTAATAGCAATAGTAAGTTCCGTTCTAAGTATTACTGTTGTGAGAAAAATTGATAAAGCAAAATTTGAAGTTTTTATAGAACAAGCAAAAGCAAAAGCAAAAATTATAGAACATGAAGCAGAAGTTGCTCTAAAAGATGCACAACTTAAAGCTAAAATGGAGTGTGATAGAGAGTTTAAGAGTGCTAGAAGAGAGTATGATTCAATGCTTTCTAAAATAGAGAGAAAAGAGAGAGAATTAAACGAACATTTAGAGTCTGAATTGAAGATTATCAAACAAGAAAAAGAGGAAATAATCGAGAATAATAGAAGACTTACTATTTTAAAAGATGGTTTAGAAAAACAGAAAAAAACCTATGAGATTAAGACTTTTGAAGCTATAAAAATCCTTGAAAATGCTTCTGGATTGACTCTTAGTGAAGCAAAAGAGTTGATGATAAAAAAGGTAAAAGAGGATTCAAGAGCAGAAATCTCTTCTATTTTTAGAAAAAAATATAAACTTGCTGAACAAAATGTAAAAAATGAGATAAATAATATGTTCTCCCAAGCTGTTACAAGATATGCAGGAGAGTTTGCAGCGGAGAGACTTATAAACAATATTCCTTTAAATGATGAAGAGACAAAAGGGAAAATTATTGGTAAAGAGGGAAGAAATATAAAAGCCCTTGAAATGCTCCTTGGTGTTGATATTATTATTGATGACACTCCAAATACTATTACGGTTTCATCTTTTAATCTTTATAGAAGAGCTATTGCTACAAAAACTATAAAAGAATTGATTGAAGATGGAAGAATTCAACCTGCTAGAATTGAAGAAATTTACAAAAAAGTAAAAGTAGAATTTGATAAAAACATCCAAAAAGAGGGTGATGATGTGGTTTTAGAACTTGGAATTAAAACTATGCACCCTGAACTTGTTAAACTTGTAGGAAGATTGAGATATAGAGCCTCTTATGGTCAAAATGCTTTAGCACATACTTTGGAAGTGGCACATTTGGCTGGATTGTTGGCTGCTCAAATGGGAGGAGACCCAATTTTAGCTAGAAGAGCTGGACTTTTACACGATATTGGTAAAGCTTTAACTCACGAAATGCCAGGAAGTCATGTGCATTTGGGAGCAGAAATTTGTAAAAGATATGGTGAGTGTGATACTGTAATAAATGGAATTTATGCACATCATGGACACGAAGAACCTATAAATGTAGAATCTGCTTCTGTTTGTGCAGCGGATGCCCTAAGTGCTGCAAGACCAGGTGCTAGAAGGGAAGTTTTAGAGAGCTTCTTAAAAAGAGTAGAAGATATTGAACATATTTGTACAAGTAAGATTGGTGTTACAAATGCCTTTGCAATAAATGCGGGTAGAGAAGTTAGAGTTATAGTTAATGCTGAACTTGTAAATGATGATGAAGCTGTTTTATTGGCAACAGAAATTGCAAAAGATATAGAAGAAAAAGTACAATATCCAGGTGAAATAAAAGTTAATGTTATTAGGGAATTAAGAGCTGAAAGTTACGCTAGATAAATCTTGTTTTAAAGGATAATATATGAAGTCTCAAAAACCAACTACCAAAATAATAGCTGGTAAATATAAGGGTAAGATTTTGGAACTTCCCTCATTGGATGTTACTAGAAGTTCAAAATCTATGTTAAAAGAGTCTTTGTTTAATGTTTTACAATTTGATATAGTTGATAAAATATTTATTGAATCCTTTGCGGGAAGCGGTTCTATTGGTCTTGAAGCAATAAGTAGAGATGCAAAAAGATCTTATTTTATAGAACTTGATAAAAACTCTTATCAAATTTTACTTAAGAATTGTAAATTAGTTGATATTGAGAAGTGTCAAACTATACAGGGAAATACCTTTGTTCAAACTCCTTTAATTCTTGATTTTCTGAAAAATTCAAAGGATGAAATAGTTTTATATATAGATCCCCCTTTTGATTATAGGGAAGGAATGGAAGAGATATATAATAAATGTTTTACAATGGTTAAAAATATTGATGCTAAAAATATTTTTATTATTATATTTGAACATGTTTCTGATTTGGAAATGCCACAGGATTTGGGATTATTTACATTGAATAAAACAAAAAGATTTGGGAAAAGTGCCCTTTCATACTATACATATAGGTAATTTATGTATAGATTTTCCGCGATATTACTTGCTTTAGTTGTTATGTTGGTATTTTTTATGCCTTTTTTTTATACGATTTCGCCCTATGAATTAAATCCAGATAAAATTTTACAAGCTCCATCTTGGGAACATTTATTTGGTACAGATAGACTAGGAAGAGATGTTTTAGCAAGGGTTTTAAATGGTGGACAAACTTCCCTTATAATTGGGTTTTTGGCCTCTGCAATTTCATCTTTGCTTGGTCTTTTTATAGGTATAAATGCTGGTTATTTTAAAGGAAATGTTGATAGAACAATTACTGTTATGATTGATTTGTTTTTAACTTTTCCAACATTTTTTCTTCTTTTGGCTTTGGTTTCTTATATGCAAGCATCTATGGCTATTTTAATTATAGTTATTTGTATAACAGGTTGGATGGGAATGGCTAGGCTTATTAGAAGTGAAAGTTTTGCTATTAGTAATAAACCTTATATTAAAATTTTGAAAATTTCAAATGTATCAAATCTAAAAATTATTTTTAAATATTTTGCTCCTCTTTTAGCACCAATATTTTTAATATCATTTACTTTTGGTGTTGGTGGAGCTATTTTGGCTGAATCTGGTCTTTCATTTCTAGGACTTGGGATAAATCCTCCTGAAATATCTTGGGGTGGTTTGTTAAGTGATGGAAAAGCTGTTATTGATATTGCTTGGTGGGTTAGCTTTTTCCCTGGTTTGATGATATTTATAATTACATTTTGTTTAATGCAAATAAGTGATTATTTACAATCAAAAGCCAATTCAAAAGAGATATTGTAAAAACTTATGTTAGTAAGAGTTGTTTTAATTCTTATCTTCTCTTTTTTACAACTTTTTGCAGGTAAAGATATTATCTCTTTACCCACAAGAGTTGTAGAAAAAAATCCAGATATAACTCCAGAACAAAACATCAAAAATCTTATTAGAAGTGCTGAGCTTGGAAGTAAAGATGCCATGTTTAATTTGGGAGTTATTTTTTTTAATGGCGAAAATGTGGAAGAAAATCCAAAAGAGGCTTTTAAATGGTTTGAATTAGCTGGATTTTTGGGACATATTGAAGCTATGTATAATTTGGGAATTATGTATGAGTATGGAGAGGGAGTTGAGCAAGACCCTTTTAAAGCCATAGAGTGGTATGAAAAATCGGCAAATGAAGGTTATAGGGATGCTATGTTCAATCTTGGAGCTATTTATGCCAAAGGTGAACTTATGGATAAAGAGCCAGAAAAGGCTTTTGAATGGTATGAAAAAGCTGGAAATTTGGAAGATGTGGATGCTATTTATAATGTTGCAGTTGCCTATGAAAAAGGTGAGGGTGTAAAAAAAGATTTAAAAAAAGCCATTGAGTGGTATGAAAAGGCTTGTGCTTATGAACACTCTTTGGCTATGAATAATTTGGGTCTTTTGTATATGACTGAAGGGAAAAACCCTCAAATTGCAAATTTCTGGTTTAAAAAATCTGCTTCCCTTGGAAATGTAAACTCTATGTTCTTTTTGGGAATTTCCTATATTAATGGTTTTGGTGTGCCAAAAGATATGAAAAAAGCCAAAGAGTGGATAAAAAAAGCTTACGATGGTGGACATACTCAAGCCCCAAAAATTTGGGAAGAGTATAAGTTGGAGAAGTTTTAGATTTTATTCAACAACCTATCCATCAAACTTGTGCTTAAAATTCTTTTGAAAAAGCCCAAAATATAGGTAGCTTTTGTCACATAATATCTAGGTTTTGGTTTTTTGCTATTCATTATTTTTAGTACCACTTGAGCTACACTTGAAGCTGGTAGGTTAAATGGTGCTTTATCTTCAGAAGTTTCAAGTCTTGCTTTGAGTTCTTTTTTGTAGGTTTCTTCCCAAAAACTTCCCTCTATTTTGATATTTTTATTAAATTTTTTGAGAGCATTTTCCCTAAATTTTGAAGTAACAGGTCCTGTGTTTATGGTGCTTATGGTGATATTTGAGTTTAAAACTTCTTGTCTTAAAGTGTCATTTAGTCCTTCAATAGCGTATTTACTAGCATTATAAGCCCCTCTAAATTTTAAAGCAATAATCCCTAAAACAGAGCTGTGTTGGATTAGTTTTCCATAGTTTTGTTTTCTAAAGATTTTCATAACTTGAATTGTTACCTCATGAAGTCCAAAGAAGTTGGTTTCAAACTGCTCTTTTAGTGCTTCAACGCTTATATCTTCAACTGCTCCTGGTTGCCCAAAACCTGCATTATTAAAAACTGCATCAAGTTTTTTATCATTTTGCAAAATTAATTCTAAAATATTTGAGATTTCCTCTTTTTTTGTAACATCAAGTTTGTAGGCATTTAGACCTAAATTTTGAAGCATTTTTACATCATTTTCATCTCTTGCTGTGGCATAAACTTTGATATTTGATTTGTGTAAAAGTAGTGCTGTTTCAAGTCCAATTCCACTTGAACAACCCGTAATTAGTATGTTTTGCATATTTTAACCTATCTATTTTTTTGAAGATGGTATTATAACTTTATAAATATAAAAGCAATTTGGAAAAATATGACAAAAAAAGATAAAGAACTAAAAGAACTTTTAGATAAAGAGTTTGATTTTAGAAATAGCAATTTTGAAATATCTTACGATAAACCAGACCCACTTTTGGTTGCTAGAAGATACAAAAATGATGAATATATTATTCTTTTGTGTGCTTTGTTTGCTTATGGAAAAGCCTCTTTGATAGTAAAATTTTTGGATAGTTTGGATTTTTCTTTATTAGATAAAAGTGAAGATGAGATAAATAGGGCATTGGAAGGTTTTTATTATCGGTTTCAAAATAGTGAAGATATAAAAAATATATTTAAAACTTTGAGTATTATGAAGAAAGAGTTTAGTTTAAATGAGCTATTTTTGCAAGGTTATCAAAAAGAGAATAGTGTTTTGGAAGGGATTGATGTTTTGATAAAAAAGATATTTGAAATATCAAAATACAACTCACAAGGTTTTAATTTTTTGGTTTCAAATCCATTTAAAAGAGATAAAAACCAAAATATCAAAGACTCAAATGCACCATATAAAAGATGGAATATGTATCTTAGATGGATGATAAGAGATGATGAGTTGGATTTTGGATTGTGGAGAGGTGTTGATAAAAAAGATTTGATTTTGCCCCTTGATACTCATACTTTTTCAGTTTCTCAAAAAATAGGCTTATTGGATAGAAAAAGTTATGATTTAAAATCAGCACTTTTAATTTCTGAAAAATTAAGAGAATTTGATAAAAATGACCCTATAAAATATGATTTTGCTTTGTATAGATTGGGGCAAGAGAAGTTGATTTAACACTATTGCTATGTTTTATTGATAAAATCTCAAAAATTTAAAAGGAAAAAATTTATGAAAAATGAAGAAGTAAAAAAAGAGTTTGCAAAGGTTATTAGAAATGCTCAAATAACTGCAGCAATATTTTTTATATTATTAACTCCAAGTATAGTTTTGAAAATAAAAGATAAAACTGAACTTTTTGGTTTGACTCAAGATGTTTGGTTTAATGCTTCTGTTGCTGGATTTTTTATCTATTTAGGATTTATGCTTTTTTTATGGAAATGCCCAAAGTGTGGCAAATATCCTGGAAGAGGTTGGTTTAGAAAAAATTGTGATAGTTGTGGAGTAGAGCTATCTTAAAAGAGTTTTTTTAAGATACTCTTTTAAGATTTTTATAAAATAAATTTAAATCTACTACTTAGTTTGATTAAAACAATAGTTACTAAATATGAAGCAATGATAACTACAAGAGTTATAGGTGTTTGAGTAATTGTGAAATACTCTTTTAACTGAAATAGTATAAATGGATGTACAAAATAGATTCCAGATGAATAAAGTGCTATGTTTTTTTCACTTTTAAACTCCATTTTCATAAACAGCATAAATAGTGTAGGTGCTGAGATAATAAGTGAATAGTACATATCAAATCCACCACTTCTTGCAGGATTTGAGAAGTTATAATAGGCTTCTGCCAATAAAAGTACAAACCCAATTACTGCTGGAATATATAGGCTTTGAAGAGTGATTTTTTTGAGAATATTATATTTATTCATCAAAAATCCCATGATAAAAAATGGAAATGCAAAAAACAAAAAGTTTCTATTTGAATAAACAGTATTCAGGATTTTATCTATATCTTTATCACTACTTAGATGATAATTTCCTGCATATTGGATGGTTGCACCAATAATAAAAGTAAGAAGCATAAGAAAAATCAGAAATTTTACAGATTTGTCTTTTATAAAAATCGTAATAATAGCAGCACCAATAACACCTGGAATATACCATAAATGTGCATAACCCAAAAGTAGATATTTTAAAAAACTTAAAATACCATCAACACTTTCAAACCAATAATAACCATAAATAAACAACCAAAAAAGATATAAAGATAAGATTCTTTTGAACCAAACATTATATTTTTGATTTGCTGTTATATTATAAAAATAGAAACCATTGATTAAGACAAATATAGGAACACCAAGTCTGCAAATTCCTTCTGTTGTGAGATAGTTACCAAGAGCTGAATAATCAGCCAAAAAAGCAGTGTGAATTCCAACTACTAAAAGAGCCAAAATCACCTTTAGTATGTCTAAGCTTATATTTCTTGTCATATTAAACCTCCTATTGTTGAAATCTACCCAAAAATGGGGAAATCAAACTCTAAAATTGGCGGATTATAGCTAAAGAAAATAAAAAAGGTGATTATATTTAAATTTATAAATTAATTTTTAGTTTGATTCTTTTATTGTACATTTTTTGCTGATTATACAAACAGGACAGAAGTCAGCTAACCCAGCTATCAAAGGTATAATTCCCAAATAAAACCAAGCGTTGTCTATTAAAAACCCAATAACTATAAGTGCAATTCCCAATACAATTCTAAAAGGTCTACAAAAAGCTCTAATTTTATCAAATATATTCATTTTAAATCCTCTATTTAAATATCTAAAATGGAATTATATATAATAAAACTTAATGGATTATGAATAAGTAAAACTTATGTTTGAAACTACTTCTTGAACTCAATATATTTTTTTATTTCAATAGTTCCCAAATCTATAAAAGATTGATAAACCAATACTTCAACACCATTTTTTATGGCTTTTTCAAAGGCTTCACAATACTTTTTATCAATTTCACAAGCAAGTCTAAATCCTAAATCATCACTTCTTTGAATAACATATAACATAACAGCTCTATAGCCTTGTTTTACCATCTCTTCAAGCTCTTTTAGATGTTTTGTTCCCCTTGAAGTTACAGCATCTGGAAATGCCAAAGAATTATCTATTTTTAGGCTTACACTTTTTACTTCCACAAAACATTTTTGATTTTCAGTTTCAAGTAAAATATCAATACGGCTATTTTGACCATATTTTTGTTCAGGTTTTAGAAAGTTATATCCTTGAAGCTCTTTTATAACTCCATTTTGTATGGCTTCAATGGCTATTTTATTGGCAACACCTGTATTTGTACAGATAAGTTCATCTCCTATTTTTGTAAGTTCCAAAGTATATTTTAGTTTTCTTTTAATATCATCGTGAAAACTCACCCAAACATCACAATTTGGCTCTATGCAACTTGTCATTGCTCCACTATTTGGAACATGAGCAGTTATCTCTTGTCCATCTTCCAAAATAATATCAGCCAAAAATCTTTTATATCTTTTTACTAATTTACCTTTTATAAGTTTTGGAAACTTCAAATTTTACCTCTATTTCAACTCTTGTAATGATTTGAATTTATACTCTTTATCCATAAAATTAAACTCTAAATAGTGGGATTGTAAAAGCACTCTTGGACTTTTAGTATGTTTGATTCTCTCTTCAAGGGATATTTTATTTCTCAAAATTATATCCACAATATCTTCATCTAATCCATAAACAGGGTCACCTACTATTGAATGTCCTATATAATCCAAATGTACTCTTATTTGATGTTGTCTTCCTGTAAGAGGTATTGCTTCAACTAGCGTTTGATTTTTTTCTTTATCATAGGATAATGGTTTTATATAGGTTTGAGAACTTTTTCCATCTTCTATAACACTCATTTTTAGATTTATTTTACTTTTTTTAGAATGTCCTATTGGTGCATCTATGGTAATTTCTCTTTTTATTTCTCCATTTACCAAAGCTAAATAGGTTTTTTTATACTCTTTTTTCTCAAACATCTCTTTTAACATAGCTTCAACAAATTTATTTTTTGAAACCAAAACCAAGCCTGAAGTCTCTTTATCTATTCTGTGAACTAAACTTGCATTTCTTCCATATTGATATCTTACTTCATCAAATAGTGTATATGTCATATCCTCAACATTTACAGGATGTACTACTAAACCGCTTGGCTTATCAAAAATAGCCAAGTGTTCATCTTCAAAAATTGGCTTTAATCCTCTTGTTTCAGGTTCAAAAATAACTATGAAAATATATTTTGATTTTACAGTTTCATTTTTCTGAATTCGTCTACCTTGTTCATCTGTAATTTTCCCTCTATTAAGTAAATCAAGAAGAATATCAATATCTTCTGTTTTTACATATTCTTGCAAAAAATCTTCAATTTTTTTGCCCGCGACTGCTTTAAATTCTCTTAAAATATATGGCATTTCAATCCTCTCCCAAAGAAAATAATATAATATACTAAAACCAAACTAAATAATAAAGTAAAAAATAAAGAAATATCAACAAAAACTGTATATAATCCCACTTATGGAAAAAGAATTAATTACACAATACGGATTTAATAAAATAACTCAAGAGTTTAAAGATTTGTTAAAACAGAAAAAATTTTGGGTTAAAGAGAAAGAGATAGCTGCTCAATTAGGCGATAGAAGCGAAAATGCGGAGTATATTGCTGCAAAAGAGCAAATTAGAAATTGTGATAAAAGACTTCGGTTTTTGGACAAAATAATAAACAATAGCAATGTTATTGATACTTCAACACTTCCCCATGATAGAGTAAATTTTGGCTCAGAAGTTTTATTGGAAGATTATTTAAATGGTGGAAATAAAACCTATATAATCGTAGGAACCCACGAAACAAATCCAAATGAAAATAAAATATCAAACAAATCTCCTTTAGGCAAAATTTTATTTGGAAAAAGAGTTGATGATGAGTTTGATTTTGATATAAATGGGACTTCTTTTGAATATGGAGTGGTTTCTATAAAAGAGTATAAATTTGAAGATTAAAATAGATATAAATAGCTTAAAAAGCTTAGTTTTAGAGAACTTAGAAGATAAAAATAGAGAGTTTAAGAGAGTTTTTCATGGTCGTGGAAATGCCTATGAGGATTTTGCTTATTTGGTAATTGATAGTATTGATGAGATTTTGTTTGCTACACTTTTTGAAGAGATAGAAGAAAAGATAGAAAAAGAGTTGATAACTTTACTTTTAGAAATTTATGAGAAAAAAGAGTTTAAAACTTTGGTTTTACAAAGAAGATATAAAAATGAAAATCTAAATGAAGTTTTAAAAGGTAAGTTAAAAGAACAAAATTTTGCCATTGAAAATGGTTTAAAATACAAAATCTCATTTTCAAATAAAAATATAGGTTTTTTCCCTGATATGAAAAATGGAAAAGAGTTTATAAGCTCTATTTGTAAAGGCAAAAATGTCTTAAATCTATTCTCTTATACTTGCTCTTTTAGTGTAGTTGCTATAAGTAGTGGTGCTTCAAAAGTTGTAAATGTGGATATGGCAAAAGGGGCTTTGAGTACAGGAAGAGAGAACCATCATATCAACAACCTTGAAACAAAAAATGTAAAATTTATGCCCTATGATATTTTAAAATCTTGGAGTAGAATCAAAAAAGAGGCTCCCTATGATATTATCATTATTGACCCGCCATCTTTTCAAAAGGGAAGTTTTGCAGCCACAAAGGATTATGAAAAAATAATAAAAAGATTGGGTGAGTTGTCAACTGAAAATTGTACAGTTTTGTCTTGTCTAAATGCTCCCGAACTAGATAGTAACTTTATAAAAGATATTTTTTCAAACTTTGCAAGTGAATTTAGATTTGTAGAAAGATTGGAAAATCTCTCCACATTTCCTGCTATTGATGATGAAAAATCATTAAAAAATCTTATATTTATCAAACAAAACTCTAATTAAACTTTGGATAGAATCCCACCTTTATTTTGATTGGGAGTTCTGTTTTGACAGTAGAAAAAAATCGTTGGTTAATGGCTTTAAGTGCCGTTGGAGTTCATATTTGTATAGGTTCTGTTTATGCTTGGAGTGTTTATGTAAAACCAATCCAAGAGCAGATGAATTGGAATTTGACAGATGTAACTATTGCGTTTAGTGTTGCTATATTTTTCTTAGGATTAAGTGCTGCACTTATGGGTAAATTTGTGGAAAAAAATGGTCCTAGAGTATCTGCTATTATTGCAGCTTCACTTTTTGGTCTTGGAACAATGGGTTCTGGATTAGCAATAATGATGGAATCAAAAATGTTACTTTACTTTTTCTATGGAGTTTTAGGTGGTTGTGGACTTGGAATTGGATATATCTCTCCTGTTTCAACTTTGGTAAAATGGTTCCCTGATAAAAGAGGAATGGCAACAGGACTTGCTATTATGGGATTTGGTTTCGCTTCAGCTGTTTGGGGACCAACTATTAAAATCCTAATTGGAAATGTTGGAATCTCTGGAACATTCTTTATTTTGGGTGCTGTTTATTTTGTTGTGATGTTCTCATCAGCTTTATATTTAGAAAAGCCACATGATGAATATTTACCAAAAAGATTTGAGCAAAAAATCAAAGAAGGTAAGAAAAAAATCAAAGAAGATTTGGCAAATCTTGGGTTAAATGAGGCTATTAAAACTCCTAGATTTTATGGTCTTTGGTTGATGTTATTTATAAATGTAACTTGTGGAATAGCTATTATTGGAGTTGCTTCACCTTTATTACAAGAAGTACTTGGAATGTCTGCAATAGCAGCAGCTGCAGCTGTTGGTTTGATGGGGATATTCAATGGTGCTGGAAGAATATTATGGGCGTCAATTAGTGATTATTTAACAAGACCTGTTGTTTATGTGATATTTTTTGCAACACAAGCTGTGGCATTTTATATGCTTCCATCAATCACTGAAATTTTAACATTCCAAATTGTGTTATATTTTATTATGACTTGTTATGGTGGTGGATTTGCTTCAATTCCAGCATATATTGGGGATATTTTTGGAACAAAAGAACTTGGTGCAATTCACGGATATATTTTGACTGCGTGGGCGGCTGCGGGACTTGTTGGACCACTTATTATCTCTATGGTAAAAGACTCAACTGGTTCTTACTCTCAAACACTTTATGTTTTTGTTGGGTTCTTCTTGGTTGCTTTGGCTGTTTCAATAGCTATGATTTTAAATATAAAATCAGTTAAAAACAAAAAAACAAGTCACAAACATTAATATCTTTTTTTGTAAATCAAATCTAGGCTTTGGGTTTTTTCCTCAAAGCCTAACTCTACATTCCAAAGTTTTGTAAGCTCTCTCATTAATATAACTTGCCCAGTTGTTGCCCCATTTTTTAAAACAATTTTATTTTTTTCAGATAGGTTTTTCCCAATATAAGTCTCTATGTATTGTGTTGTTGGTTCATATTGGAAATACAAAATATCAATACCTAACTCTTTTGCATAATCCTTTGATAATTCATTTAGCAAAAATAAAGAGGCTTGGGATTGTTTACTTTGTGTATTTGTTTGGTCATTTGATAATTTAGTACCAAAAATCAAATATGACAAAATATCTTTTTGGTTCATAATAGGAGTTGAACTAAGATTTACTTTTGGATAGTTTAGTGTTCCTCCAATAATAATAGAGATATCAATATCATTTAAACTATAAGTTGCATTGATGTTTAATAGGGGATTTATAGGGGATTCGCCTTTGAAATAGATACTAGAATCTTTTATATCATATCTTTTTCCAAGTTCACTAAAAGTTCCAGCAATATTTTGTATGGAACCAAAGATTTTTATATTTTCATTAAACTCTTTTTTTAGATTTAGATTTGCAGAGGCTTTTAAATCGATATTTTTTACTTGATATTTTAAATCATCTGCAAATATTGATAATTGCAAGGCTATATTTTCCAAAAAGGCATCTTTCTCTTTTTTGTTTTTATTTTTGTAAACAATAATAATATCTTTATCTTTACTGATACTAATAGCTGGAATTTGGTAGTTTATTTTTAGATTTTTCGCTTTTATCTCTCCACTTATAAGAGTTTTGTTTTCGGGATTAATTGACAATAAAATATTGGAAGTAATATTAGCTTTTCCATAAGTTTTATGGGATATGTTTAGATTATCTGTCTCTATTTTGATATTTAGATTTTCACTATTTTGTGAGCTACTAAGTGTGATATTATCAAAATAAAAAATACCATTTAGATTTTCAGTATCCAAAAATCCCTCTTTTTTTGTCTTAAATCTCTTTTTTATATCCAAGCCATAGGTATTTGGCAGAGTAAAATCTAAGTTTTCAAAAAATATCTTTTTGTCTTTGAAAACTCCTTTTATTACTATTTTTTCAACATTCTCTTTTTCAAATGATATTTTAGGGCTTGAAATCTCAAAACTTATATTAGAAGAGTCTATTTGTGTTTGAAAATCCACTAAACCAGAGAGATTTAAAGGAGGAAGAGTTGCTATTTTGTTTAGTTCTTCTTCCAGATTTTTTAGATTATTTACCCTTGTTTTCAAAATGGTTTTATTATCTTTTTTGAAAAAATGAGTACTAAATGTTTGGTTTGATATTTTTCCTTCTAAGTTGTTTTCATTTCCAGATATTTCAGTTTCAATATTTACCAAATTGTTTAATAACAAACTCCCTTTGAGTTTTAAGTTTTTTTCAAAAATCCCCGATAGATTACCTTTTATCTTAGAGATTTTTATCTTCTCATCAAATGAATAAAACTCTTTTGGGTTTATCTCTTTGATATTTAAATTGAAAAGATATTTTTTCAAATCTTTTGTAGAGAGTGAAATTTTGGCAAGTTTAGAATCCAAATTTATATTTAATTGATTTTTTTTGTAAGAGGTATCAATTTTTATATCAATTTTTGATTTTTGATTTGGTAGATTTGTTTTCAAATTTAAATCTGCAAAGATAGAATATTGGGAATTTTCTATTTTCAAAAGTGCATTTAGCTTTGGATTTTCAAGTGATATTAGCTCATTTCCTATTTGGATTTTATTTGAGTTTATATCACTTTTGAGTTTTATCTCTTTTAGATTTCCACTTAAAATAGAGTTCATTTTAATATCTTTTCCAATCATTTTATCAATATCTTTTTTGATAAGACTCTCTAAATTCATATTAAAATTCAAAGTATCAAGATTGTTGTTTTGCATATCCAAATCTGCTTTTATATTTGAACTTGTAAAATCATAGATTAATTTGGACTCTATTTTGTCAAGCTTTAGATTAGAAAAATCATAATTTCCATGTAGATTTATGTTTTTTAACTCCACAGGTTTATCTGCTTTTATGGATAATTTATCGGTTTTTATTTGGAAATCTATTTTTTCTAAATCCCCTTTTGCGACAAGATTAAACTTCTCCAAATAGAGAGTTTTTACAATATTTGAATCTATAAATTCTTTATTTAAAACTATATTTGAATCTAAAATATAGTGATTCTTTTCAAGATTTATATCTCCTTTTATTTCTGCAACATTTGTTTTTGCCTCAACTACAAAACTACCACTTACAAAATCTTCTAAATTGGAAGTTATATTTTTGGCTTTTATATCTATTTTCTCTATTTTGTAGTTTTCATAACTATAATTTTCCCCATTTGCTTCAAAGTTTTTTATGAAGAGTTTAAAAGGTATGTTAATAGTTTTGTTTTGGTTTTCTTCATTGTTTTGGTCGTTTTGATTTTCTAAGAGAGCATTATCAAATCTAATACCATCTATTTTTAAATCATATATATAAATATCAAAAACCAATAGGGATAATATTTCAGGTTTTAAATAAAGTTTTTTAATCTCTAAGTTGTTTTCATAGTTGAATTGTTCTATGGAAATTCCACTATATAAAGTTCCTTCTATTTTTGAGTATTTAAAAGAGAGTTGTTTTGAGAGATATTCAAACGCTTTTTCTACCACATAAGTTGAATTTAGTAAATAGAAAAAAGATATGAAAAATGTAGAGATTAAAAATATAAAGAGAAATTTTAAACTTTTCAAAATACTTGCCCAATTCCTATGTGAAATACAAAGCCATTTCCTTTATTAATTGGAAAACCAAAATCAACTCTCAATGGACCAATAGGAGTGTAATATCTAGTCCCAAAACCATAGGAGTTATAAAAATCATCATTCAAACTATTTGCCTCTAAATTCAAAATAGTTGAATCAAAAAAAGTTGTAATACCAATATCTTTATAAACATTGTATTCAAACTCTATGCTATTATCAAACAAGGACAAGCCACCATAAGGGTTATCATCCAAATCCAAAGCTCCAAGTTTTTCATAGGCATAACCTCTATTACTATAATCTCCTCCAGCAAAAAAGTGTTTAAAAATAGGTAGTTCTTTATCCAATGTTCCTATTTTTGTTTTGATAGAAGAGGTAAATTTATTGAAAGTTTTGATATATCTCATTTCAATAAGAGTTTTTATATAGTTCTCTTCACTTGCCAAAACTTTTGTTCCATTCTCCAAATAAAATGAGAGATAATAGCCATTTTTAGGAGTCAAAATAGAGTCTCTTTTATCCAAAGCAACTTCATAAAAAAGAGAGTTTAATAGATAATTTCCACTTTGATACTCTTCTAATTGGGAGTCTATATTGCTTTGTTCTGCCAAAAAACCAACGGTGTGAGATAAACCAAAAAAATCTTTGGAAAATGATACTTTATCTTCAAGTTTTTTTTGTGAATAACTAGCATATTTCATATCTTCATAGGAAACATCATTATTCAAAGATAAATCATCTACTATAAAATATAAAAAATATGGATAGTTTATATTATTGTAGATTTTGTAGCCATCTTGATTTATTTTTGTTCCAATGGTTAGTTTTTTTAAATCCCCTCCAAAATTATCATTTTTATATTGGGCTTTGAATTTAGCTTTTGTATCCGTATCATAACCTATCCCAAAGCTTTTTTCTTTGTATTCTCCCTTTAGTAATTTGATATTTATGGGAATAATATCGTTTTGATTATTTTCATTTTGTTCTATGGAGATATATTTATATATTCCAAAATTATAAAAATTTTCATAGGTTTTATCTATCAATAAAGAGTTGTATAACTCTCCTTCTTTAAACTCTATTTTATTTTCCAAATACTTTTTATTAACTTCTCCATCATTTTGTATGGCTATTTTCCCAAAAAATTGAGGATTGTTTTTTTGGACTTTGTAGACAATATCAACTTTGTAATTTTCCATATCAACATAGGCTTTTGCGTCAAGTTGAGCCTTTGCATAACCTTTTTCGTGCAAATATTTTCTAATAGCTTTTTTTGAATTTGTAAATTCAGACGCCACAAAATAGGTGTTTGGTTTTAGATTTATGATTTTTTTATATTCATCATCTACTTCTATGGAAGATATTTTTATCTGTTTATCTTTTTTTACAAAAATAGTTGCTTTTTCATTTTCAATTTTATAAGAAATTTCAGCTTTGTAAAAACCCAAATTCTTCGCATAATCCAAAATAGCTTCATTACAAACAATTATCTCTTCTTTACTAAAAGTAGGATTTGATTGCCAAAATTTATATATTGGAGGATAAGAAATATTACAAACTTTTTCAAGATTGGTTTTTGAAAAATCAGTTAGAGCCAAATCAATATCGCCTTGAAAGTCTAAAGTTTTTATCTCTTTGGAAAATAGTGATAAAGTAAAAATAAAGATAATTATTAAAGTTTTAATAAACATAAAACTATAGTATCACATAAAAAGTTATATCTCTCTAATATCCACATAACTTCCCGATTCAAAACTATCTAAATTTTGAGAAAAATCATAGATTTTAGCACTTGCTTCAAGGGGAGTTTGGATAGTTCCATTTTCTAGTTTTTTCACAGAAGTAAAAATCTCTTTATCCACTTCAAATCTTAGAAAATCGGTCATAGGAGTTTTTATAACCCCTGGAGCCAAAGCCAAAATTTTGCTATTTTTCATCTCTTTTGAGTATAAATTTACAAGCATATTAACCCCAGCCTTTGATAAACTATAAGCTCCCCATCCCTCATAACCATTTTTTGAAGCTCCTGATGAGATAACAAATATATTTTTTGTTTCAATCAAAGCCAAAATATCCAAAATCTCTTTATTTGCATATACATTTATCTCATAGGCTTTTTGAATATCTTGGATACTCAAATCTTTTAGGTGTTTTATTTCGCCCAAAATTCCAGCATTTAGATATACAAATTCTAAGTTTTTGATATTTGTTATAAAGTTTGATAAACCATCTTTTATATCTGAAATATTTGATAAATCAAAACTTATATGAGTAAAATTTTTGTTGTTTTCATCATTAATTTGTGGTTTTTGTCTGCTTATACCAAAGACTTTATAGCCATTTTTTAGGTAAGTGTTTGTAAGAGCAAGACCCAAACCAGAGCTACAACCAGTGATTAAAACATTTTTCATTTTATTAAACAATCCAATAAAATCTCATCTTTTTTTGATTTACAAGAGAATTCAAAGTTGTTGTTTTTCTTCATTTTTTCAGTTACATAAGTCAAAAGAGCTTCATCAATTCTTATTGTTTGATAACCTTGTGTTCCAAAAACATTTAGTAATATTTGGTTTTCAACTTTGTTGTTGCTTACAACTTTCCCAGTAAAATTTGTATCTACTGCAACTTTATTCTCTTCTAAAACAGCAGGATTTCCATTTGGAGTTACTTGTGTTTGGGTAGTGGTTTTATCTCCAAGTGTTATTGAAGTTATACTATTAACCATAAAAATTATAGTTCCCACAAATACAACCATCATTGCAAATCCTATTAACATAAGGTTTTTTGATGATTTTGTCTCTATTCTTATCACAATTTCTCCTTTATTTCATATTCTTTAGTTTATCAAAATTATAAATAATTTTCACTTTTGAGTTTCAAGAAGCTTAGAGTAAAAAGATACTAAAATAGAACCATATAAGTAATTTAGGAAGGTGCATTATGATAATTTATATTCATGGTTTTGCAAGTTCTGCTTTTAGCTCAAAAGCAGAGAAGTTTAAGGAGTATTTTGAAGATGAAATTATTACGATTTCACTGCCAACAATTCCAAATTTAGCAATAGATACTTTGGAGCAAATAATAGAGGCTTTTTTACAGCGTGATGAAGATGTGCATTTAATAGGTTCATCTTTGGGTGGATTTTACTCTATTTATTTGGCTACAAAATATGATTTAAAAGCTGTTCTAATCAATCCTGCGGTAAATCCTGAAAGTACACTTGATAGATATGAAGGCGTGGAGTTTATAATAAATTATTATGATAATTCAAGATTTGAATTCAATAAAAATCATCTAAATTCCCTAAAAAAATATAAAGTAGAAAATATCTTAAACCCTGAAAACTTTATGACTTTTCTTCAAGAAGAAGATGAAGTTTTGGATTTTAATGATGCAGCAACACTTCTTGAAGAGAGTGAGCTTATAATAGAAGAGGGTGGAAGTCATAGTTTTGATGGAATAGAGAGATATTTTAGAAAAATATCTAAATTTTTTGACATATAAAATGAAAGTTATATTTCTATTTTTTGCTTTTTTCTCTTTTTTATTTTCAGAAGAGATAAAAAATGTGGAGTTGGATTTGAATAAAATCCAAAATTACAAGGTTATAAAAGAGCAATATCTATATGAAAATAGAGAAGTTTTACTCATACGAGAGTTTGAAATGGAAAAAAAAGCTTTTTATTTGGCTATTGACCCAAATAGTTTAGAAACTCTTGTGATTGAAAAAAATGAGAAGTTAATAAAAGCAAAAGAGGATATTTTGAAAAATTCCAATTTTCAAAAATTAACTTCAAAAGCAAATAAAAATAAGTTACTTTTAGCAAATGCAGGGATAAATGCCCCTTTAAATTTAAACAACAAAAAATATCTTACTATTGATATGTGTCCTTCAAGTAAAAAAGGTTTTGAAAAGGAGTTTTTTCAAAATATTATAAATCTTCAAAAGACTCAAAATCAAAAGATTTCCATAGCTGTTGCAATAACTTATGATTGGGTTTTAGGTCATAAAGAGGAGTTTTTGTGGTTAATAAACCATAAAAATAGTTTGGATATAACTTGGATAAATCACTCAAAAACACACTTTTTTGATAGAAAAGAGGAAGATTTAAGTAAGAATTTTATGCTAAAAAACAAAAAGGCTTTTAAAAATGAAGTTTTAGATGTGGAAAAAATGCTTATTTTAAACCATCAAATCCCTTCGATTTTATTTAGATTTCCTGGACTTATTAGTGATAAAGAGTTGGTGGAAAAACTATTAAATAATTACTCTTTAGTACCTCTTGGAACAAATAATTGGCTAGTTAAAACCCAAAAAGAGATGGGCAAAAATGACATTGTTTTGGTTCATGGAAACCTAAATGAACATTTAGGAATAGAGATGATAAACAAAACTTTGAAAAAAGGAGTTATTTTAAATCCTATTTATGAAGCGTTAATAAAATAAATTTGCAATAAAAAATAAATTTTTTGTGTGAATATAGGTTATAATATTTATCAAAAAAATATAGGTAGGTTTTTCTTGAAATATTTTAGATTAAATGTTATTACATTTGCCGTAACATATCTTTTTTTATGTATTTTAGTATTTCTAACTAGTTATAAATTTCTTTTAAATGATTTTGTAAAAATAGAAAAAGAACAAAATGAAAACAGTGTAGTAACTTTTTTGAATACTATTAATAAGAATATAGAGACTTTAAAAAACACAACAAATGATTATAGTAATTGGGATGAGACTTATACTTTTATACAAGATAAAAATAAAGAGTATATTTATGAAAATTTTAGGGAGGGTTCACAAACTCTACAAGAGATAAATCTTGATATGATAGTTTATGCCACTTCAAAAAATGAGATTATCTATTCTCAATATATAAATGATTTCCTAAAATCAAATAAAGATGATTTAGAAAAGTATCTCATAGATAAATATAAAAATTACCAAACTCTAAATACAGTTGTCTATTTTAAATCTCATCTTTTATATCTTTTCAAAAGCCAAGTAAAAAGAAGTGATAAAACAGGGGATAAAGTAGGGTATATATTTA
>JBBITK010000015.1:0-11664 GCA_037440805.1 Arcobacter sp. | reverse complement strand
ATATTCAATAATATTTTTATTAGTAATAATCCTTCAAAATATTTTGAATTAAATATAAAATTAGAGTTTTTACAAGCCAAAGTATCCATTTCAAAAGATGCAAAAGTGCTAAAAAACAATATTCAATTTTTTGATGAAACTGGAAAATATTTAATCTCTTGTATAACCACAAGTTCGAGGGATTTGATAATCAACGGAGAAAAGACAGTTTTATTATTTAATCTTATTTTATATGTGGTTTTATTTTTTGTATTTTTCTTTATATATAGAAATCAACAACTAATTCATACTCAAAACATAATCTTAAATGAACAAGTAGAAGAGAGAACAAAAAAGCTAAATGAGGCATATATTGAGTTGGATGTAAAAAACAAAGAGCTTTCCCATTTGGTTAATACGGATTCATTGACAAGAATAAACAATAGAAGAAGCTATTTTGAGCAAAGTAAGCAATTATTGGAAAAAGCTATTGTAAATAGACAAAATTTGGATGTTGTGATTATGGATATTGATGATTTCAAAAAGATAAATGATAGATATGGTCACGCTATTGGTGATCAAGTTTTGGTAAAATTTTGTGAAATTGTAAATAGCTTTTTGGATAAAAATATAGTTTTTGGAAGAATTGGTGGAGAAGAGTTTTGTTTGACTTTTTACAACAAAGAAGCAGAAGATGTAAATGCAGTATGTGAAGCCATAAGAAAAAGAGTTGAACAAACAATAATTTCCCTTGATGACAAAAAAATCTATTTTACAATCTCTATTGGATTAAGTTCAAAAGGTGATTTGGATAGCATAGATAAAATCCTGCACAATGCAGATATGTTTTTGTATGAAGCCAAAAAAAGTGGTAAAAATAGAATAATTAGAAATTCTTGACATAAGTCAAAGAAAAAAACTCTAAAAAACCCTAAAATCATATTAAATTTAAGAGGATTTAATATGGTTTTTTCCACTACACAACAACAAAATATAAAAGATATCTCTCCAAAATTATCTTGGTTTGAGCGTTTTAGCGACCAACCCCATCAACTTTTCTTTGCAAGTTCTATAATTTTTGCTTTATACTCTATGATTTGTACATTTTTGTCTCTTTTGGGCAAAAATTTGGATTTTGTATTAATTCACGGTTTTGCTTTGAATTTTGGAGTTTTTACAAACGCTTTTATGGGATTTTTACTCACAGTAATTCCAAAATTTAGTGGTGCAAAAAAGATAGAAAAACGAAGTTATTTAAGCCTTTGGATAATCTATGAAATGGCTATTTTTATAACACTTTTTTTGGATATAAATATTGGAAAAGTTATAGTTGTTTTGGCACTTTTTTATTTGATACAGATTTTTTATTCAAATATAAAAAGTGGTTTTGCAAGTGATAAAAGTGAAAGTTTTTTGCTCACTTTTTTACTCTTCTTAGGGGCTTTTTTACTTCTTTTGGAGTTGATTTTCCAAGGTAATTTCTCTTTGCTTATCTTTTATGGATATTTGTTAAATATGGTTTTTATTGTGGCTTTAAAGATGATTCCAAATTTTTATAGTATGTTTACCCTAAAACCAAAGTGGCAGAAACCAAAATATATCAATTTTATGGCTATATTTATATTTCTTTTAATGGGTATTTTTACTCAATTTGAGATGATAGTTTGGCAAAAAATCATCTCTTTTGTAGCTTTGATTTTTTTTGGTTTTATAATCTTTAAACTAAATATTTTCAAAAAAACAGTAGCAATTTTGGATATTTTAGTACTTTCATTTGTTTGGTTTTATTTGGGAATAATTGGATTTTTTCTTGAAAATGTATTTGAAATTTATAGTTTAAAACTTTCATTACATATCTTTACTTTGGGCTTTGTTTTAAACCTTTTAATAGGATTTGGAAGTAGGGTTATTATGGGTCATGCAATACCTGCTCAAAAAATAGAAGCCGATAAAATAACCATATTTTTATTTGTTTTAACCCAATTTATTGTGATTTTTAGGCTTTTTGGTTCACTCTTTTATTTGGGAAATTTTGAGTCTTTTATGGGATTTTTTCATCTTGCAACTACCCTTTGGATAGTTTTGTTTGTTCTTTGGCTTTTTAGATATGGAAAAACTCTTTTGAGGATAAATTAATGACTAATGAAAAATTTGAGGAAGAGATAAATACTTTAGAAAAATTTTTCACAACTTTTTGTTGTGATAAACATCAAAAACAGTATGAAAATATCCATATTTTGGAGTATAAAAATAGAAAATATGAGATAAAAACAGAGCTTTGCCAAGAGTGCCAACAACTTCTAGATTATTCATACCAAAGGCTTTTACAATGTCCTCACGAAATAAAACCTAGATGTAGAAAATGCTCAAATCCCTGCTATGAAAAAGATAAATGGAAAAGTGTTGCAAAACTTATGAAATATAGTGGCGTAAAATTTGGATTAATTCAAATCAAAAAATTATTAAAATTCAAATGAGATTATTATTTAGATAAAAATTGAAATTTTTTAATTTTTTTTTTATCAATAAAACTCTGTTTTTTTGGCTAAAATTTTAGATATATGATTTAAGGGAGTTTTTTATGTTTAGTAATATGAATATAAAACAAAAGTTATTTAGTAGTTTTGGAGTAGTAGTTTTTTTATTTGTAATCTACTCTTTGTTTCAAACAATCAAAGTAAATACATTGGGTGATTTACAGCATGAGAATGCAAGTAGAGGAGAAGATGCTGTAAAAGTAACTGAAATGGTTTCAGATTTGGGAGACTTATATGCAATCGCTGCTGATATGGTAATAAACGGTTACTCTTTGGAATCTAAAAAGAATTTCAATGATTTAAAAAATGAAATCATTGAAGATATAGAGGTTTTAAGAAAAATCGTAGATACAGAAGAGGAGAAAAGATGGTTGGTTGAATACCAAAATCATGTTTTAAAATATGCTGACATAATAGAAAATGATTTGATTTCTAAACTTCAAAATACAAATCCAAATATAAATCCTGAAATACAAAACATAGATTCTCAAATAGATAACAAAAGAAACCTATCTATCGAAATTCTTTCTAAAATTAGAGATTCAATAGAAGAGGAGATGAAAGAGAGTGATAAAGCCTTTGATACTACACATAGCACTATTTTTACATTAACTTTAGTTATTAGTGGAGTTATTTTTGTTGTGGCTATTTTGATAGCTCTACTTTTGACAAAAAATATTATAAGTTCCCTAAATAGTGTAAAAGAGGGATTATTGTCGTTTTTCTCGTTTTTAAATAAAGATAAAAATTCTGCTGAAGTTATAAAAATCAACTCTTCAGATGAATTTGGTCAAATGGCAATAGTAATAAATGAAAACATCAAAAAAATAGAGAAATTGGTAGCTTTGGATAATGCTCTTATTGAAGATGTAAAAAATGTGGTATCTTCTGTACAAAAGGGTTATTTAAACAAAACCATAACAGCATCAACTCAAAATCAATCTTTAGAGGAATTAAAAAATATTTTTAATCAAATGCTAAATATTCTATCTCAAAATGTTTGTGAAGATATAAATAAACTTCAACAAGCTTTGATAGCCTATCAAAAATTTGATTTTACTCACAAAATAGATGCTTCAAAAGGAGAAACAGCAAAAGGGCTAGACTCTTTATCTGTTATGATAAACAATATGTTAGTTGAAGATAAAAAGAATGGTTTAACTTTGTTGGAAAGCTCAAATATTTTACTTCAAAATGTTAATAAGTTAAATGATGCTTCTAAAGAGACAGCTGTTTCTTTGGAAGAGACATCGGCTTCTTTACAACAAATTACAAGCAATATCTCAAATAATACAGGAAGTATTATTCAAATGTCAAACTTTGCAAATCAGTTGGCTACTTCTGCAAATAATGGGCTTAAATTGGCAAATCAAACAACTTCAGCAATGGATGAAATAGATGTTCAAGTAAATGCTATAAATGATGCTATTACTGTAATTGATCAAATAGCATTTCAAACAAACATTCTTTCACTTAATGCAGCAGTTGAAGCAGCAACAGCAGGTGAGGCTGGAAAAGGATTTGCAGTTGTTGCAGGAGAAGTGAGAAATCTTGCAAATAGAAGTGCTGAAGCTGCAAAAGAGATAAAAAATCTTGTAGAAAATGCAACAAAAAAAGCAAATGAAGGAAAAGCAATAGCTGATGAAATGATAGAAGGATACAATGGATTAAATGAAAATGTTTCTAAAACTTTGGAAATAATAAATCATATTGAAACAAGTTCTAAAGAGCAATTATCAGGGATTGAACAAATAAATAGTGCAGTGGCATTGCTTGATAGACAAACACAACAAAATGTAAATGTTGCTAGACAAACAAATGATATAGCACTTTCAACTCAAAAAATTGCAGATATAGTTGTTGCAAAAGCCAATGAAAAAAATTTTATAGGTAAAGATAGTGTAAAAGCTGATAGTATCAAAATTGAAGCTTCAAATTTTACTTCACAAACAATAGTTCCTCAAAAAAATATTAGTTCTCCAAAAAAGATAATTGAGAAAAGTAACTTTGAAAAACCAAAACCAAAAATTATTGAAAGTAAAAATTCAGATGATGAATGGGAAAGTTTTTGATTATATTTTGAGAATTTAATTCTCAAAATATTAAAACTCCATCTCCAAACCAATAGGGCAGTGGTCGCTTCCCGTAATTTCAGGCAAGATATAAGCATCTTTTACAAAATCTTTTAAATCATCACTTACATAAAAGTAGTCAATTCTCCATCCCACATTATTTTCTCTAGCATTTGCTCTATAACTCCACCAGCTATATTTATCTTTTTCATTTCCATTTATAAGCCTAAAAGTATCGATATAACCCTGATTTAAGAACTTTGTTATCCAATCTCTCTCCATTTTTAAAAATCCACTTGTATTTTCATTGGCTTTTGGTCTTGCTATATCGATTTCTTCATGGGCTGTGTTTACATCTCCACAAATTATGATTGAAAATCCTTCTTTTTTTAGGTTTTCACAATACTCCAAAAATCTATCATAAAACTCCATTTTATATTTTAGTCTCTCATCACTACTTTGACCATTTGGAAAATACACATTAAAAAAGGCGATATTTTTATCTCCAAGTGTGAAGTGAATTTCATTTATTCTTCCCTCATCCAAAATATCAACAGTAGGGCAGTTGGACTCAAAAGAGGTCTTTATGTCTGTAAAAAGTGCCGTTCCGCTTCGCCCTTTGATAGCTGATGCACTTGCAAAAATTGTTTCATATTTTCTATCAAAAATTGTTTTTGGGATTTGCTCTTTCATAGATTTTGTTTCTTGAACCCCTAGTAAATCAATATTAGCTTCATCAACCCATTTTAGGGCATCTTTTTTATCAACTGCTCGTATTCCATTTACATTCCATGAAATAAATTTATATCTTTTTGCCATTATTTTTTATTTTCCTTTTTTTCATCTTTTTTTTGACTCTTTTCCTCAACTAAAGCCTTTGGAACTACTGGTAAAAATGGTTTTGAAATATCCATATTTTCAAACTTTTTAGAGCCACTTGGTACAAGAGATAGATTTTTTCCACCATGCATATCAATTTTCCCGCTATTTTCACCATTATAATTGTAATTTGCAAATAATATATTTGACAAAAATAGAGTAACAATAAGTAATATTTTCATAAATTATCCTTTCTAAAAAAAGGGATTATAAAACCTTTTTTGATAAATAAGGCTTAATTAGGTATCTTTTGACAATTTATCTTTAGGGCGAATTATGTTTGATATGTTTATTTTAGGAGTTATTAGTTTTTTAACTTCAACGGTTGCTGGAATAGTTGGAATTGGTGGAGGAATGATGTTAATAGCCATATTACCTTCGTTTTTACCTCTAAATGCACTTATTCCTGTGCATGGTTTGACTCAAATGTCAAGTAACCTAAGTAGGGCAGTTTTTGGCTACAAAGATGTGCAATTTGAAGTAATTCCAAAGTTTTTATTGGGTTCTTTTATTGGAATTGGTATTTTTGCTGGAATTTTGAATTTTATCTCTTTAGAGTATGTACCTTTGTTTATTGGGGCTTATATTCTTCTTTCTTTGTGGAGTGAAAAGTTCAATGAAAAAATCAAAAGATATGAAAGCTATTTTTTGGCTGGTTTCTTTCAAACAGGTCTTTCTATGGTAGTTGGAGCCACAGGACCACTTACTATGACACTTTTACTAAAAGATTACAAAGATAAAGACAAAGTTGTAGCAACGGGAGCTGCTTTGATGAGTTTGACTCATATTTTAAAAGTTTTTGTTTTTATGTATTTTGGATTTGTGTTTTTTGATTATATTGGAGTTATTGCTTCATTGATTATTGGAGCAGTTGCTGGAAGTTGGGCTGGAACTCAACTAAGAGATAAAATAGATGGTAAAAAATTTACTATGATTTTGAAAGTTTTATTAACAGCATTAGCTATAAAAGTTATAGCCGATGTGTTTATATAAATAGTTTTAGAAAAAGTATTATAAATAGTGCAGATAGGAGTGTTTGTACTGTTATAATACTTGTCATCAAAGACAAATCCCCATTTAATTGCCTTGCTAATATAAAAGAACTTGGTGCTGTTGGTAAAATAGAGAACAAAATCAAAATAGCCAACATTGTTTCATCTAATCCATAAAATTTTCCCACTAAAAACATAAACATAGGCAAAACTATAAACTTTGCAAAACAACTAATAAATAAATCTTTTTTAGAGCTACCCAACTCTTTTAAAATCAAAGCATAACCAATAGATAAAAGTCCCAAAGGAAGAGCAGATTTACTCAAGATTTGAAGCAGATTTTCCAAACTTACAGGCATAGAAACACCCATAAAATTGATAGTTCCACCAATAACACATCCAATAATCAAAGGATTTGTTATTATGGATTTAATAAGATATATAAGACTTAATTTATTGTTTTGAGAATACAAAGCAAAAATAGTTATACAAATAATATTTAAAATCGGTATTGCAAAAGTTAGAATAATTGCCGATAAAACAATACCTTTTTCTCCAAATATTGCTCCACTTAATGCCAAAAAAATATAGGTATTAAATCTAATTCCACCTTGAACAATAGAGGTAAAAGAGTTGTTTTGTGTAGGATAGATTTTGTTATAAATCATCAAGCTAAATAGTGTCAAAAATATAGCAATCAAAGAGGCTAATACAAATTCCAAATTATTGCTTTCAAATTTTGCCTTTGAAAGTTCAAATATCAAAAGGGAAGGCATCAAAATATAGTAGGTCAATCTATCTGCCATTGGCCAAAACTCTTGGGAAGGGAAGCTTATCTTTTTGAAAAAATAGCCCAATAAAATGAGCGAAAAGACAGGAATGATAGCAGAAAAAATATGTTCCATGATTTTCTCTTTTAAACTTAGGAAAAAATCCTAAGTTAATATTATTTTAGTAAAAGCTCTTTTTTTAACTCTTCTTTATTTACTCTGTTTTTGTCAGAAGGCACTAAAGGAAGAGATTTTTTGTATATGATTTTTGAAGGAATCATATATGAAGCTAGATGTTTTTTTAGTTCAAATAAAATTTCTCCAGAATTAATTTCAGATTTTGCACTATATACAAGTACAATTTCCTCTTCAATCTCTTGATTTTCAATAGAAAAAACAGCACATCTATCAATTATTGGAAGGTTTTTTTCCACCACAGACTCTATTTCATAAGGATTTACTCTAAATCCTCTTGTTTTTATCATATCATCGTGTCTTGATACAAAGTAAAAATATCCCTCTTCATCTTTATAAACATAATCTCCTGTTTTTACAACTATTTCATCACAAAGTTGCCCTTCAAGATTGATTACATTTTTTAAAATATCAATAGATTTAAATCTCTCATTTGTCTCTTTTGGTGCATTCCAGAAGCCTTTATAGATATATCCACCTCTATGAATAAGCTCTCCCACAACCCTTGGTGGACACTCATTTCCATCTTTGTCTATTACATATAATTCCACATCAGGAATAGGTTTTCCTATGGATTCTGGTCTTATTTTTAGTTGAGATGGTTCAAGGTAAGTTGATCTAAAGGCTTCTGTTAAACCGTGCATTGAATAAAACTTAGCATTGGTAAAATGTTTTTCTATATCAGATAACATTTTAGCTGTTACATTTCCACCTGAAGATGTGATGATTCTTACATTTTCCAAAAGTTTTGCATTTGGAATTTTGTGTTCATCTTCATCAAACATATCACTAATATTTATAGGCATCAAAGGGATAACTGTTACTTTATCATTGATTATATGATTAAAAAATCCATTTGGTAAAACAAATCTATGTAAAGCTAAAGTTGCTCTTTTGTATAAACTACAAAATATTTGATTTAATCCATAATCTAAATTAAATATTAAAAGCCCAGAGATAACATCATCACTTTGAAGTTTTAGATATTGAGAAACAACCCTTGCAGAATCTATTAAATTTCTGTGTGAAATTACTATTCCTTTTGGTTTTCCACTAAGTCCAAATGAATAAGTGATAACAGCATTATCATGACCATTTATATTGCACTCATAATCTTTTTTGAAATATTTATAGATCTCTTCAAAAGATGGTAAATCTTTGTGTGTTGTTTCATAAGATATTATATGACCATCAAATTTTATTTCTTCAATAGATTCAAGTTTTGTTTTATCAGTAATGATACATTTTATATCACAATCTCCAATAATATACTCAACTTGTTCAGGTTTTAGAAGTTTTGTAAGTGGAACTAATACATGATTTGTTGATAAAATAGCCAAAATAGCAACTACTTGTTCAATACCTTTGTTTGAATAAATACCAATTCTACTACCCTTTGGTAAGTTTAGAGATGATAAATAAGAAGCGACTTGATTTACTTTGTTGAAAAGTTCTTTGTAGCTTAGTTTTTGATTTTCAAAAACTAAAGCTACTTTTTCTGGGTTTGAGATGTTTGCATCTTCTATTAAAGTTCTAATGCAATTTATTGACATAATTTCCCCTTATTGTTGAGTTATTCCTAAAGTCCAAATATCATAATTTGAATCCATAGTAATAGATGGATGAATATCTGAGTTTAAGATTTTTTTATAGAAGAATGAGATTATATCTTCAGCCTCTTCAAAACTTAATACTTTTGTTATTCCACCTGTTAATACAATAGATTTTAGTAGATTTAACTTTAATTTTATATATAAAGGGTGAGCTTCACTAACTTTGTATAAAACTAAGAAAATAGCAAGTTGCATTAAAACCCTTAATGTTTTAGGGCTATCTTCAACAAAGATATTTTCTGTAACTTTTAAATGAGCCAATAACTCATAAACAAACTCATTGTTTTTAGCTGCAAAGATTAAAGACTCTTTTGATTTAAAAACACCAAGTTTTTTAAATACCAATCTATCATATTCATTATCTGTAACCATATTGTCCATAGATAAATCTTTAGAGTAGTGAATATCAGTTGTAGCTCCTCCAATATCTATTAAAATAAATGGATTTACAACAGCAAATTTACTATCTATAAAAGGTAGAGTTTTATTTACTATATATGGAGTTGAATAAATCTGATTTGAAGTCAAATCATAAAGGTGTTTGATGTCCTCTTTTCCTTCAATATCAGCTTGATAAAGGTTTGTTAAGTACTGTTTTAAAGGCTCTTCAACAACATGAAGTTTATTGTTGATGATATTTTCTACAACAACTAAATTTTTGATATTTGATTTTAGATAATCAATATCTTGATTTGTTCCTGCATAAACAACATTTGAATATTTTAGATTTTCTAAAAATTTAAATAGTTTTTCATCAAATACTTGCCCAACACTATCAATTCCACCTACAAGTATTACAACATCTATTAAATCACTTGGAATCGAAGTTGTTTCTATATCTTGATATAAAACCGTATCAATAATATTTATTCCAGAGTTATAAGCAATATTTGTTGCAAATTTTAGTGAAAATGAGTTTGTAATACCTATGATTAGAGTGCTTAATCCACCATTTGCAGATGAACAGATAAAAATCTCATCTTTTTTAAATTGTGAAATAGTTGCAGAACATTTTGAAGATAAATCATCAAAAATATCTTTGTTAAAATCCCTAAAATGTTGTTCTACTTTTCCATTTGCACAAACCTTGAAGTATGTACTTCCAACATCTATTAATAATTTATTTTGGCTCATTGCATAATTCCTATATCGTGGATAATATCATTTACGATTGATGAAGCATCTTTGTTTAAATCACATTTAGACTTTTCATACTCAAAACATCTATCACTAATTGGAAGTTTTCCTCTTTTTATGATTCTTATGTTTTTGTTTTTATCTCTTACTGTTACAACTTCGTTGTTGTTTATGATGTGAGGAGAGTATGGAACATCAATAATTCCAGCTTTAATAGAGTTAAATACTTTTCTCCATAATGTATCAGCCTTGTCATTGAACATAGCTTCCATGATACTTTTAACCTCTTCAGTTAAAATCTCTTCTTCCATCTCATCTGTGATTGTTGGAATACCGTGTAACATTTGTAGCGTATATTGTGTGTTTGCAACAGTTTTTGCATTTGATTCTCTTGTTGGAATACCAAAAGCTTCATCCCTTGTTTTTGTGATGATTTTATCGGCTTTTACCATCATAGCTATAACAGTAGAAGTGTTGATTAAAGACTCACTATAATCTTTATTTGAAGGGAAAGCACCCATCCATTGGTGATAAACAAGATTTATTCTAGCATCACCACATCCAATTTGTTCTGCGTAGAGTTTTGCCATTTTTCTTAAAACATTTGCAGTTACTATATCTTGAATCATAGAACCACTTTGAGAAAATGATACAGAGAAAGATTTAACACCCTCTTCAAGTGATAAAAGCATCTCGCAAAGTTGAATTACAATAGTAATACAAGGAGGTACAAGTGTTGCAGTTAATGGACCAAATGATTCTCTATTGATTGGTTCATTTAGTTTTGAGTAATTTGCACAAATTCTCTCCACATATTTCCAGTACATAAAGGCTTTATCAAGTGGGAAGTTTTTAGAGTATGGTAAAAGATAAGTTATTGGTCCACCTTCAATTTCAAAAATACCAGAAGCCAATGCTGTTTCAATCAAAAGTCTAGCATCAGGAGTTCCGTGTCTTAATGAAATAGGTTTATCAAAATGTGTCATCATTTTTCTAGTTGTTCTATAACCGTGATTTACAAGTGGATAACCATTTAGCATATCAACTTCATTCTCTTCACTAAGTTTTAGCATTTTTGCACTTGTTGCGTAGTCGTTTAATCTTGTATTTGAATCAATAGTACAAGGTAAAACATCCACATTTGCACCCACAAAATATTCATAAAGTGAGAACATTTTTTTATAAGTAGGGAATCCACCTCTTGGTTGAACCAACATTTTGTTTGCATTTTTGAAATGATGAGAGATAAATAGATTTTTTGAAGCACCTTTTATAAACTCTTCAATTTCTGCAAAATCAAAATTATCTGCATATTTATTTTGAACAATTATGTTTCTTTCTTCTTGCAGTAAACTCAATTTCTCTCCTTTAAAAATCTTTCTAATTCATTTAATCCAGTATTTAAATCAACTTGATGAAATACTAAATCAAAACCATAGTTTTTGAATTTAGGAACAATTACACTTGCATCACCTTCACCAACGGCAAGG
>JBBITK010000014.1:13434-39948 GCA_037440805.1 Arcobacter sp. | reverse complement strand
TGTAAAAGAAAAAAATCCATCTTTGGCAAAAAAACTAGGTGCAGCAACACTTCTTTTGGATGCACTAAAAGCTACTTTAGTTCTATTATTTGCGATGTATATGGGTGTTAGTGATTCTACCCTTTGGGCTATTGGTGTTTTAGCTGTTTTAGGTCACTGTTATTCTATTTATTTAGGATTAGAGGGAGGAAAAGGAGTTGCAACTGCTCTTGGAGTTTATATTGTACTTCTTCCACTTGAAACTCTAATTGGTGCTGTTGTTTGGTTTATTTGTGCAAAAGTTATCAAAATATCTTCATTATCATCTCTTTTAGCCCTAATTGCATTGATTGGTTCAGCTATACTTATAGAAAATGGTTTAAATGTAGGTTCAAATGCTCCCATGTATATTATTGCATTTGTTATTGTTTATAAACATATTCCAAACATAGTAAGACTTATAAAAGGTGAAGAAAAAAAGGTTATATAACTTTTTTTCTAAACTTCCAAACATATATGAAAATAGAAATTTCAGACCTAACTTTCAAGTGTATAATTGGTATTTTACCCTTTGAGCGAGAAAAAAAACAAAAAGTTATTATTAATCTCTCTTTTGAATATGAGTTTCTAAATAATGATTTTATAAACTATGCAGAGGTTTCTACCTTACTAAAAGATAGTATGAAAAAAGAGAAATTTTTGCTTTTGGAAGATGCTATTTTGTATCTTGAAAGGCTACTTTCTCAAAAATATCCCATAAAAAATCTTTATATCAAAATCTCAAAACCCACAATATTAAAAGATTGTATAGTAAGTCTTAGTAACAAATAACTCCAAATTATTAACTTTATAAATAAGAGTAAATTTATCCTATACATAGCAATAAAACAGCATCAACAACTAGTAACTTAAAAATTAACTTAAATTAACAGACAATTAACAGTAAAATAAGCACTTTAAGAAATTTTTAAAATTTAGTAATGTAGAATGGCTGTAACGGTCTGCCGGAAAAGGGTTAAGTACATTAACTATTAGTTCGCGCGCTCCGGCATACTGATTAAAGATTTCGAAATTTTAGGAGAACAAATGAAAAAAATCGCAAAATTAAGTTTTGTTGCTGCTGTTGCAGTTGCAGGATTAACAAACGCTAACGCTACTGCTTTAGAAGAAGCAATCAAAGGTGTAGATGTATCTGGTACAGTTCTATACAGATATGATGACAGAAAATCTGATGTTGCTAATACTGCTGCAACTCCAGGTAAAAATTCAGGAAGTAATACTTATAAAGCTGTTGTAAATGTAAAAACACCAGTTTATGATGATATGTCAGCTAACTTGTCTGTTGCTGCTGGAAATAATTTTGGAGCATTAGATACAACAACAAATAATGATATTAATGTAGCTACAGAATTAACAAAAGTTAACTTTGCATATACAGGTATCATGAATACTACTGTTATTGCTGGTAAACAAGGTTTAGCTACTCCATGGACTGTTGCTTCTGATTCAGATGGAAATGAGCATACTGGAACTGGTGCTTTAGCATTAACAACTGTTGGACCTGTAACAGCTGCTGCTGGTTACTTCAATCAAACTAATTTAAGTAATACATTAGGTGCATATACTATTAAAGGTACTGAAGATATCGTTGTTGCTGCTTTAATGGGTAACGCTGGTCCAGTTGCATTAGAAGCTTGGTATTTAGATTTAGCTGATACGTTTGATACTTACACAATGTCTGCAAAAGGTGAATTCAAAGCTGGAGATGTTAAATTAACTCCTGCAGTTAGATATACATCTTTAGATTTAGAAGATACAATAGCAACTACAGATAACAATATGATTTCTGGAGAATTAAAAGCTAAATATGATATCTTTGGTGCAGCTATAGCTTATGGTTCAACTGATAAAGATGGCGGAACTGTAGCTTTAGATAATGATGCTGATGCAGGATTCCAAGGATGGGTTTTAGACTTAAATGGAAAAGCTGACTCAAATTTATTAAAATTAAATGCTAATGTTCAAGCTATCAAAGAATTAAATGTTGCATTAAATTATAATATCTTAAAAAATGATTCTGTAAAAAATGTAGCTGATAAAATTCAAGAAGAGACTGAGTTATATACTCAATTAACTTGGACTCCAGCTAAAAACTTCACTTCTTATGTTAGATTAGGTCAATACACTGCTACTAGTTCAAATGCTGGTAACAAAGATTATGATTCAACTATCGGAAGAGTACAAGCTGAATACAAATTCTAGTATTTTAGAATTTAAGCTTTTTTCTTAAAAAGGTTAGAGTTTGACTCTAGCCTTTTTGTTTTATTGACAACTAATGAAACAAATACTAAAATACAACCCACTTAACAAAACTTACAAAAACTACAAACTACATAATTTTATGTAAAATCAAAGGTATATCTACTTATGGAAGAATCAAAAACAAGCACAAAAACAGCAACAAAAAAAACAAGAACACATGTACCTGTTGATGGGTATAAAATAGAACAATTAAGAGAGCTTCCACTTGAGGAGCTTTTAGTAATAGCAAATGAACTTGAAGTGGAAAATCCCCAAGAATTAAAAAGACAAGATTTAATGTTTACTATTTTGAAATCACAAATAGATGCGGGTGGATTTATCTTGTTTACGGGTATTTTAGAGATAAAAGAGGGTGGATTTGGTTTTTTAAGAGCCATAGATGGAAACTTTTCAGATACATCAAATGACTCTTATGTAAGTGCAACTCAAATCAAAAAATTTGCATTAAGAACTGGAGATATTGTAACAGGTCAAGTTAGACCACCAAACAAAGAGAGTGAAAAATATAATGCCCTATTAAAAATAGAAGCTATCAACTATTTACCAGTAAAAGAGTCTAAAAATAGACCTCTTTTTGATAACTTAACTCCTTTATATTCAACAAAAAAATTCAAATTTGAGTATGAATCAAGCAGAATGACTGGAAGAATGTTGGATTTGTTTGCACCAATGGGAAAAGGACAAAGAGGACTTATTGTTGCTCCTCCAAAAACTGGTAAAACAGAGCTTTTAAAAGAGTTAGCTCATGGTATTAGTAAAAATCATCCTGAAGTTTCTTTAATGGTTTTACTTATAGATGAAAGACCTGAAGAAGTTACTGATATGCAAAGAAGTGTTAAAGGTGAAGTTTATAGTTCAACTTTTGACTTACCTGCACAAAACCATGTTAGAGTTGCTGAAATTGTTATTGAAAAAGCAAAAAGAATGGTTGAGATGAAAAAAGATGTTGTAATCTTGTTGGATTCTATCACAAGACTTGCAAGAGCTTATAATACTGTAACTCCAAGTAGTGGTAAGGTTTTATCAGGTGGAGTTGATGCAAATGCTTTACACAAACCAAAAAGATTCTTTGGTGCAGCTAGAAATATCGAAGAGGGTGGAAGCTTAACTATTATTTCAACTGCATTGATTGAGACAGGTTCAAAAATGGATGAAGTTATCTTTGAAGAGTTTAAAGGTACGGGAAATAGTGAAGTTGTATTAAGTAGAAATGCTGCAAACAAAAGAGTTTATCCTGCTCTTGATATTATCAAATCAGGAACTAGAAAAGAAGAACTTTTACTTACTCCTGATATTTTACAAAAAACTTGGATTCTTAGAAATGCTATTTCTACTATGGATGATGAAGTTGAAGCACTTAGATTTTTATACTCTAAAATGCAAAAAACAAAAGATAATGAGGAATTTTTCAACTCAATGAATGAATAAAAAAAGAGGATTTAATCCTCTTTTTTTAGTTGAATTCTGGCTTTGGAGTATTAATTGTAGATGCAGGTAATACTGGATATTTAATATCAGGCATTCTTCCATCTAAAGCTTTTAAGAAAGTCTCAATTTTTGAAGCATCAGCATCTGAAATCTCAATACCTAATTGTACTGAACCCATCTCTTTTATAGCTTCTGTTAATGACCAAATTTGCCCATTGTGGAAATATGGTGCTGTTTGAGATATATTTCTCAAAGTTGGCGTTTTAACCATACCGTTTTTATCACCTTTAAAATCTCCTACATTGGTAAACTTATATTGTGAAGCAACTTGGAATGGTTGCATTGTTCCACCTAATGCAATACCTGTGTGGCAAGATGTACAGCCTTTGTCTATAAATGTTTTTAATCCCTCTTTTTCATCATTTGTTAAAGCATTTTCTCTACCATTCATAAAATCATCAAATCTTGATGGAGTGATAAGAGTTTTTTCAAATGTAGCTATTGTTGAAGTGATTTTTTCAAAATCAATTTTTACATCATTTCCATAAGCTTTTTTAAATTCTGTAACATAAGCTGGAATAGAGTTTATTCTTTGTTCAACCAATGGTGCGGGTGCTGCCATTTCTGGTCCTGCTTGAACTGGTCCTTGTGCTTGATCTGCTAAATGAGGGCTTCTTCCATCCCAGAATTGTGCTTTAAAAAATACTGAATTTAAAACTGTTGGTGAATTCAAATGATGTGGATTTGCTGTCCAACCATGACCAATCGCAGCTGGAACTCCATCTGCTCCACCTAAAGCTAAATTATGACAAGTATTACATGAAATCAAATTACTTTTTGATAATCTTGGATCAAAATATAGTTTTTTACCTAGTTCTACTTTTGATTTTGTGATTGGGTCATTTTTATCATCAATCATTTTTAATAAAACATCACTATTAGAAGGAATAGCTTCTAACCCACTAGCTTTTGCTTTATCTAGCAAACTATCTGCCATAAGCATACTTGAACCCATTAAACATAACGCAACTGAAACTGCAAATTTCATAATTTCTCCTTTTAAATATAATATTAATTATAAGAGAATAATTATTAATTGAAAATTAATTTCATAACTTTTTATTATAAAAATATATAATTTATAATTATAATTTTAAGATATAATTTGTCTTATTTTAGGGATTTTTTAGATTTTTTTGAGGAAACAAATAAGATATTTTATACCCTATTTGTTATAAGTTTAGATTATATATTTTACTAATTGTTCTGGTAATAAGCCTAATGATTCTTCAACTTTTTTTGTATCACCATGTTCTATAAAACTATCTTCATATTCAAAAGATGTTATTTTAATATTAAAAATATTTTCTTCATTTAAGATTTCTAAAATAGCACTTGCAACTCCACCTTGCTTTTGAGAATCACTAAATACATACCAACTATCATATTTTGAAGAGAGAGAAACTAACATATCTTTATCAATAGGTTTTACAAATCTTAAATCCAAAATTGCTATATCTTCATTGTGTAAAGCTTCAGTATCAATAGCACGGCTAACTCCAGCACCATAACCAATAAATAGTTTATTACTACTTCCCTCTTTGAGTAGTTCGGCTTTCCCTAAATCAAATTGAGTTGAAGGATAAATTAATTCTTTAAAAAATCCTCTTGGGTATCTAATAGCACTTGGGCTATTTAAAGTATAAGCAAACTCTAAACCCAATTCTAAAGTTTTATTATCCCTTGGAGCAAATAAAATCATATTTGGAATAAATCTTAAATATGAGATATCAAAAGCTCCTTGATGAGTCTCTCCATCATTTCCTACAATTCCTGCTCTATCCATAGCAAAAACAACTGGAAGATTCATCAAACATACATCATGTATTATTTGGTCAAATCCTCTTTGCAAAAATGTTGAATAAATTGTGATATATGGTTTAAATCCCTCTTTTGCCATAGCTGCCATAGAAGTAACTGCATGTTGCTCAGCAATGGCCACATCCCAAAATCTATTTGGAAATTTATCCATTAATTTATTTATTCCTGTACCACTTGGCATTGCTGCTGTTACACCCACAACATTTTCATATTTTTGGGCTAACTCACATAAAGCATCAGCAAAAACAGCTGTTGCTGCCTTTGGTGCCTCTTTTTTTACAAAAGCTCCATCTTCAACATTAAAAGGTCCAACTCCGTGCCAATGTTCGTGTTGACCTTCGGCTATTTTGTATCCTTTTCCTTTTACCGTTCTTGCATGAACAATTACAGGTTTATTCATAGCTTTTGCTATTTGTAAAGTATCAATAACTTCAGCTAAATCATGGCCATCAATAGGACCTATATAGTCAATTCCCATCTCTTCAAATAAAATCCCGGGAGTTATAAGCTTCATAGCCTCTTCCATTCTTTTTGCTATATAAGTTGTTCCTTCTGGCATATTATTTTTAATAAATTTATCAACTTTTGCTTTAAATCCTTGATAAAATTTACCCGCTAAGATTTTTGATAAATATTTAGAAATTGCTCCTATTGGCTTTGCTATACTCATTTCATTATCATTCAAAATAATTACAACAGGGAGTTTTATATCCCCCAATTCATTTAAAGCTTCATAAACCATTCCAGCTGTCATAGAACCATCTCCAATCATTACAACTGGAACCCTATTTTCATTTTTAAGTTTAATAGCTTTAGCTGCACCAACTGCTAGGGAAATAGAAGTAGAACTATGACCTGCTACAAAATAATCAGCTTTTGACTCGTTTGGTTTTGTAAAACCACTAAGTCCACCAAACTGTCTTATTGTTTCAAATTCATCCCATCTATCTGTGAGTAGTTTGTGAGGATAACATTGATGGGAAACATCAAATATAAAAGGGTCACTATAGGCATCAAATACATAGTGCATTCCAAGAGTAAGTTCAACAGCTCCAAGAGTAGAGGAGAAATGTCCACCTTTTCTTGAAACGACATCAATTATTCTCTCTCGTATCTCTTTTGATAAAGTTTCTAACTCTTTTAAAGATTTATCTTTTATGTACATTTTATTACTTTAAGTTTTCTAACACTCTATCCAATTGTTCAAATACTTTTGTATTTTGTTCATTTGAACCTATAGTAATTCTAATTGCATTTTGACCATAACCTGTTAAATCTCTTACAATTACACCTTTTTCTAAAAGTTTTTGAGCAACTATTTTTGATACAAATTTATCTCCAAATTTTATTGTTATAAAATTTGTATAAGATGGAATATATTCAAATCCTCTTGAATTTGCATACTCTTCATATCTACTCATCTCTTCAAAATTTTTAGCAATACAAGCATTTACAAACTCTTCATCTTTAAGTGCTTCAATAGCTGCCGCTAAAGATAGTGTTGTAATATTAAAAGGTGCTCTTAATTTAAATAGAGTTTGAATAATATCAGGTTGAGCTATACCATAACCAACTCTCATTCCTCCAAGTGCATAAGCTTTTGAAAAAGTTCCTAAATAAATAGCATTTGGAAAATTTGCTATTAAATCTTTTGGAACTATTCTTTTCTTTTCATCTTTAAAAGAAGCATACTCTTGATAAGCTCCATCAACTACAACCAAAGTCTCTTTATCAATAGTTTCTAAAAAAGCATAAACATCATCTTTATCTAAACACTCTCCTAAAGGATTGTTTGGTAAACATAAAAATATAATATCTGCACCATGTTCTTTATATAATTTTGAAAATTGCTCAAGATTGTGTTGGTCATCTTCTGTTTTTATAATTTTTGAACCTGTTTGTTTTCCATAAATTTCATACATTGCAAATGTAGTTTTTGCCATAAGAATTTTTGAGTTTTCATTACATTTTGCATGTACACAATACTCTAATATTTGATCACTTCCAGAACCTATAATTACATGTTTACTTGTAAGGTCAAATTTTTTTGCTAACGCTTCTTTTAATTCATACATGGAATCATCTGGATAAATATACATATTTTTAGCTAACTCTTGAATCTTTTCTGTAACTTTTAAAGATGTACCATAAGGATTCTCATTTGAAGCTAATTTTATAACATCTTTTGGATCTACACCATACTCTCTTACAACCAATTCTATTGGTTTTCCAGCTTCATAAGTTGTTACATTGTCTAGTACTTGATTAAATTGCATTTATATATCCTATTATTTTTTATATATCGTTTATCTCTTTTACATAAGAACCTAAAACTTTAACACTTTCTGTATGTTTTTTAAGAACATTTTTTACATTTTCATCATCTTTATGACCATCAAAATCTATAAAGAAAATTGAATTACCCTCAACAATATGAGATTTAATTTTTGTTAGATTAATTCCAGCTTCTTTAAAATCTTTTAGAAAATCAAATAAAGCACCTTGTCTATCAGGAAATTTTACCAAAATTGATGTTTTATCATTTCCACTTGAAGCATTTTCAAAATCACTAATTATGAAAAATCTTGTCTTATTATTATCTTTATCTTCAATATTTTCAAATAATATTGGAAGATTATGCAATTTTGCTCCAACATGTGGACAAATTGCGGCACTTCCCTCTTCATTAAAAGCTATTTTTGCAGCTTTAGTAGTTGATTCTATGGGAATTAACTCCACTTCATCTAAACCAAAATTTGATAAAAACTTTCTACATTGTTCAAAAGCTATATCTTTTGAATAAATTCTTTTTATATCTTTTATTTTATCGCACTTTGTTGCTAAAGTATGATGAATATTTAGAACCACTTCTGCAATGATTTTTAGATTATAGTTACTCAAACAATTAATAGTATCTGTTACTATTCCATTTGATGAATTTTCTATTGGAACAACTCCAAATTTTACCTTTTTTGTATCAACTTCTCTAAAAATACCGCTTATGGAATTAATTGGAATATATGAACTCATAGCCCCAAATCTTGCCTCTGCTGCTTGGTGGGTAAAACTTCCTTCTGGTCCAAGATATGCTATATTTTCAGGTAATTCTATATTTCTTGAAATTGCAAAAATTTCTAAGAATAGAGCTTCAATAGCACTTCTATTTAAAAGTCCACCCTTTTCATTATTGATTTTTTCTAATCTATCAATAATCGATTTTTCCCTTTCAGGTCTATAAATAGCTCCACCACTCTTTGCTTTTAAAGCACCAACTTTGTGTACAACATGCATTCTTTGATTTATCAAATCTAAAAGTGTGTTGTCTATACTATCTAGTTGATTTCTAAGTTCTATTAATCCATCTTCGTTATTCATTAAAGACCTTCTTATTTTATAAACTCTTCTTCTAAAGCGATAATATCTTCAAAAGTTTCTCTTTTTCTTATTAATCTATCAACACCATTTTCCACAGCAATTTCAGCAACTTTTCCTCTAGTATTATAATTACTTGCCATTGTAAATCCATAAGCTCCAGCACTATAAATTGCTACTAAATCATTGTGTTCAGTTTTTTGTAATTGTACATTTTTAGCAAAAAAGTCTCCACTTTCACAAACAGGACCTACTAAATTACAATCACTAAATTCTTTGTTGTCATTTAAAACTTCAATTCCATGATAAGCGTCATATAAACTAGGTCTAATTAAATCATTCATAGCCCCATCAACAATAACAAATCTTTTGTTACCATTTACTTTTTCATATAAAACTTTTGTTACAAAGGTACCACTATTTCCAACCATAAATCTTCCTGGTTCGCAAATAACTGTAATATCTAAACCAAACATTGTTTCTAAAACAGATTGTGCATATTCATTTGTATCAATTAATGTTTCATCTTTATAAACAATACCTAATCCTCCACCAACATCCATAAAAGACAACTCTATTTTGATAGCTTTTAAATTTCTAACCAAATCAGCTACTATTTTTACTGACTCTTTTATTGGTTGAAGTTGCGTTAACTGAGAACCAATATGACAATGAATTCCAACTGGATCTAAATTTTCACTATTTTTACATTGAATATACATTCTTTTTGCAGTATCAATATCTACTCCAAATTTATTTTCATGTAATCCTGTTGAAATATAAGGATGAGTCTGTGGATCAATATTTGGATTAACTCTTATTGAGATTCTAGCTTTTTTCCCAAGCTCTTTTGCAATTATCTCAACTCTATCAAGTTCTGCTGCACTTTCCACATTTATCATCAAAATATCAAATTCTAAAGCTTGTCTTATTTCATCATCAATTTTTCCAACACCTGAAAAAATGATTTTATAAGAAGGAATTCCAACTTTTAGAGCTCTTTTAACTTCTCCTATACTAACACAATCAGCCCCTGCTCCAAGATTTGCAAGATGCTTAATAACACTTAAATTTGAATTTGCTTTAACCGCATAAGCAATTAAAGATTTTCTAGCTCTAAAAGCACCTTTTAACTCTTCATATTGATTTGTAATGTGATTAAAATCATAAACATAATATGGTGTTCCATATTTATTTGCTAACTCTTTAAAATTTATACTCATTTTTATAATTACCCTATATCTAAAATCTTAATTTAAAATTTCATTAAATTTAAAAGTAAGATTTTTATTAATTTACTAAGAGATAAATAAAATTCATATTTTTAGATTAAATCAAGGCGTGAAAAAATCTTTGCTAGGAGTTTACTGAAGTAAATGACTAGCCAAGATTTTTTTGTAAACAAAGATTTCTTCAAAAAGATGAGAAATTATTTATCTGTTCCATTCCAAGCGATTGTAGGTTTACCCTCTTCATTAAACTCAACTGCTGGCATTCCCATAATATTATAACCACAATCAACATAATGAATTTCACCTGTAACTGCACTACTTAAATCAGAAAGTAAATACATACCAGAATTTCCAACTTCATTAATAGTTACATTTTTCTTTAATGGAGAGTGGGCTTCATTCCATTTAAGCATAAATCTAAAATCACTAATTCCAGCTGCTGCTAAAGTTTTAATTGGACCTGCACTAATTGCATTTACTCTAATTCCATCTTTTCCTAAATCTTCAGCTAAATATCTTGTTGTCATCTCTAAAGCTGCTTTTGCAACACCCATTAAATTATAGTTTGGAATATATTTAGCTCCACCATAATATGTTAATGTTAAAATTGAAGAGTTATCAGATAATAGAGGTTTTAATTCCCTTGTTACTTCAATCAAAGAATAAACAGAAATATCCATAGCAATATCAAAAGCCTCTCTTGATATATCATAAAATCTACCACTTAAACCCTCTTTTGGAGCGAATGCAATAGAGTGAACAATAAAATCAATTTGCCCTAAATCTTTCTCTAAAGACTCTTTTAATGCTTTTATTTCAGCAGGATTTGACACATCACAAGGATATACTAAATCTTCACTTCCAAATTCAGTTGCAATTGGAACAACTCTCTTTTTTAAGCTATCATTTAAATATGTAAATGCAATTTTAGCACCTTGCTCTGCACATGCTTTTGCAATACCGTAAGCAATTGATTTATCATTTGCAACACCTAAAATTACACCTTTTTTACCCTTCATAAACATATTATAAATCCTTTGTATTTTCTAAAATTTGAATAAAATCTTCTACTTTCCAAGAAGCAGTTCCAATTAATACCCCATCAACATTTTTTATTTGACAAATTTCTCGTACATTTTCTACTTTTACACTTCCACCATATAAAAGTGGTTTATCAATTTTCTCTTTTATAGCAGTATGTACATTTAAAATATCTTCTGTTGTAGCAGTAACTCCCGTACCTATTGCCCAAACTGGCTCATAAGCAAGAATTAAATTTTCATAATTTGTATCAATTCCGATTAATTGTTCATATATATATTCTACTGTCTTTTTTAATCCAAAGTTATTAACAACTAAAGGTTCACCCACACAATAAATGATTTTATAACCTAAAGATTTGTAAAAATTAAATTTTTTAGCAATCTCTTCTTGGCTTTCACCTAAAATATGTCTTCTTTCACTATGACCTATTAAAATAGTTTTAATATCAAATTCATCAAGTTGAATAGTTCCAATCTCTCCTGTAAATGAACCACTATTTACAGCATAAGCATTTTGAACACCTATTTTAAAATTAGAAACCGTATCAAAAGTATCAAGGGAAGTTACTGTAGGAAAAACATAAACTTCACTCTTAACACTATTTTTAATCAAATAATCATTTACTTCATTTACAAATAAAGCTGTTGATTTTCTTGTATGATTTGTTTTGAAATTTGAAGCAATAATTGCCATTAATTATTTTCCTCTAAAACCAAAGCTTTAACACCTGGTAAAACTTTACCTTCAATAAGTTCTAAAGAAGCACCACCACCAGTACTTATAAATGTCATTTCATCTTCATCACCTGTAACTCTTACAAGGTCTGCCGTATCTCCACCACCAACTACAGTTGTAGCAAAAGAAGAAGCAACTGCGTGAGAAATTTTTGTACTTCCTTTTGCAAATTTATCCATTTCATAAACACCCATTGGTCCATTCCATAAAATAGTATTTGCATCTTCTAAAGCTTCACTAAATAATAAAGCACTTGCAGGGCCAATATCTAATCCCATCCAATCTTTTGGGATTTCTTGAATAGTTACAATTTTTGCTATTGCCTCTGCACTAAAAGTTTCAGCAGCAACAACATCAACTGGTAAATATAATTTCACTCCAAGTTTTTTAGCCTCTTCCATTATTTTTATAGCTTCTGGTACTAAATCTTCTTCAAACAAAGAGTTACCAATTTCATGTCCTAAAGCTTTTAAGAATGTAAATGCCATTCCTCCACCAATAATAATTTTATCAACTTTTGGAACTAAATTATACAAAGCTTCAAGTTTTCCAGAAACCTTTGAACCACCAACAATTGATACAAATGGTCTTTTTGGATTGTGAACTATATGGTGAAAAAATTTAATCTCTTTTGCCATCAAAAATCCAGCTGCTTTATGTTCCATATCAAAATATTTTGCAATTCCTTCAACAGAAGCATGAGCTCTATGAGAAACTCCAAAAGCATCATTTATATAAATTTCAGCCATAGAAGCTAATTTAGCACTTAAATCTTCATCATTTTTTGTTTCACCTTTTTCAAATCTCATATTTTCTAAAAGTAAAATCTCTCCAGCTTGAAGCTCTTTTGCCATTTTTAAAGTTTCATCACAAACAACATTTGGAGCCATTTTTATCTCTTGTTTTAAAAGAGTATGTAATCTTTTAGCAATTGGTTTTAAAGAAAATTCTTCCTCAAAACCACCTTTTGGTCTTCCAAAGTGAGAAGATAAAATTACTGCACAATCATTATCAATACAATATCTAATCGTATTTAATGCACTTCTAATTCTTCTATCATCAGTAATATTGTTGTATTCATCCATAGGAACATTAAAATCACATCTTATAAATACTTTTTTTCCTGATATATCAATATTTTTAATCTCTTGTAGTTTCAAATTATCTCCCTTTATTAAATTTATTTAGTTGCAATATGGATACCCATTTCTACAAGTCTTGTAGAATATCCCCACTCATTATCGTACCAAGATAAAACTTTTACCATATTTCCTTCAATTACTTGAATAGTATCCAAAGGAACTACTGTTGATAGTGTTTCACCATTAAAATCAGAACTAACTCTATACTCTTCATCTATTCCTAAAATTCCTTTTAAATTACCTTCCGCAGAAGCTTTAAACGCAGCAATTACTTCTTCTTTAGTTACATCTTTTTTAAGTGTTACAGTTAAATCAACTAATGAAACATTTGGAGTTGGAACTCTAATTGCTTGACCATTTAATTTACCTTTTAAATGTGGCATTACTAATCCAATAGCTTTAGCAGCTCCTGTACTTGATGGAGTTAAGTTAGTTGCTCCTGCTCTTCCTTTTCTTGGATCTTTTTTGTCTTTAGCATCTAAAATTGGTTGAGAGCTTGTATATGAGTGGATTGTTGTCATTAAACCTTTTTCTATTCCAAATGCTTCATCCAAAACTTTTGCAACTGGTGCTAATCCATTTGTAGTACAAGAAGCATTTGAAACTATTGACTGACCAGCATAAGTATGCTCATTTGCACCAATTACAAATGTTGGAGTATCATCTTTTGCAGGTGCAGAGATAACAACTTTTTTAACCCCATTGTCAATATAAGCCTGACAACTCTCTTGACTTAAGAATGCACCTGTACACTCTAAAACAACATCCGCACCATAAGATGCAAAATCAATTTTAGATGGATCTCTTTCTGCTAATAACTTAGCTTTATCTTTTCCTATACAAATATATCCATCTTCAACTTTTACATCTAATCTAGGTCCATGAACTGTGTCATATTTTAAATTATATTGAATCATCTCCTCGCTACCACTAGCGTTTACAGCAACTAATTCAACATCATTTCTACTCGCAATAATTCTTGCAACACATCTACCAATTCTTCCTAAACCATTTATTGCAACTTTAACAGCCATTTGTTCCCTTTGTGTAAATCTAAATGTAAATATTTTATCTAAAAATTGCTATAATAATATTTAATTATATTACAAAGGTTTTAAATAGGTGCAAATAGCAATATTTGGTGGTAGTTTTGACCCAATTCATATTGCACATGTGGAGATAGTAAAAAAAGTTTTAGAATCTCTGAATGTAGATAAAGTTGTAGTTGTTCCGACTTATTTAAATCCCTTTAAAAGTAACTTTCATATAAAACCTGAAACTAGATATAAACTTCTAAAAAAGGTTTTTCAAAAATATGAAAATGTTCAAGTCTGTGATTTTGAGATTAACCAGAAAAAAACAACTTATTCAATAGATACTATAAAATATCTGAATGATTTATATAAACCATCAAAAACTTATTTTATAATTGGTTCTGATAATTTAAATAATTTGAATAAGTGGTATAAATATGAAGAGTTAATTTCATATGTTGAGTTTGTTGCTATTACAAGAGATGGTTTTGAAAGCACAAAATTTAATCACCTAAAAATTATAGAACTAAATATTCCAATTAGTTCTTCTAATTTAAGGGAAAAAATGGATTTAAATTATATTCCTATTGAAATTAGGAAAGAAATTCTAAATCTTCATAAAATTATAAAAGGTAGTAAAATTGAATAGTAGATTAGAGAGTATTAAAAAAATATTAGATGATAAAAAAGCAGAAAATATTGAAATTATTGATTTAACATCAAGTGATTATATTGTTGATTATGTTGTAATTGCAACTACATTAAATCCAAAACACGCTTTTTCTTTGTTAAATTATTTAAAAACTGATTTAAAACCACAAGGTGAAGAATTTTTAAGGGTTGATGAAGATGATAATTGGACAATTATTGACTTAGGTGATATTTTTATACATTTAATGAGTGAAAAATATAGAGAAAAATATAATATAGAGGAATTCCTAGCAGAAATGAATACGAAGAAATAGTAGATAAAACTACTATTTCTTTTCTTCAGCTTTAGTATCAACTTTTCCTTCAACAGCAGGTTTTCCTGTTAGAAGTTTGTTATAATTAGCTGCAGCATTTTGAGCTCCACCCATGTACCCAGTAGATATTGCATAACCAACTAAAAGTGCTAAAATAATGATAAACCACTTCATTACATAATCTCCTTTGCTTTTATACCTAATAAATCTAATCCGACCTTTATACTTAAAGCCGACATTAGTAAAACTTTAATATAAAGATTTTGTTCATCTGACCCTATAATTTTGTATTCATTGTAAAATCTATGAATACTAGAAGCTAATGAATATAAATATTCTGTAATTTTTTGCATATCTCTTTTTGCAAATGCTTCATTTAGAACTGAATTCAAAAGTAAAGATTCATATACCAGATTTAAACAATCTTGATTCAAATTTTCAAAATTTACTTTTTTAATATCTTCTATATTTACTTCCGATTTAGCTAATAACTGACAAATTCTAGCATGTGCGTAATTTATATAAAAAATTGGATTTGAAGAGTCTTGTTTTTTTAACATATCAATATCAAATTCTAAATGTGTATCACTTTTTTTTGTTAAGAAAATAAATCTCAAAGCATCAGAACCTATCTCTTCAGTTACATCTGACATCAAAATAACATTACCAGCTCTTTTTGACATTTTATATGGTTCACCACCTTTTAAAAGTTGAACCATTTGAGATAAAAGAACTTCTAGTTTTGAAGAATCATTTCCTAAAAATTCAATAGCAGCTTTTACTCTAGCTACATATCCATGGTGATCTGCACCCCAAATATTTATGTATCTATCAAAAGTTCTATCATATTTATTTTTATGATAGATTATATCTCCTGCAAGATAAGTTGGAATCCCATTATCTCTTACAACAACTCTATCAGAGTCATCTCCATATTGTGTTGATTTCAGATAAATTCTTTCATTTTTTTCATATAAGGAACCATTTTTTTCTAATACACTTTTAGTTTCATCCCATGAAGAATATAAAGATTTTTCAGATACAAAATTATCAAAAGATATTCCTAAATCTCCTAAATCTTTTATAATAATATCCATTACAATATCTTTTGCAAAAAAAGCAATCTCTTTAAACCTTGATTCGTCATAAATTATATCTTTCCCAAATTTTTCAACTACAATTTTAGCAATATCAATCAGATATTCACCTCTATAATAAGTCTCTGGATACTCAATATTTTCATTAAATAAAAAGTCTCTAGCTGCCAATGAAACAGATAAGCCTAATAAATCCATTTGTGCACCAGCATCATTTATATAGTACTCTGTTGTAATATCAAAACCTAAATATTTTCCAACTCTAGCTAAAGAATCCCCTGCTATTGCTCCCCTTGCATGACCTATATGCAAAGGTCCCGTAGGGTTTGCTGATACATATTCTAAAAGTATCTTTTCGCTTTTCAAATCTTCTTTCGCAAAATCTTCTTTTTTATTTAAAGAATCATTAACTAAAGATTCCAAAAAAGTTTTTGATAATTTGAAATTTACGAATCCTTTTACAGATTCAACAGATTCAAAAATATCACTATCTGCAAATTTTTTTACTAACTCATCTGCAATAACCATAGGAGACTTTTTCAACTCTTTCGCTAAAGAGAATGCAACTGGTGTTGCATAATGTCCTAATGATATATCCTTTGGTTTTTCCAATACAACTTTAGTTTCTAATAGTTGTTCTATATGTTCTTTTACTATATTTTGCAATTATCTACTCTTATACTTTTTTTGTTTCGCTTGTTTCACTATTTACAGAAGTTGATTTTTTCTCTAACTCTTCTGATTTTGAATTTTTAGCAACTTCATCATCATCTTCATTTATTGCTTTTTTAAAGTTTTTAATTCCAGACCCTAAACCTTTAGCTAATTCTGGTATTTTTTTACCACCGAACAATAATAGAACTACTAAAGCTATTAATAACCACTCCATACCACCTGGCATACTCATTTTATTATCCTTAAAAAAATATATTTGGCTGGATTATAACTACTTAATGCTTAAAAAAATTTTGCCCAAACTATCTTAAAATAAAGTGTATTAATTTATAACCACTTCCAGCAGCTATAATTGTTCCAAATAGATTTAATATAATATTTGTTAATGCAAGGTAGAGTGAAGTATTAAACAAAAGATAACTTTCAATGGCAAATGTTGAATATGTAGTTAGTCCACCTAAAAACCCTGTAGTTAAAAAAGCTTTTGTGGTAGTAGATATTTCAAAATGGGAAAAATAAGCAAACAAACAACCTATAATAAAAGAACCTATAATGTTAACCAATAAAACTCCCAACGGAAATTCCAATGGTATATATTTGTTCGTTAAATGTACACTATAAGCTCTAGCAATAGAACCCAAGAAACCTCCAATTCCTATTGCAATGAGCGTTTGCCAATTAAGCATAATTTTTATACTCTCTTTGGAATACCTCTCTCATACTACTTTCCGTCTCTTCAAACCAATCAGAATCTTTATTAGCTTGAATTGGTTCCATAAAAATAACTTTTACAACACCTGGTTTGGCTCTTAAACTTTTTGAATCAACAATATTTCTTGTGTTAAATAAAATTATTGGTTGAACTTTCAATCCATATTTATTAGCTATCATTTTAGCACCTGGTTTAAAATTACCCATATAAGTTCCATCACTTCTTGTTCCCTCAGGAAATATAGCAATAGGTCGCCCTTTATCCAATCTATCTTTTGTTTCTTTCAATAAATGTACTATTCCAGCTTTATTTTCTCTATCTACACTAATCATTCTAGGAGCTTTTATAATATGACCGAAGAAAAATAAATCAGCAATCTCTTTTTTTGCAACCCATGCTAAATCTCTTGAATGTATATATTCAATAACTATAATATCAAGTAAAGATTGATGATTCATAATAACCATATCGCATGATTCATCTATCTTACCTTCAACTTTTAAATCTATACCTAATACAAACATTTGGAAACTCATCCAAGCTTTAATAACCTTATGGGTATGATTTTTAAACATATACATTAAAATTACTGTAATAGCAACAGTAATAGAAAATTGTATTAATAATATTATTCCTCTAATTCTTGCCAAAACTATCTTCCTTTACCCAACCAATAAATTGTTTATCTGTCCCTAATATTTTAACAAATCCATGTTTCTCATCCAAAATCTCAACATTTTGCACACTATCTAATTGAAAAAATATAGTTGAATTTTTTGTTGGCAGAATATATACGTATGTACCCTCTTTTAAAGTACCTTTTTTATTTGGTAAGAAATACAATACAGCTATTATCAATAAGACTATAGTTATAAATATATAAATTTTCTTTCTTTTTAAAATAGATAATACTAAAAATAGCATCAACAAAACTACAACTGCTGCCTTTTTATATTTTTCGAAACTTGAATCATTTGGATTTAAATCTGTTTGTGTACTAACCAATTCATTTTGCAATATTAAAGGAACCGTAATCTCTTTAAAACTCTTAATCTTATCATTGTAATATGTAAAAATCAATTTTTTCTGATGAACAGGAGTTACAAAATAATAGACTAAATTCTGCCCTTTATCACCTTCTTTTAAACTAGAAACACCTTGTTCATCTATATTTTGTAAACTAAAATCTTCCAAATTCGAATTTATAGCATCTATATCTATTATTGTTAAAGCTTCTTTATTATTATACTGTTTGGTTTTATAAGCCTTAAGAACTATACTATCTGCAATAACACGAGAGAATCTTTGATCTCCCTTTCCTACATCTGAATAAATAATATTTGCAGAATCTAAAGAACCTATATCAATAACTTCATTTTCTAAGTTTAATTTAACATTAATATCTGGTAAAATAAAGTTACTTTTTTTAACTTTTAAATAATATCTAACTTCATATTCCCCGCTCTCATTTTTAATCCACTCTTCTTTAGGGTTTAAAACGACAGCATTTTTACCTTTCCCAAATGATGTTGAAATACTAGTAAAATTATTTGTTGTAACAATAGCTTTTACAACTATTTCAAATCTTTGATTTTTATATACTTGGGAAGGAAAGCTTTTATATGATAAATAGAGATTTTTTGAGGCAAATAGATTTATTGAAAAAGATATTATGATAAAAGTTAATATGAAGATATTTTTCATTTAATTACTCAATTTTTAAAAGGATAGTTTCCTATCCCTTTACTATTGTAAAAAACCTTTAAGCATTTTCACACCATCTTCACAACCTAAAAGCATCTCTATTGCTCTTTCAGGATGAGGCATTAATCCAAAAACATTTTTTTGTTTGTTACAAATACCAGCAATATTAGCAACTGAACCATTCATACTTACTAAATTACCCTCTTTATCACAATATTTTAAAAGTATTTGATTATTTGATTCTAAATCCTTTAAACCATTTTCATCAATATAATAATTTCCATCATGATGTGCAACTGGAATATTTACAACCTCACCTTTTTCCATCAAAGATAAAAATTGGTTATCATTGTTAATAACTTTTAAGTGATGGTATTTAGAAATAAAATGTAAAGTATCATTTCTTTTCATAGCACCAGGTAATAAACCTGCTTCTAAAAGTATTTGAAATCCATTACATATTCCTAAAACTTTACCACCATTTGCTGCATATTCTTGAACAGCATCCATAACACTTGCAAATCTTGCAATAGCGCCACTTCTTAAATAATCACCATAAGAAAAACCACCTGGTATAACTAAAAGTTCTGTATCAGATGGAATACTCTTTTCTTTATGCCAAATAATTTCTACTTCACACCCTAATTTTTCAAATGCATATTTTGTATCATATTCGCAATTTGTACCAGGAAATTGTAAAACTGAAACTTTCATATTAACCTACTATTTCAATGTTATAATCTTCAATAACTGTATTAGCCAAAAGTTTTTCACACATTTTTTTAACTTCTGCCATAGCTTCATCTTTATTCGTAGAATTTAAATCCAAAATAATTTGTTTACCAATTCTAACATTTTTAACAATCTCTTTAAAACCTAAAGTATCTAAAGCGTGATGAGTTGCTTTTCCTTGGTCATCAAGAACACCTTGTTTTAATCCAACATTTACAATTGCTTTCATTATAACACCCTCAATTTATTTTTTTGCGATTATATCTAAAAGTGCCTTATAGCACTTTAGTTTGATTTTGCCTATTTTGCTAATCTATCTAAAATAGTGCTGTATCCCTCTAAAATCTTGTTTTTAATAGTATCAGGAACATTTACTTCTAGTTTTTGACCAGATTGTAAAGATTTTGATTGCTCTTTCCAATTAGATTCTTTTCCGAAATCTCTCAAAATTTGTTTATCCATAGAGATATAATTTTGTGACATAAAATCTTCTTTAGAGATAAATCTTGAACTCTCAGGTGTTAAAACTTCATCACCTAAAACCCACTCACCTTTTGAATTTACAAATATTTCAAATTTTGTATCAACAACAACTATTCCTCTATCTTCTGCATACTTTGTAAAATCTTTGAATAATTTCTCTAAATTATTAACTATTTCAGGAAATTTTTCTTTTACTGTTAAAGAGTTTAGAGGCTCATCTTTTATTCCCTTTGTTGTAGGAGTAAAAATAGGTGTTTCGAATTTATGCCACTGAGCCAATCCATTAGGAAGATTTAGACCATAAGGATCTTTTCCATTTTGACAAGCATCAAATAATGAACCAGTTAGATAATTTCTAAAAATTAACTCAAACTGAACCACTTCTCCATTAATTTCAGCTTCTAATGGTTTACAAAGTTCCATCATTTGACATCTAGGAGCAATTTCCAAAGAAGAATCTACATTTTCATCTAATATAGCTGTTCTAATTCCTGCATTTTTCGCAAATTTAGCACCAAAATTCGAAATCGTTGTTTGAGAAACTCCCTTTCCTGTAATTTCTAAATTTAATGGAATATCAAATACTGAACATCTATCACTTCTTACTAAGAGTACTTTAGGTTCTTCACCTGGACAAGTATACAAATCTGCATTTTTACCAATATAAAAAAGGTTATACCCTAAATTTTCTAAAGCATCTATCCCTTTTTGAGTAGTAGTTTTTTTTGAATCTGGCCAAAGACCAAGAGCTGTAATATCACTTATTTTCATTGATTCTCCTATTAATTTTTCATAATTATTAAACTTTTTAAAATACCAATAGCCGTATTTAATTGATTATCATCCAAAACATCTTGTTTTGAAATAACTTTTTTCTTTTCGTCTTTTATCTCTTTTTCTTCTTTTTTAATTTGGTCCACTTTTTGAAGTTCACCCTCAAGATGTTTTTTCAAATCTGCTTCTTTTATTTTTATAGAATCATCATCTTCTTTAGTAGTTTTTCCAGCTGGTGCTACAATATCAGGAGTCACTCCAACAGCTTGAATAGTTCTACCACTTGGTAAGTAATATTTTGCAATAGTTAATTTTATGTTTTCTGTTTTATCTTCATTTATAGGTAAAACAGCTTGTACAGAACCTTTACCAAAAGTTTTTTCACCAACAATGATAGCTCTTTTATGGTCTTGCAAAGAACCACTAACAATTTCAGAAGCTGATGCTGAACCTTCATTTACTATAACTACCAAAGGAAGATCTGTCATAGTACCAAAAGAACTAGCTTCAAATTTCTCTTCATCATCTGGATTTTTTCCTTTTTGAGAAACAATAACTCCCTTATCAACAAATAAGTCAACAGTTTCAATAGCCTGAGATAAAAGTCCACCAGGATTATTTCTCAAATCTAAAACTATCCCTTTTACATCTTTAGCTTCTGATATAGCTTTTTTTAACTCTTCAGATACTTTAGAATCAAAACTCGTAATTCTTAGATAAAGTAATTTTTCTCCTTCTATTTTTTTAGCAAAAACAGAATCAACTTTTATAATATCTCTTGTAATTTTGATTTTAAGAGGTTTAGTTTCATTTTTTCTAACAATAGTCAAAGTTATATCTGTTTTTGGTTCACCCCTCATTAAATTTACAGCATCATCTAAACTCATATTCAATGTTGCTTTATCATCTATTTTTAAAATGATATCTGAAGACTTAACTCCAGCTTTAAAAGCAGGTGTTCCATCTATTGGAGAAATTACTGTCAAAGCACCATCCCTCATTCCAACAGTAATACCTAGTCCGCCAAATTCGCCTTTTGTTTGAATACTCATCTCTTTAGAAGCTTTTTTATCTAAGTAACTTGAGTGAGCATCTAATTCCTGCATTAGACCTTTTAAAGCCTTATCAACTATCTCTTGTAATTTAACATCATCAACATAATATTTTTCAACAGTTCCTATAACCTTTGTTAATTTAGACAAAGATTCAAATCTTGTTTGCTCTGGTTCTTTATTATCCTCTTTTGCAAAAAGAGATTGAGAGAGTACAAATGCGATTGTCGAAGCTAAAAATAATTTATTCATTTTTTAATAACCTTATTAAATTTATAAAGGTAGATTATACAAAAATATTCATAAAAGTAAGATTTTAACAAAATTTTTGTACCATATCGCACTACTAAAAAAAAGGGTTTTAATACATGAGTATAAAAGAGAATGTTGATCTAGTTAAAGATGAATTGAGTAATGAAGAAAAGTTTCTAGAAAGCTTCGTAAAAATCGAAAGATTCTACAAAAAATACAAGTTAATAATTTTATCTTTGATAACTCTACTTGCTGTTAGTTCAATAGCCTATTTTGTTAAAAAAAATATTGATGAAAGTAACAAAATTGAAGCAAATATAGCTTTTAATAAGCTTTTATCAAATCCAAAAGACAAAGAAGCTTTAGATGTTTTAAAAAATAAGAATAAAAATCTTTATGACATAATGATTTATATTCAAGCTAAAAAAGAGAATAAAAATGCAGAGATATCTGTTCCTTATTTAAAACAACTAGCATCTTATGAAGAGGCTTTAAAAAACAAAAATATCTCAGCTTTAGAAAAAGTATCTTTGGAATCAGACTTTTTGTTAAAAGAGTTTGCACTATTTCATAAAGCATTGTTATTAACAAATGATGGAAAATACAAAGAAGCAAAAAAAGTTCTTTCAGAAATTCCAAAAGATTCAAAAGCTAACGAATTAGCAAATCTTCTAAATCATTTTTTATTAACAAAATAAGGAAAATAAAATGAAATATATCTTAATTTCTATTATCTCCCTGTTTATTTTAACAGGTTGTTCTGGGAAAAAATACTTTGAACCTGAAAATACGAAAAGTGATTTAAAAGTTGTAGAATCTGATATGCCAGAAATAATTAGTTCTATGAATAGAGCAGGTGCCACACTAGAAGATGGTAGTTTTATTACAAAAGATGGAGTATCTAAAATTAAGCTTCCAGAGGGATTCCAATTTTTGAATATGACAGAAGATGGTAAAGTTATTGCTACAAATTATAAAGATAAACTTTTAATTGGAGATAAAGAGATTCCTTTTAAAGAGCCTGTTATTGGAGCTACATTAAAAAATGACAAATTGGCTTTAATATATTCTAACAATACTTTAGAATTAATCGATTTAGCTAAAAATAAGACTCTATTTAAAGAGTACCTAGAATTATCATTGGCAAATGATACAAGAACAGCAAACCCTTATTTTATGGGTAATTTAATACTTTTTCCAACGCTAAATGGTAAAGTAGTAATTATCTCTGCCCTTACAAATGAATCGGTTAAAAATATTGCTGTTGATCCTGATGGTAAATTTAATAACATAATCTTTTTACATGTAATAGAGAGTTCTCAAACTTTGATTGTAGCAACACCTAATAAAGTTGTTTCGATTTCTCCAAAAGAAATTTTAGCAAAAAATTATGAGTTAAGAGATATTACAGTAAATGGAGAAGATATTTATATAGCTACCATTGATGGTCAAATTATGAAACTAACTACAACTTTAAATGAAGTGGCAAAGAAAAAATATAAATATGCAAAGATTCATGCATTAGCCTATTCTAATTCGTTGTATGCTGTTGAATCTCAAGGTTATATTATAAATATTAGTGAAGATTTTATAAATGATGCTGTTTATAAATTTGGATTTGATAATGAAAAAAGAATGATAGCTATTGGAGATAAAATATTCTTTGATTCTAGCTATATAACTCTTCCTTAATTCTTAGAAAAACTTTCTAAGAATTAAAATTTCGATTTGAAAGATATTCAATCAAAACTGTCGCATAAGAACCTTTTGGTAAAATAAAATCTAAAGTACAAACCTTATTTTTTGAATCATATTTACAATCTATATTTTTTGGATAAACAATAGCTTCTCTTCTATAGCCTTTTTCTTGAATATAAATATCATCGTATTTCTCTTCAATTTCCCTTGCTTTATTTATTGCTTTGAAAACTTTTCTTCCAGGAAGTAATCCTGTTGGAACAATTTTTGCTTCCTCAAAAGATTTGATAATATTCTCATCAATAGTCTTAGGAGTAAAGAATTTTTCATTTTTATAATCAATAAAAACATCTCCATCCAATAAAACCAATCTTTCAGCTTTCTTTGATAATTTTATTCTTTCAACCAACCAAGCATTGAAGAAATTACTTTGATAAGAAGCCACAAGCATTTTAGATACTTTTTTATCTTTCATATCATCTTCACCATAAACTATATCTTTTGCTTTTTGAAGATTTTCTGCGGTATCTTTTCCAAATCTTTGAAAACCAAAATAGTTTGGCATACCATTTTTAGAAATGACTTTTAACATTTTTTGAATATGATTTATCTCTTCAATGGTTACATCTTGAAGATTAATTTTAAATCTATTACCTTCCAAATCCCCAATATTCAATTTTTTATTATGAAGTGTGGTTTCTAAAATCTCTATTTTTTTACTCTTATATGAAGCTATTTGCTTTGAATATTTTTTTGGTATAGATATATATTGAATTGTTGTAGCATTTTTATCTTTTAGTCCCGCATAACCTATTTCATTTGAATAGATACCTAAAAACTTAGAAATTCTATCTATTAATTCCCAAGTATCACTATTGACTTTTTGTACCTTCAAAATTAAAAAAGCTCCACTATTCGTGAAGCTTATTGGTTGCTCTTCTACAAAAAAATCATCAACGCTATGTTTAAATCTAAAATTTAAAACTTTATCGTTTAAGGGGTAGATTCGTTTAATCAACTCTAGCCTTTTTTGATGTTTCATTTTCATAAACAGTTCTACATTCTGTACAAAATCTAGCAAAAGGTTTTGCTTTTAATCTTCCAAGTGGGATTGTAACTCCACACATATCACAAATACCATAAGTACCATCTTTTATTTTTGTTAATGAAAACTCTATTTGTTTCAACTCATCAACTTGGTGATTAGCTATCATACCTGCTGTAAAAGAGTCACTAACAAATTCTGCATAATCAAGTTCATCGTTAATTTCAACCGATTTTAATTGGTCAATATTACTTCTACTATCATTAATATTTGCAAGAATTTTCTCTTTTCTCTCAAGTAAAATTGCTTGTAATTCATCTATTTGACTTTTGTTTGGCATAATTTCCTCTCCTAAAAAATTGGGCGATTATATAATTTTTATTATTTATTTTTCATAAAGTAAAATAATACCCGAATTATAGGGCTATTTTATACTATTATTTATACTAAAAAATAAACACCTATAAAATATTTAACAAATGATTAACTAAATATTGATAAAATGGTTTACTTTTTTTAGGAGTGTAACATAACTGTCTTATCAAAAAAAATTCTATTATTTATAATAACAATTTTATCTATCTTTACATTTCTAGTTTTTAATTCACTCTTTACTAAAAAAGAGAATATAAACTCTTTTATATGCCAAATCACAAAATTACCAAATCTTAATTATCAAACTTCAATTTATGAACCAAAAATAAAAGAGTATGAAGATTTTAATAAACTATATATGGAACAAAAAAATATTGGAAATATGGAGTTTATTTATGCTAAATAGCTCTTTTATAAACTTTGTTTTTTTACTTTTATTTAAACACAAAACCAAACATTTAGCCATATCTCTAATTTCATCTTTGATTGTTTTTTATTATGTAGCGTAATGTTTGTATCAAATTCTATAAAAAATGAGATATTAAATACTCTAACTTATCAAAATGATTTTACTATTCAAAAAATAAGCGGAGGAAAAATAGTAGATATAGAAAATTCTTTAGTAGATGAATTTTTAACAATTAATGGGGTTTCAAATGTTCAACAAAGGGTTTATGGGAAATATTGGTTTGAACCTGAAAATGTTTATTTTACTATTGTTGGGATAGATTTATTTGAAAAAAATACCAATAAAAATATTGATAATTTATTAAAAGTTTTA
>JBBITK010000014.1:4889-13418 GCA_037440805.1 Arcobacter sp. | reverse complement strand
GATAAAAACTCTATGATTATAGGAGATGGTGTAAAAAAGATTTTTAATAAATATCAATATAAAGATAGTTTTGATTTTAAGATAGAAAATATGGAAAGAAAAAATGTTTATATTTTTAAAAATCTTCCAAAAGAGGCAAATTTTGTAGCAAATGATTTGATTATTATGGACATAAATCTTGCAAAAGAGATTTTAAATATCAAAGAAGATGAAGCTACGGATATAACTTTGAATGTGCCAAATGATATTGAAAAACAATCAATAAAAAGTGAACTTATACTAAAAGATTCAAATCTTAGAATTATTTCAAAGGATGATTTACAAAAAAGATATGAACAAATCTTTAATTATAAAGGTGGATTTTTTTTGATTCTTTTTTTAGTTGTTATGATTACTTTTATTTTGATTCTATTTCAAAGATACTCTATGATAAATAGTAGTGATAAAAAAGAGATAGGTATTTTAAAAGCTGTTGGTTGGAGTATCAAAGATATTATAAAACTAAAAATTTTAGAAAATTTTATAGTTGCATTTTGTTCATTTTTGATTGGATTTATCTTGGCTTATTTTTATGTCTTTTTCTTGAATGCTCCATATTTGACAAATATTTTTATAGGCTTTGAGAATATTCAAAATGAAATTATTTATATGGCAAATATAAATTTTGCACAAATTTTTACACTATTTATCTTTTTTATGATTCCATTTTTAAGTGCTGTTTTAATACCTGTTTGGAAAATTTCAGTGCTTGAAGCTTCAAAGAGTATGAAATGATAGAGATAAAAGATTTAAATAAAATTTTTAATGAAAATCAACAAAATGAGTTTTGTGTTCTTAAAAATATAAATATTTTTGTAGAAAAAAACTCTTGTATAATTTTGAAAGGTGTTAGTGGAAGTGGTAAATCAACCCTACTTTCAATAATTGCTGGAATGGATAAACCAACAAATGGAAGTGTAAAAATAGATAATGAAAATATCTCAAAACTTCCAGATTTACACGCTTCAGAATTTAGAAATAAAAAAATAGGATTTATTTTTCAATCATTTAATCTATTTAATGAATTAACTGTTTTGGAAAATATACAAATTCCTTTGATACCTCAAAATTTGAATAAAAAAGATTTTGACTCAAAAGTTACAAAAGCTTTAGAGTTAGCAAATATAAGCCACAAAGAAAATGAGTATGTTTATAATCTTTCTGGTGGTGAAAAACAAAGATGTGCAATAGGAAGAGCTTTGGTAAATGAACCAAATATTATCCTTTGTGATGAACCAACTGCAAATTTGGATTTAGAAAATTCTCTAAAATTTATTGAAGTTTTAAAAGAGTTAAAAAATATTGGTAAAACTATTATTGTTGCAACACACGATTCAATATTTGATAATTTGGAATTTGTAGATAAAACTATTCATATCAAAAATGGAAATATTTGTGAATAATATTTTATTATCCAATGAAATTATTGTTTTTTTGTTTGCCCAAAGTATACTTTTTGTTTTAGCTTTTATAGGTTTTTTTTATTCGATTTTAATTGTTAAAAATTGGGATTATGAAAAAACAACAAACAAACAATATCAACTTGAAAAGAAATCTTATCTTATAATTTTGATTATATTTTTTACACTTTTAACCAAAATATTTTTATTTCCATATTTTGCTTATAGTTTGGATAATTTGTCAAATATAATTCCCGGAGCTATGTGTGCAGCAGGAGTTATAAAAGCCAATGAATATGGACAAACTCTTTTAGCTTTGAAACTAATCATTTTGTTTTTTATAGGTATTTGGTTGATTATAAATAGCCTTGATTTGAAAGAAAAAACTTATCCATACACCAAAAAAAAATTTGCTTTTTATATCTTTATATTTTTACTTATAAGTATAGAAATATCTCTTGATTTTTTATATCTCTCAAACATTTCCACAAAAGAGCCTGTTTTGTGTTGTTCTGTGATTTTTGGAGAAAATTCAATAGATAAAACTCTACCTTTTAATCTTGATACAACAAAACTTCTCATACTTTTTTATCTTTTGTATATTCTCACAATTTTTACAAATATTCAAAAACAAAGCTTTATAACTTTGCTTACAAATGCTCTATTTTTATATATAGCGTATTACTCAGTTACTTACTTTTTTTCCACCTATATTTATGAATTACCAACTCACCAATGTCCATTTTGTATGCTGCAAAAAGGGTATTTTTATATGGGTTATTTTGTATGGGGAACTCTTTTTTTAGGAACTTTTTTTGGAATTTCAAATTTTGTTATTTGGAAAATCACAAATAAATCTTTGGATTTTGCATTTAAATATTCAACAATTTTTAACACTATTTTTATGATTTTATGTAGCTTTTATGTGATTAGATACTATTTAATAAATGGAGTGTTTTTATAAAATTAATTTATAAACTCTCCAAATAAAACCTCATCAACTTTTTCTTCAAGTTCTAACACCACATCAATAGGTTTATTTCCCTCAAATCTAACACAATTTGCCAAACCTAAATAGATGAAATTTTGAGTTTTTTTGTCTATTTGTACAAATTTTCGCACAAACAAATGCAGTTTAACTCCAAATTTTTTGTTATAACAAAGTTTCTCTCCATCCACACTATTTTGATTCATTGTTGGCTTACTTTGATAGGTTATCTGATTTCTTGATAGAAATTTATTTTGATAATTTGCAGATTTTGAGAATTTCTCTTTTTCTAAATTTATAAATAGAAAAAAATCATTTTGATATTTCAAAAATCCGCTCCCCCTAAATGAACTATGGATTTTTGGGAAATTACAAAGTTGTGCAATATCCAACATATTATATTTTTGATAAAGCTTTAAAAATGGTAGCCCATAGTTTGTTAATCCAAACTCTCTCTCATATCTATAAATTCCGTAATTTAGACTATTTTCAAAAATCTCTTTGTATCTTTTATTATCCAAAAGCTTCTCAAAAGTTGGAGTTTTTACAAGCTCTTTTCCATCAAAATCTACAAGTTTTAAATACCTTTGTTTTTGGGCTTTATCAAAAAACTCCCCATCTAAATATCTAAAAGAGTGAATAATTGTATCTTTGCAAACCTTATCTTGATACTTTTGCAAAGTCAAAAAAGTATTTTCCAAATTGCAGTTTTTATGGGAAAGTAGATATTTTAAAATCACAAATTCATAAACTCTTTTTATTGGAAGCATATTTTCCAAAAATCTAATAGCTTTTATAAAATCTTCATCTTCACAAAAGTTTTTAAATTCAGACTTTTCCTCTACCTTTGATAAAAACTCAACATAAGATTTAGATTCATCTATAAAATTCAAAGGATTTATTTCCCCTTCAAACGGCAAATAATCACTCAATTTTGGAATTTTCCCAAAAAGATTTTTGAATTCAAAATATTGTTCTTTTAAATATTTCATATTATTAAAATTTTGTTTTTCCAGCTGTTCTAAAATAGTCTTTTTAGAAATCTCGTCCATTTTTACAAATATATTTCTAAAACTTGCAAAATCATTTTTTATAAATCCTTTAATGCTATCTTTATCTAATGCCCTATTTCCAGCCAAAGCCAAAGCTATTAAATATGCTTTTTTATGATTTCCTATAAAATCAAGAACTGTTAAGAACTCTTTATTTTTGTATTTTCTCAAACCTCTACCTAGTTGTTGAGTAAAAACTATAGGTGAGTTTGTAGGACGCAAAAACAAAACCATATTCAAAGATGGAATATCAACCCCTTCATTAAAAATATCAATTGTAAAAATTACTTCTAAACTATCATTTTCATCTTCAAGCTTTTTTATACTCTCTTCTCTTTTAAAAACACTATCTTCACTTGTCAAATAAATAGAGTTTATACCTCTTTTGTTAAACTCTTTTTCCATAAAAAATGCGTGTTCTTTGGATACACAAAATCCTAAAATTTTTCTTTTCCCAAAAGAGTGTCCATAAAAATTTATTTTCTCAATAATAAAATCAACTCTTTTATTCACTTGTAAAGCTTTAGCTAATTCATCTATTTTTAATAAATCCACATTTTCATAATCCACATAAATATCACTTATTCCAAAATAGTGAAAAGGCACAACCAAATCTTCATCTAAAGCATCATTTAACCTAATATCACAAGCTATATTTTCATCAAAAATTTCATAAATACTATTTCCATCCATTCTATTTGAAGTTGCTGTTAGACCTAACAAAAATTTTGGTTCAAAATAATCCAGAACTTTTTTGTAACTAGGGCTAACGCAATGATGAGCTTCATCTATAATAATATAATCAAACTCTTCTTTGGCAAACTCTTCTAAATATAAATTCATAGTTTGAATGGTTGAAAATAAAAAATCACTGCCTATCTCTTTTTTATTTCCAGTAAACAAACCGCAATTTTTATTTGATAAAATATTTTCAAAACTATTTTTTGCACTTATTAAGATATTTTCCCTATGAACCAAAAACAAAACCCTTTTTGGATTAAAATTTTTCACATCAAAGGATGCTAAATATGTTTTTCCTGTACCTGTTGCAGAGATTACCAAAGCCCTTTTTTCTCTATTTTTTCGTAAAAATTCTAGTTTATCCAAGGCATTTTTTTGCATAAAATTTGGTTTTATACTTTTTTTGTAAATAAAATCTTGATTGTTTTTTAGATTTTTCAGATGTTCTTCATAGGATTTTAAAAACTCTTCGTTTACATCAAAAGCCTCATTCCATAAAAGTTCAAATTCACTAAAAATTTCTTGAAAAAAAGAAGAATTTTTTGAAGAGATATGTTTTACATTCCACTCTATATTTTTTTTAAAAGCACTTGAAGTTATATTTGAAGAACCTATCAAAAGTTTATACTCATTTTTAAATTCAAAAATATAAGCCTTTGAGTGAAAACCTATATTTGTAAAATTGCTATCATAAATTTTAAGCTCTATATTTGGGAACTCTTTTAGTTTTTCCAAAGCTTTTATTTGTGTAAAATTAAGATAAGTAGAAGTTAAAATCTTTCCTTTTATGCCTTTTTTTTCAAGCTTTTTCAAACTATCTAAAAGTAATTGCACCCCACTAAAATTTATAAATGCCACATTAAAAATAAAAAAATCACAGCTATCTAAAAATTCTATTAGTTGATTATAAAAATTATCTATTTTATTGTTGGTAATTAAACTATTCAAATCTCTCTCCATAAAAAAATGATTATAATTAAATAGCATAAAATCTTCCCTAAATCACAATTTATTCACACAACATCTTATATAATTTCACTATTAAATTTAAAGGTTATATTTTATGAAAAAAATAGCATTGATTTCGATTTTAGCTATAAATTCCCTTTTTGCAGAGACTTATATTGGTGTTGGAATAGGTGTTCCAATAGCTGGTGCAAATGTTGGTGTTTATGATAGAGATTATAATCAAAAGAGATATTATGATAATTATGGAAACTACTATGGTTTTTTTGACACTAGAGGTTATTTCTTCAATGATGTATTTTATTATTATGATAGTAGATATACCTATTATGATAGATTGTATTTAAGAGGTTTGTTTAGACCTCATCATAGACATTATAGTATTGATGACGCACCAAGATATATAGAAAGACCAAGAGTTATTGAAGTTCCTATTTATAGACCTCATTATGAACATAGAGATTATTATCATAGAGACGAACATAGAAATTTTGATAGAAGAGAATCTCATCAAAGGGAAAACAGAAGAGAAAATGAGAGAAATTTTAGAGAAGATAGGGATTCCAAACAAAAAGAAACTCCAAGAGAGAATAGAAACGATAGACAAAAAGAGTTAAGAAATGACAACCATCAAAACAATAATGAATATAGAGAAAGGTATAATAGCCATCGATAATTTTATGAAAGATTTTGATGGAACAAAAAGAGCAAGAAGTTATTTATTATATAGATTTTGATGATTTAAAAAACTCCAACATTTTACATAACCACATATATAAAGACCAAAATCTTCACTACTATGTTAGTGAAGATTTTTCCGATGATTTTTACATATATCTAGCATATTGTGGATTTATCTCCACATCTATTACTTTAGAAGAAACCACTTATTTACTTCCCGAGATTCAACTTGAATATGCAATTTTAGATTTTGAAGATTTACATATATCAAAAAAAGTAAAAAATCTAATAAGATATGATGATTATAAATTTTCTATAAATGAAAATATTGAAGAAGTTATAGAAAAAATTCAAAAATATGCTTTTATCCCTAAAAAATCACAAAAATTCAGATATAAATTTTGAATTAAAAAGCATAGAATTAAGAGATAAGTATTCAAATGAATTGGTAGCTGGTGAAATTGGATATAAAATTGGCTCTATTTATACTTCACTTACAGGTTTTAGCTCAAGAAAATCCAAATATAAAAATTGGGGAAAACTCCAACTTGTTTTATTGGGAAATTATTTGAAAGAAAACAACTACTCTTTTTGGAATTTAGGTCATCCTCATATGGATTACAAGATTGATTTAGGAGCAAAAATCTACTCAAGAGAAGATTTCCTAAAAAGATGGTTTGAATGCAGATAAATCTAAAATATCATATTTATCTTTTATTAGCTGTTCTTTTTTGGTCAGGAAATTTTATATTTGGTCGATATTTATCCACAAGTATTGAACCTATGCAACTCTCTTTTTTTAGATGGTTTTTTGTTTGGCTTTTATTATTGCCTTATTTAATCTACAATTATAAAAATCTAATTTTAGGATTTAAACAAAACTATATTCTTTTGACAGTTTTTGGAACACTAGGAATTGCTGGATTTAATAGCTTTTTATATTATGGATTACAAACAACCACTGCAACAAATGCTTTATTAATCAACTCAAGTACCCCTATTTTTACTATTTTATTCTCAATGATAATATTTAGAATACTGATTACAAAGATACAATTTTTAGGAATAATTCTTTCAACTTTAGGGGTTTTATACCTAATTTTAAAGGGTGATATAAATCATTTTTACCAATTAACTTTTACCTTTGGAGATTTGTTTATAATAGCTTCTTGTATTGATTGGGCTTTATATTCTGTTTTACTTAGGTATAAACCTGAAAATCTAACATCATTTGAGTTTTTCGGAATAACAACTACCATTGGAGTAATTGTTTTGTATTTTATTTTCACTCTTCAAGGTTATGATTTTAACTTTGATTTTTTGGATAAAAAAGAGGTTTTTTATTCACTAATCTATATTGTAATTTTCCCATCGATTTTATCTTTTTATTTTTGGAATATTGCAAATATAAAAATTGGTGCAAATAAAGCTGGACAATATACACATATAATGCCTATATTTGGTGCTATTTTAGCCTATATATTTTTAGATGAGAAAATAGAAATTTATCACTTAATTGGAATGTTTTTTATATTTAGTGGTATTTATTTATCAATTTTTAAAAGATAAAATGACAAAAAAACTCTCTGGAATCCTAATCTTTTGTACGGCAATATTTTCAATATTTGCATACTTTTTTGATTTGAATTTATTAGTTGCAAGCTCTTTTGCATGGTTAGCATTTTTAATATCTTACAAATCCATAAACAACAAAAAGATTTTAAATATTTTTATATTTTTGAGTGCTATACTTTTTATAATTTGCCAAATATATAATTTCTCAATAGATATCTATAAAATATTTACCATAAATCAATATTTATTAACCCTTTTAATTAGTGTTGGTTTTCTAAGGCTTATTGCTATTCCTAAAAAAAATGAGTTAAAAGAGTTACCAAAAGGTAAAAAATCATTTATCAAAACCTATTTAGGAGTTCATCTTTTTGGCTCAGTTATAAATATTTCTGCACTTATTTTAGTTGCGGATAAAATGTATAAAAAAGCAAAACTTACAAATACTCAAATTGTTTTACTCACAAGAGCCTTTGCAAGTGATGCTTATTGGTCACCTCTTTTTGTTGCCTTTGCAGCAGCCACAACCTATGCCCCAAAACTTATAACTTCAGTAATCATTGTAAATGGACTTTTTTTAGCTTTTATGGGATTTATTTTTACTTATTATGAAATATCAACAAATAAATCTTTAAAAATAGAAGAGTTTAGGGGTTATCCAATATCTTTAAATACTCTATATTTACCATTTTTCTTAGCTTTTTTAGTTCTATTAATAAACCATTTTTATCCTCAAATAAAAGTTATAGTATTGATTTCTACACTATCTTTACTGTTAAGTTTTTTTGTTTTACCTATAAAAAATGGATTTAAAAACTCTTTTAATAAAATAAGAAATCATATTTTTGAAGAACTACCAAATATGAAAAATGAAATTTCTCTTTTTTTGGTAGCTGGAATGTTTGGAATTTTGGCAAGTTCAATTTTAATTGGACTAAATCTTGATTTGCCATTTGAAAAATTTGATTGGATAGTTGCTTCTATTTTACTTGTGATTTTTATAGCTTTAGCATTTATTGGAGTTCATCCCATAATTACCATCGCAATTATTGGAGATTTTTTTGCAAATGTAAACCACACTTTATTGGCA
>JBBITK010000014.1:0-4863 GCA_037440805.1 Arcobacter sp. | reverse complement strand
AACTGTTTCAACTTCTCCATTTAGTGGATTAAATCTCACTATTACAGCTAGATACAATTTTAGTGGAAAAGAGATTTTGAAATTAAATATTTGGTATGTTGTAAAACTCTATTTTATTTGTGTCTTTTCTCTATTTATTTTGAATAAATTTTTAGAAACATAATAAAATCATACTATTCTCATACAATATTTATAGAATAGAAAAAACTAGACTAGGATTTTTATGAATTTATTTTTTATACTTTTAAGTAAAATTATCCCCTTATACTTAAATATTGCAATAGGTTATATTCTTGCAAAATATTTAAAAGTAAAAAGAGATTATATAGCATTTATTTTGATTTATATTTTAGGACCTATTGTTGTGTTTTTTGCAACACTTTCCATAAATATAAATTTACAATTACTGTTTTTACCTATTTTTGTATTTAGTTTTGGCTCAATAATAGCTTTTTATATTCTATATAAATACAAAAATCAATGGAGTGATTCAAGTATCAACACATTGGCTTTTACTTGTGGAACTGGAAATACAGGATATTTTGGAATACCTTTAGCAATGATTTTATTATCTCCTCAAAATGCAAATATATTTATTTTTGCAACTATGGCATCTTTGTTATACGAAAACACAACAGGATTTTATGTTACAGCTAAGGGAAATTTTACAGCGAAACAATCAATTATAAAAGTTATAAAACTGCCCCTTTTATATGCTTTTATAAGTGGAATAAGCCTTAATTTAATGGGATTCAAAATTCCTGATTTTTTTATACCTTACTTTGAAAATTTCAAATGGGCTTATGGAATATTAGGGATGATGATGCTAGGAATGGGGTTAAAAGGATTCAATTTAAAAGAGGATTTGGACTTTAAATATATTAGAATTTCATATTTTTATAAATTTATTTTTTGGCCCGCAACTATTTTATTAATCACATTTGTAGATAAAACTTTTATAAATTTTTTAAATGAAGATATATATAAAATTTTATTTCTATTTTCTATTGTTCCACTAGCTGGAAACACTGTAACTTTAGCAGTATTATTAAAAGCTAAACCAGAAAAAGCATCTTTTACAGTTTTATTAAGCACATTAGTTTCAGTTGTATATATACCAACTGTACTAATGATTTATGGAGGATTTTAAATTTCAAGAAGGATTAGTTAACTATTCTTCTTGAAGTCCAATATGTTTTTTTATAAAAAGGTTTATCAAGTTTTGTAACTGTAATACCTTTTATAGAAGCGTGCATAAAACTACCATTACCTACATATATTCCAACATGTCTAGCAGTTCTACTTGTTTTGAAAAATACTAAATCACCTAAAACTAATTTAGATTTATCTACTTTAACACCCTCTTTTACTTGTGTTAAAGTACTTCTTGAAATACTCATATTTAACTTATCTTTGTAGAATCTTTGAGTAAATGCAGAGCAATCTATACCCTTTTTAGAAGTTCCACCCATTTTATAATCTACATTTTTCCATTCATTAAAAAAATCTACAAAAATATTCTTTTTAGTGATATCAACTACTCTCTCACTATCATTTTGTTCATTTTTTAAAGCTAAATATCTAGCCTTTCTCTCTTTAATAACATCTTCTGATACGAAATTTGTACTATCTATATTTTTCATATAAAGATTTAATTGCTTATTTCTAATAGGCTTATTTACAACAACCCCTTCATCTTCATATAATTTCATATACTCTTCATAGGATATTACTGTTCCATCTTTTTTTAGAGTTTTATCACCATCTAAAAAGGCGATTTCTTTTGTACAACCGGTAAACATTAACGCAAGTGCTACATACGAAACATACTTTTTAACCATAATTCTCCTTTAGTATAAGATAAGCTTTCTATTGTAGCATATAAACTCTTAATAAATCAACCGCTTGGACTTCCAATAATGTTTAATAAAATAGTCATTATTTAAACTAGAAATTGTAACGCCCTCTTTTGTGGAAGCATGCATAAACATTCCATTTTGTATATAGATACCCACATGCCTATCATTATAACTTGTTTTAAAAAAAATCAAATCACCCATTTCTAATTGATTTTTATCTATTTGTAACCCTATTTTAGATTGTAAATCGGTAGTTCTTGGAAGAGATATTTCAAAACTCTCTTCATAAGCTCTTTGAGTAAAAGCTGAACAATCTATACCATCTTTTGATTCTCCTCCAAATTCATAGGGAGTTCCTTGCCAATTTTTATAAAAATTATAAAGACTTTGATTTAAACTGCCACTCTGAATTGATTTATATACAACACTCTTTTTAGAAATTTTTGCATTCTTTCGTTTTAACATTTTAATATATCTTTGCTCCAAACTTTTTTCCAAAGAAGCACTTTGAAAACTATCATATTCTTGATATTCAATAGTTTTAAAGGAACAACCCGTAAGTAAAAAAGCCATTATAAATGACAAGAGTATTAACCTAAAAAAAATCAAAACAAACTCCATTTCTATCTTTTAACTTATCATATAAAAAAATAAAAAATATGTCAAATATATTCTAAATAGTTGTATAATTGAGGATTAACACTAAAGGAAAAACTTTATGCTTAAATATTTTTCTATATTTTTTACTTCTCTTTTTTTAGGATGTAGCCACCAACAACCTATACTTAATTTCAATGAAAATCAAATAACACAAAATAAAATCTATACATCAAATTTCTGCACCAATTCTTCTTATATTTCAAATAATTTTTCTAGTGAATATGGAAATACATTTGCAGAATATATTAACATAGAAGATAATTGTAGTTGGAATGGTTTACAAAGAGGATATTTTGAAGATTTATTTAAAACAACACTTAAAATAAAATCATTTAAAGTTATTACTAGAGTTGATTATGAAAATTATGAATTTAATACTTATCTAATAGATAATAAATACTATTTAAACATGATTTATATATACAATTATAAAGAAGATACTTTTATAGTTGATTATGAAGGTAAACTTTCAGATAAGCTTATAAAAAAATTTAATCCAGAGTATAAAAATCATTTTATAAATAAACCTAGATTTTCTAGCTCTTATTCAAACAGTTTAGTAAAAATGAATATAATAAATAGTTACTTATCCAAAGAAAGAGAAAATTTTAGATAAATCTTTACAATTTTTTCACAAAAATCATAAATAATTCTGAAAATATATTACTAGGATTACAATATGAAAAAATTTATAAAACTAACTATTTTACCAACCATGCTATCATTTTTATTTTCTGGATGTTATGTTTATCAAAGTGCTTATGTAGCACCTGCACCTTACTATTCATACTCTTATGCACCTGCACCTGTCGTATATTCTCCAGTTGTTTACGATAGTTTTTTCATATATAGAAGTGGAGGAAGAGGTGGTGGACATCACCACCATGGAAGAGGACATAGATAATTTAAGAGGTTAATAAATACCTCTTAAAGTTACCCCTAAAAATAGAGCAACTATTCCTAAAAATATATTTAAAGGAATAAAATATGTTGCTATTGGGAATAAATGCTTTTTAGCCGTAGCCAAATCACCTTTTTCAAAGGCACTTGAAGCTTTAATTCTTTTTACATATACCGTAATAAAAACTAAAGTCATTATAAACCAAACACCCTCTTTTATTAAAACTATACCATACAAAGAACTCTCTTTAAAACCAAAGTCAATTATCATAATAATAGCTGTCAATAAAAGAATAATTATAGAAGGAATTACTATATTAAAAAATCTTCTTAGATTTTCTAAAGTTCTATCTATTTTTATCATTGGGTCATCTATTTCTTGCATAGAAAAATGAACAGCAAATCTCATACCAATCATTCCTCCAACCCAAATTATTGCAGATAACACATGGAAAAAAACAACTGCTGGTAATAAAGCATTATCATTTATAAAATCTATCAAAGACATTCTTATAAATTACCTTTTGCATAATTGAAAGCTTCAATTTTTGCTTCTTCAATTTTTGAAACATCTTTCCCACCAGCTTGGGCAAAGTCAGGTCTTCCACCTCCACCTCCACCAACAATCGGAGCTATATTTTTAATCCAATCTCCAGCTTTTACATTTGTATTTTTGCTTCCGGCAACAATCATAACCTTGTCATCTTTTGCTTGAAGTAATAAAATAGCTAATTTATCATTTGCATTTTTCATATCATCAATGATTTTCTTTAAATCACCATTCTCAACTATATCAACAACAACTTTTGTATCACCTATCATTTGTTCATTTAATGGTGCTTTTACTTGATTTTGTGCTGTTTCTACTTCTTTTTTCAAATCTCTAATTTGCTCTTTTAATTTTTTAATTCCAGCAATTACATCACTATTCTTAAGTTCAGATTGAACTTCATTCATTTTTGAAATAATCTCTTTAGTGTATCTAATAGCAGAAGCTCCACAAACAGCCTCTATTCTCCTAACACCTGCACTAACACCTGATTCTTTAACTATATAAAAACTTCCTATATCTGCTGTGTTAGATACATGTGTTCCTCCACAAAATTCAACTGATAAATTATCGAAACTAACAACTCTAACCGTATCGCCATATTTTTCACCAAACATAGCAATAGCACCTTTGTTTTTTGCTTCATCTATTGGAAGCTCTTCTACACAACCTTTTACAGCTCTTGTAATCATTGAATTAACTAAATCTTCAACTTCTTCAATTTGAGAAGAACTCATAGCTTTTGGATATGTAAAATCAAATCTCAATCTATTGGCATCATTTAAAGAACCAGCTTGAGAAACACTCTCCCCTAATACCATTTTTAAAGCACTTTGTAAAAGGTGAGTTGCACTATGATGTTTTGCAATTTCATTTCTATTTACAACAACTGCA
>JBBITK010000013.1:25171-40733 GCA_037440805.1 Arcobacter sp. | reverse complement strand
CCATAATGTTCAACAAATAAATGAAATCCAAAAACAAAATAGCTATCCTTATACTATTTGCAATATTTTAAATTATTTTTATGTAGATGATAAAAGATCAAATATATATAAAACAAATAGAGATAAATTAGAAGAAATTTATAAAAAACTGATCAAAATATTTTTAGGTGATCATATTTTAATAAATCAGTTTTTTATGAAAAATAGCGATATATCTTGGATTTTAGAGAAAGACAAAGCAAATGTTGCAGATAGTTATATAGCTCAGACTTTATATATTGATAATAAATTTTTCGAAGATATGTCATACAATGGTTGGGCATTAAAATATGGTAAAGATTATTTTCAAACTGGTGGTATAATCTATTTTGCACAAGAATCTTTTGAAACATTTGGATTAAAGAAATTAACCTTAAATAGTAGTAATTCAAAATATACTTCCATAAAAACAGATGCTAATTTAGTTTTAGCTCATCTTATTTTTACTCTCATTTTTAGTGATGAGTTTGAAAAAGAGTTAGCAAAAACAAGTGCTTTTGGAAAGATAGAGACTTTGAGAAAAGAGTATTATAAAACTCTTTATAATACTCAACCTATTCCAAATATTAACTCTGATAATTTGGATGATGTTAAAGAAGCTGTTAGAAAAGATAGTAGTGTTTATTGGGAAACTATTGGAGCATTACCTCAATACAAAGATAACTATTTAACAGAAAGTGAAAATTTAGATTATCAAAATAGAAAAAATTCATTTTTTCAAGATGGAAAGTCTTTGATTATCACTTCAAAATACCTATATTATGATAAAAATTTCAAGTTTTTTAAACCACAAAAACCAAAACATATTGCAAAAAATATTTTTGATAAAATAGTTCTAAAACTCAAAGATGCCAAACTAAAATCATTGTTAAAAATCTATTCAGATATAAAAAACACAAATAAATTTCATTATGTAATTAGTGCTATGAATATTTCATATATGCTTTGTGAATGTAGAACTGATTTGGATGAAGAAGCCAAAGAAAATAGTTGTTTTAATCCCGAGCTATCTCATATTTATGATTTTATGCTTGATATGGCAAAAAAAAGAAAAGTTTTAAGTGAAGATGAAAAAACAAAAATTTTAACAGATTATAATATTAGTGAAGCATATATAACTATGTTTTCAAGAAACTATCTTTTTGCTATGACCTATAATCAAACTTATAAAACAAATGCTTTAACTTTTACAGATAATTTTAAAACAAATCCTCCAAAAGAAGCATTTAAAAAATCTATTTATAAATTTGTTTACGAAAAAGAGCAAAGTTTAAAATCCCAAGAGAGGGAACTTTATGAAACTCTAAAAGATATGGAAGGATATACTTCAAAAGCTAATGAATTGTTGGAAAAATATATTAAAGAAAGAAAACTATCTGAAAAATCTATATTTTTTAGAAGTTATTCTACTTTAAAAACTATTTCAAATGTTTTTGTGGTTTTAAAAGTTGCCGATTTTATTATTTTTAATGACAATAAAACTTACAAAGATTGTGCTGATTTTGCAAAAGATGTTACTGATTTGACCAATGAAATAGCTGGAGTTATTGCGTTAAAAGGCTCAAAAACTCCTTTTGAATTGATAAATAATTTGACAAAAACAGTTTATAGAGCAAATAATCCAAAAACTTTTTTATCAAATATCACTTTTGTAAACAAAATAGCTATTATTACCACCATTATTACAACCATTTATGATGTAAATGATTTGTACAAAAAAGAAGATTATGATGCTATGTTTTTGACTCTATTTATTAGTGGAACAGTTTTAGCTCTTTCATTTTTCTCCCCTGCTTTACCTATTACAGCATTAACTATTTTGTTAAATCTAATTAATATGGCTATTTTGACTCAAATAAAAGATAGTGATTTAAAAATCTATCTTCAAAAATCCCTACTTTTCAAAAAAGATATTAGTTTTTTTGAAGTCTTTTCAGATGTTAAAGAAAAAAGATATAAAGCTCACTATTTAGTAGAAGCTGTTGAAACAATAGATAATCTAAAAGCAAAAGTAAATGATGGGTTTAATGACCCTATTAAATTAATAGAGTTCATTGGTAAAAACTATTTTGCTAATGAAAAATATTTTGATATGGCTCTTACAAATGAACTTAGTTTTTTAAAGGCAAATTTATTTGGTTATAAACTTGAAAAAACAAGTTACAAAAACTCTTCAAATCTAAGAAATCCTAGAAATATAGACATCAAAGTCAAAGTTACTTCTGCTGTTAAAGTGCCTAAGGTTTTATATGATGATGAAAAATTTAACTTATTTGTAATTAATACAGATAATATAACAGCAAATAATCCTGAAAATAATTATAAAAAATTTAATAAAATAAATAAAACTTCGCTAAAACAAATAAATGATTATGCAATAATAGATTTATTTTCAACGAATTCCAACTATTTTGATTTAAATGATTTTATAAATTATAAATTAGCAAGAAAAATCTATACAGCTTATATTATAATAACCTCTTCTATTATAGATTTGAAATATGAAGTTAAATATTTAGCTTCCAAAACAACTCCTACTTTATCAAGTGTGATTATAGAAATAGATATAGATGAAATAGAACAAATATCTTTTGCCAATACTGATATAAATATTTTACAAGGAATTAAATAATGAATTTAAACACAATTTTAAAAATATCTCTAATAACTACTCTTCTTTTAGGTTTTTCTGCTTGTGATGATAGCGAAGAAAATAAATCTAAAGCTAGTTTACCTAAACCAACGACCGAAGAAGCCCACATAAATAAATATTTTAAATTAAGTACTTGGTTTGATGCCGACCACGACCCCGCATCAGCCACAAAAATAGGTTTTGCATACTCTGAAGAACTAAAAGATTACAAAAAAGCTATTGAATGGTACAAATACGCCAACTCTATGCAACCATCAGGAACAAACTCTAACTATACTTGTTACGCTTATCAACAACTCAAAGAGTTTAATGAAGCTATCTCTTGGTGTAAACAAGCCATTGACCTTGGCAATGATGAGGCTATATTTCAACTAGGTTCAACTTATTATAAAGCTGGTAATTTTAAAAATTCTCTTCTTTATTTCAAAAAATCTTACGAAAAAGGTGATAATCAAGCTTTAACTAATATCGCACTTAATTATCAGGAATTAGGTAATTTTAGTGAAGCTGAAAAATGGTATAAATTTGCTATTAAAAATAATGTTTTAGATGCTTATAGTAACTTGGCAAATCTTTATCATTATGATTTAAAAGATAACATAAAAGCTTCTGCTTACTCTTTAGCTCTAATAAATACTAAATATTTAGCTAATTCTGTGGTTGATACCTTAGTAAAAGATTGGAAAATCCCTCCTGAAACTATTAAAAAAGGTTATGAACTTCAACTCAATTCTCCTGATTTCCCTATTAAATTTGAAGGTAGATTGAGTATATGGTAAATTATAAAATCATTTTTCCCTTAATTATCATTATTTTAGTTTTGTATAGACACTATTTTATAAATTCTACTCCTGAACCTATGAGTTATGAAAATACTCAGAGGCTAATTCAAGATATGGATAAAAATGGTGTTATTCATAAAAAAGATAAATTGAAAGAATAATAAAAAGAGAAATTTAAAATCTCTTTTTATTAATTAAATATGATAGTTTGGTGCTTCATTAGTGATTGTTACATCATGAACATGAGACTCTCTTAGTCCTGCGCTTGTAATTTCTACAAATTCTGCTCTTTCTTGGAAAGTTGGAATATCTTTACTTCCTAAATATCCCATAGAACTTCTAAGTCCACCAACCATTTGATGGATAATATCTGCAATTGTTCCCCTATAAGCAACTCTTCCTTCAATTCCTTCAGGTACAAGTTTATCAGCAGCCGTTCCCTCTTGGAAATATCTATCAGTACTTCCTTTTGTCATAGCTCCAATAGAACCCATACCTCTATAAGATTTGAATTTTCTTCCTTGATAAAGAATAACTTCACCTGGACTTTCATCAGTTCCAGCCAAAGCACTTCCCATCATAACAGAACTTGCTCCTACAGCCAATGCTTTTGCAACATCTCCAGAATATTTAATCCCACCATCAGCTATTACAGGAACTCCATATTTAGCACCTTCTGCAGCACACTCATCTATGGCACTTATTTGAGGAATACCAACTCCCGCAACAATTCTTGTAGTACAAATACTTCCAGGTCCTATTCCAACCTTAACAGCATCAGCTCCAGCAGCAATCAAATCAGCTGTAGCTTCAGCTGTTGCAACATTTCCAGCAATAATATCTACATTTAATTCAGCCTTTATAGCTTTAACTGTATCTAAAATCCCTTTTGAATGCCCATGAGCAGAATCTAAAACTAAAACATCAACTCCAACTTCAACTAAAGCTCTTGCTCTATCTAATTGACCAACACCAATAGCAGCACCAACTCTTAATCTTCCAAATTCATCTTTATTTGCATTTGGATATTCTCTTTTTTTATTAATGTCTTTAATTGTGATTAATCCAAGTAATTTTTCAATTTTATTTGCATGCATAACATCCGCAGCATCTTCTAAAGTTGTTCCTTCTTTAGCTGTTACTAAAGGCATAGCTGTCATTTTATCTTTTACTTTTTGTGTAAAATCTTTTGTAAATCTCATATCCCTATTTGTTAAAATTCCAACTAAAATGTTATTTTCATCAACTACAGGAACTCCTGAAATTTTATAAGAAGCCATTATATCTTCTGCATCTTGTAAAGTTTGCTCTGATTTTATAGTAATTGGGTCAATAATCATTCCTGATTCTGATTTTTTTACTTTTTTACATTGTAAAACTTGAGTTGCAATATCCATATTTTTATGAATAATTCCAATTCCTCCAAGTCTAGCCATAGCAATAGCTGCTTCATATTCAGTAACTGTATCCATTGCAGCACTTACAAAAGGAATATTTAAAGGAATATTTTTTGTAAGTTTTGTTTTTATACAAACCTCTTTTGGTAAAATTTCTGATTTAGCTGGTACTAATAAAACGTCTTCAAATGTTAATGCTCTTTTTCTTATTCTCATAATTAAATCCTAACTATTATTTTATATAATTTATTGCTTTTTCTAAAGATAAAGCACCATCAAATAAAGTCTGCTCATCATAAGCTTTACCTATAAATTGTAATCCAACAGGTATTCCTTCTTCATCTTTATCAACAGGTAACGATATAGCAGGAAGTCCTGCTAAATTTACAGATATCGTATATATATCACTTAAATACATTTCTAAAGAAGTTTTAAATGAACCAAATTTTGGTGCAGTTGTTGGAGCAACTGGAGATAATATTAAATCTGCTTCTTCAAAAATTTCTTCATACATATCTTTTATTAAATGTCTAACTTTTTGTGCTTTTATATAATAAGCATCATAATATCCTGAACTTAAAACAAAAGAACCTAACATAATTCTTTTTTGTACTTCATGTCCAAAACCTTGTGATTTAGTTTGAACATACATATCCTTAAGTCCTGCATCACCTTTTCTATTACCAAATCTAACACCATCAAATCTTGCTAAGTTTGCACTAGCTTCTGCTGTTGCTACAATATAATAAGTAGAAACTATTTTTTGTGTATCTAACATATTTTTATGAACTATTTTATGTCCAGCATCTTCTAAAGCTTTTACAGCTTTTTCAAAACCTTTTTGAACAGCAGGACTTGCTTGTGATACAAAGTTATCAATAACAGCTATTGTTAATTTTTTATTTGCATTTAGATTTGAAGAAACTGGTGTATAATCAATATTTGCAGAAGTCGAATCTTTTGGATCATATCCTGCGATAATATCATACAAAATAGCTGCATCTTCAACATTTTGAGTTATCGGTCCACACTGATCAAGTGACGAAGAGTAAGCTGTAATTCCATATCTTGAAACTCTTCCATAAGTTGGTTTCATTCCTACACAACCACAATAAGCAGCTGGCTGTCTAATACTACCACCAGTATCCGTTCCAAGAGCAGCAATTGCTATTCCAGCAGCTACAGCAGCAGCACTTCCTCCACTACTTCCTCCTGGAACTCTTGAATTATCAACAGGATTTAAAGTTCTACCGTAACATGAAGATTCAGTAGAACTTCCCATTGCAAATTCATCCATATTTGTTCTTCCAAATGCAGATAAACCAGCTTTTTCTAATCTTTCAATAACTGTTGCATTATAAGGACTTATGTAACCTTTTAAAATATTACTAGAACAAGTAATTTCCCAATTTTTAACATTTATATTATCTTTTATAGCTATTGGTATTCCACTTCCAGCTTTAGAAATATTTGTAGAAGTTAATTGTTCAACATAAGAACCTGTATTGTCATTTTTAATTTTAGAAGCTAGTTCATCTTGGATTTTTTGTATATCATCACTACCTAAAGATAGTGCTTCTTTTAGAGTTATCAAAAATTTCTCCTGTGAGTTGTAATTATATTAATTACGCTGGATTTTAGCTAAATTTTGATTAAAACAAGGTTAGAGTTAATTTAAAAAAGTAAGGAAAAAATAAGCAAAAAAAAAGGAGTGAAAAACACTCCTTTTCTAAATAATCTTTAGTAAACTATATTAAAGATATAAACGCCATTGGCGCTGCATCACCTTTTCTAATTCTAGTTTTCACGATAGATGTATATCCACCATTTCTACCCACATAGTTAGGTGCTATTTCATTAATTAATTTTTTTGTAGCTTCTTTGTGTTGTAAAGCTGCAAATACATATCTATGTGTATTGAAATCTGCATCTCTAGCAGAAGTAATTAATTTTTCTATATATCTTCTTAATTCTTTTGCTTTAGGTACAGTTGTTTCAATTTTACCTCTTTCAATTATAGCTATTGCTAAATTCTTTAACAATGCTTTTCTATGAGAAGTAGTTCTACTTAACTTTCTATATCCATGCTTATGTCTCATATTAAACCCTTAAATTATGCTTTTAGTTGCTCTAATTTTCTTCTTAATACAGAAGCAACATTTTCTGGAAGTGTATTCTCAACTGGATAACCTAATGATTCTAATTTCTCTGCGATTTCATCATAAGATTTTTTTCCAAGATTTTTGATATTTTTAACTTCAACTTCACTCATAAGTACTAATTCAGCTAAGAATTTAATTCCCGCTCTATCTAATGAATTAAAACTTCTAGCACTTAAATTTAAATCATCAATCTTAATGATCAATTCTTTAATTTCTGCTGGCTCTTCACCTGAATCACTAATACTAACTTCTGATAAATCAAAAACTTTATTAAAAACTGACATTTGTGAATACATTACAGAAACAGCTTCTTTAAAAGCAGTAACTGGAGATATTTGTCCATTTGTTTGAACATTAAATACAGCTTTTTCAAAGTTAGGATTATCTTCAACTAACATTTTTTCTATGTTATAAACAACTTTTTTAACTGGTGTAAAAAAAGCATCAATAGGAATATAATCTGTTCCAACAATCTCTCTTATATCTTCAGAAGGCATATATCCAATACCTTTTTGTATAATAACAGAAAATGTAAGATTACAATCGCTATTAATCGTAGCTAAATGTACATCTGGTGATACTACTTCAACATCAGAGTTAATTAAATCTTCACCTTTAATCTCTTTTGGTCCATTAAATGAATATTCAACTGTAACTTGACTTTTATCACCATTGATTTTAAACTTAATATTTTTAAGATTAATTACAAAAATAGCTATATCCTCAAGCATTCCCCTTAATGAGTCAAACTCATGTGACGCACCTTCAATTTTTACTGCAATTGGTGCGTAACCAACAGAAGAACTTAATAAAAGTCTTCTTAAAGGGTGAGCTAAAGTTATTGCAAAACCACTTTCAAATGGATATGCTGATATTTTAGCTTCATTTTCACTGATAGCCTCTATCTCAACCTCTGTTGGTAAAAACGGTGTCTCTGCAAATTTTTTCATTAGCTACCTTTTATTTATTATTTAGAATATAACTCTACGATTAATCTTTCTTCAACAGGGATAACAACTTCTTCTCTAGCTGGTATTCTTGTGAAAATTCCAAATACTTTATCTTTATCTACATCAACCCATTCAACCATTCCAGTTTGATTTGTTAATTCTAAAGCTCTAACAACTTGTGGATTATTTTTAGATTTTTCTCTAATTTCTACTTTTTGTCCAGGTTTTACTATGTAAGATGGTACATTTACTCTTTTTCCATCAACTAAAACATGACAATGAGTTGTTAATTGTCTGGCAAATGCTCTAGTTGAAGCAAATCCCATTCTATAAACAACATTGTCTAATCTTTGCTCAATTAAAGTAATTAAGTTAGCCCCTGTATTACCTTCTCTTCTAGCTGCTTCTTTAAAATATTTTCTAAATTGTTTTTCAGAAACACCATACATAAACTTAGCTTTTTGTTTTTCTCTTAATTGTAAACCATACTCAGAGATCTTAGCTCTTCTTTGTCCATGTTGTCCAGGAGCAAATGGTCTTTTTTCTAAAGCACTTTTACCAGCTAATCTTCTTTCACCTTTTAATCCAAGATCAGCATCAAGTCTTCTTTCTATTTTTTCTCTAGGTCCTCTATATCTTGCCATTATTTACCCCTTACACTCTTCTTCTTTTAGGAGGTCTACATCCATTATGTGGTAATGGTGTAACATCTTTTAACCAAGTAACTCTAATTCCTTCAATTGAACCTACACATTTTACTGCTGTATCTCTTCCAGAACCTGGTCCTTGAATTTTTATACCTACATTTTTAATACCGTGTTCCATAGCTTTTTTAACTGCATCTTCAACAGCAGCTTGAGCAGCAAATGGAGTTGATTTTTTAGAACCTTTGAATCCTAAATTTCCAGCACTTGACCATGCAATTGCATTTCCTGCATTGTCAGTAACAGTAACCATTGTATTATTAAAAGTTGCAGCTATATGAACTATACCGTCAGCAATATTTTTTCTTACAATTTTTTTTCTAGTAACTTTTCTTTTTGCCATCTAATATCCCTTATTTAGTTGCTGCACCAACAGTTTTCTTTTTACCTTTTCTAGTTCTAGCATTAGTTTTAGTCTTTTGCCCTCTACAAGGTAAACCTTTTCTATGTCTTAAACCTCTATATGAACCTAAATCCATTAAAGCCTTGATATCCATAGCAACTTTTTTTCTTAAATCCCCTTCTACCATGTAGTTTTCTTGGATTTCTTTTCTTATTGCTGCCGCTTCATCTTCTGTTAATTCAAATGCTCTTTTGTTTAAATCAATTCCAACAGCATTTAAAATTAATCTTGAATTATGTAAACCTATACCAAAAATATAAGTTAATGCATATTCCATTCTTTTTTTGTTTGGTAAATCAACACCCGCGATTCTTGCCATGTGTCTTATCCTTGTCTTTGTTTATGTTTTTTGTTTTCGCAGATTACTCTTACGATACCTCTTCTTTTGATAACTTTACATTTATCACACATCTTCTTAACTGAAGCTCTTACTTTCATAAGTTAATCCTCTTTTTGTGTTATTACCACTTTTCAACAGGCAAGAGGCGTAAAACAGTATGTTTTCCTCTTTTTATACCCTCTTCCCAACTCTCTACAAAACACAAAACATTTTGTAAAAACTTCCATAATGGTTGAAAAATGGACTGCCATTCTATTTAACTTTTACTTAAAGAAAGTTTAACTACTATTAAAATAAAAAAAGGTATCTAAAATGAGTTTAATATTTAAAAATGATTATATAAGTATAGAAATTGAAAATTCTGAAATTCCTTGGTTAAAAATATTCGCTAATAGTGAAGTAAAAGAATTTTCTCAATGTGATTCAAAAACTAAAGAAGAGATTCTAAAATATTTGGAAATTATCGAAAAAGAGATGATAAGTTTTTTTAATCCAGAGAAAATAAATATAGCTTCATTTGGAAATTATGTTCCAAAAGTTCATTTTCATATTATGGCAAGATTTAAACAAGACTCTTTTTTCCCAGAACCAATGTGGGGTAAAAAACAAAGAGAAGGAAATTTAGATCTAAATTTAGAAGATTTTTATGAGAAAATAAAAGAGAAATTTTAATCTCTTTTATTTTTAACCATCAATATTTATTTTTTTAGTTAATTGTTCAAGTACTTCTTCAGCTTTATCAATATCTATTTGACAACCACCAGCAGCTTTATGTCCTCCACCTTTATACTGAAGCATTAACTCCCCTACATTAGTTTTAGAACTTTTATTTATTATTGACTTTCCTGTACTGAATACTATATTTTGTTTATCCTTACCCCAAACAACATGTATTGAAATATTTTGTTCTGGATACATAGCATAAACCATAAATCTATTACCTGGATAAATTATCTCTTCATTTCTATAATCAATAATCAATAAATTACCTACAACTTTAGTACATCTTCTTAACTGTTCTTTAAAATCATTTTCATATTTAAAATATAAATCTATTCTCTCTTTTACATCTGGTAATTCTAGAATTTCATCAATATGATGTCTTGCACAATATTCAATTAAATCCATCATAAGATGATAATTTGATATTCTAAACTCTTTAAATCTACCAAGTCCTGTTCTACTATCCATTAGAAAACTCAATAATGTCCAAGCCCTAGGATTTAAAATATCATTTTCATCAAAATCTGCAGAATCAGCCTTGTTGGCTCCTTTCATCATTGCTGTAAAATATCCAGGGAATACTTCATCTCCACCATAATACTTATAAACAACATCAGCAGCACTTGGAGCATCTGGATCTATAATATGATTATCTTTTTTATTATTTCTTATTGTTTCAGAAAAATGATGGTCAAAAGCCAAATAAACACCATCAACATAAGGAAGATTTGTAGTTATATCATTTGAAGTAATTTCTATTTTACCATCTTGCATATCTTTTGGATGAACAAAAGATACTTCATCGATAACATCTAAATATTTAAGAAGTGTACCACAAACAAGACCGTCCATATCACTTCTAGTAACTAATCTATATTTTTTTTCACTCATAGTTTAATCCCAAAAATTTAATTGTTCCTATTCTATCATAAAAAATTATTAAATTAGTTTAAATATAAGAGAAACTATTTCTCTTATATTATTTAATAATATACTCAGATATTTTATCACCCATAGAAGTAGTATTTAAAACCTCTTTAGCATCAAATGAAGCTAAATCTTTTGTTCTATATCCATCTTTTAACACCGCTTTTATTGCGTCTTCTATTAAATCTGCTGCTTTTATCTCATTTAATGAGTATCTTAACATCATTGCTGCACTTAATATTGTTGCTATTGGATTTGCTATTCCCATCCCTGCTATATCTGGTGCTGATCCATGTATTGGCTCATATATTGCTGTTTTATCTCCTGTACTTGCACTTGGTAATAATCCAATAGAACCTACTACCATTGATGCTGTATCACTTAATATATCCCCAAATATATTTCCAGTTACAACAACATCAAATTGTTTTGGATTTCTTACAAGTTGCATTGCTGCATTATCTACATACATATGACTTAATTCAACATCTGGATAATCTTTACTAAGTTCATTCATTGTATCTCTCCATAATTGAGATACCTCTAATACATTCGCTTTATCTACTGAACATACTCTTTTACTTCTTTTTCTTGCTAATTCAAATGCTTGTTTTCCAATTCTAATAATTTCTGGTTTTGTATATACCATTGTATTAAATGCTTTGAATCCATCATTTTCTCTTGGTTGTCCAAAATATATTCCACCAATTAGCTCTCTTACAACCATAATATCGCAACCTTGGATTACTTCTGGTTTTAATGTTGAAGCATTTACAAGTTCATCATAAACTATTGCTGGTCTTAAGTTTGCATATACTCCCATTGCTTCTCTAAATTTTAATAATCCCGTCTCAGGTCTCAAATCTCTAGGAAGAGTATCCCATTTCTCTCCACCAATAGAACCAAATAAACAAGCATCTGAATTTAATACTCCATCTACTGTCTCTTGAGGTAGTGGAACACCTGTTGTATCAATAGCAATTCCTCCCATTAAATACTCTTTATAATCTAGTTTAAATCCACAAGCATTAGATACTGTATTTAAAACTTTTATTGCTTCATCTACTATTTCAGGACCTATCCCATCACCTTTTATTACTGATATATTATATGTTTTCATTATTTTCCTTTTTTCATCTCTTCAATAGCATAATTAATTAAACCACCAGAATTGATTAATTCTTGCATAAAAGCAGGTATTGCTATAAAATCATAAGTTTTATTTGTAGTATTGTTTGTAATTTTTCCATTATCTAAATCTATTGAAATCTCTTCACCCTCTTTTATTTCTAAAGACTCAGGTAATTCAAATATTGGTAATCCCATATTAAAAGCATTTCTATAAAAAATTCTTGCAAAAGATGGAGCGACAACAGCAGCAACTCCAGCAGCTTTTAAAGCTATTGGTGCATGTTCTCTACTCGAACCACATCCAAAATTCTCACCAGCAACAATAATATCACCTCTTTGAAGTTTTTTTGGAAATTCTGGATCTGCATCTTCCATAACATATTTTGCTAAATGTTCAGGGTCTGAACTATTTAAATATCTAGCCGCAATGATAACATCCGTATCTATATTCGCACCGAAATTCCAAACTTTTCCTGTAATTTTACTCATTTTGATTATCCTTGAATTTTATATTTATATTAATAAATATTTTACGAAACATTTATTCTATCTAATTTTCAAACAATATATCTTTAAACATTTCAATTTTAATGGTTTTCTTAACTTATTTGGGTATAATATCTACCTATTTAAATTGAGAGGATTATTTATACAATGAGCGTACCAAAAGATATAAATAAAGTTATTGAACAATTAGTAAAAGAATATAAAGATTCTGTTCTTACTTATGAAAAAATAATCAAAATTTTTCCAAAAGCACCATCTGCTGTAAACGTTAAAAAACTTTTGGCATTAATTCAGCTTTATAGTGTAACAGTTATAAGTTCCCAAGAACAAGCTAAAAGACTTAATGCGGAAGAAGCTAAGAAAAAAAGAGAACAAAGAGAAAAGCTCATTGAAAATGAAGATGATGTTTATGATTTATTAAAAAATAAAGAATTATTAGAGTGGTCAAGATCAGATTCTCCTGTTAGAATGTATTTAAGAGAAATGGGACAAATTCCCCTTTTAACAAAAGAAGAAGAGGTTGAAATCTCTAAAAGAATTGAAATAGGTGAAGATATCATTTTAGATGCTATTTGTTATGTTCCTTATTTGATTGATTTTATTTTAGAGTACAAAGAACCATTAGTAAATAGAGAAAGAAAAGTAAAAGAACTATTTAAAAACTTTGATGATGAAGATTCTGAAGAAGAGGAAGAAGACTTAGATATTCTTGAAGAAGAAGATTCAGATGACACAGAGGGTGAATATGATGAAGATTCTGAAAAAGGTGATAATAAAAAACAGAAAAAATTAGATAAAAGAGCTCAGGCAATAATTGAATCTTTTAAAAATTTAGAAAAAGCTAAAAAAGAGTGGTTGAAATTTTCTGGAAAAGAGACAGCAAAATCAGATGATGAATTTGATCAAATGACATTTAATTTAAGTGTTGCATTTAAAAAGAAAATTTTAAAAGATGCTCTAATGGATTTAGGTCCTACTTCAAAATTAATTACTGAAATTGTAAAAGCTATGGAAACAGCTTTAAAATCTGACACTGGTTTTGAGAGTGAATTAAAAAGATTAGAATACAAATTACCATTATTTAACGAAACATTATTAAAAAATCACCAAAAGATTTTAGATAATATTGTTAATTTATCAAAAGCACAAATAACTGCAATGGTTCCTGAAGCTACAATGGTTTCAACATATATGGAAATCAAAAAACTTTTCCAAACTGCTGAAGCCTCTAAAGGTGGATTTGACCTAGAACCTGAAGAGTTAAGAGATGTTTTAGAGCAAATAAAAAGAGGTAAAGAGATAACAGATACTTCTAAAACAAGAATGGCAAAATCAAATCTTAGACTTGTTGTATCTATTGCAAAAAGATATACAAATAGAGGTTTACCATTTTTGGATTTAATTCAAGAAGGTAACATAGGTCTTATGAAAGCTGTTGATAAATTTGAGTACAAAAAAGGTTATAAGTTCTCTACTTATGCAACATGGTGGATTAGACAAGCCATTTCTAGAGCAATTGCAGATCAAGCAAGAACTATTAGAATCCCAATTCATATGATTGAAACTATAAATAGAATCAACAAAATCATCAGAAAAGGTATTCAAGAAATTGGTAAAGAACCAGATGTTGAAGAAATTGCAAAAGAAGTGGGACTTCCTGTTGATAAAGTAAAACAAGTTATTAAAATAACAAAAGAACCTGTATCTTTGGAAGCTCCTATTGGAAGTGATGATGATGGTAAATTTGGAGATTTTGTTCCAGATGAAAAAGCTCCAACTCCTGTTGATAATATTATGAAAGAAGATTTACAAGGTCAAATTGATCAAATCTTAGCTCAATTAAATGAAAGAGAACAGGCTGTTATTAGAATGAGATTTGGACTTATGGAAGATGCTAGTGATAGAACACTTGAAGAAATTGGTAAAGAACTCAATGTAACAAGAGAGAGAGTTAGACAAATTGAATCAAGTGCTATTAAAAAATTAAAGCATCCAAAAGTTGGTAAAAATCTTAAAAATTATGTAGAGAGCTAATAATGAGTTTTTTTGAAGAATGGGTTGAATTAGATTTAAATCCTGTTATATCTTTTTCTTCTTCATCAAAAATCATATATTCAAATAGCGAGGCTCAGTTTTTATTAAATAGAATAAGACCTAAAGAGCTTTTTGATTTGGCTTTGAGTTATGCTCCAAAAACTTTTGGAGTTTTAACTTCTTATATTGATTTGAACATCAAAAACTATACTTTTTATGCCATAACAGTTAAATATGATAATGAAGATGAAATTCATATGAAACTGTATAAAAGTGCTATGGTAAAAAAAGAGAATAAACTGAATATAAAAAATGTTAATAGTACAAATATTTTTACATTAGTTGATTTAGCTATTTCGACTAGTAAAATAAAGAATAATATAAACTATATAAAAAACTACGACCCATCTATTCCTGAATTTAAGTTAGATGCAACAAGTTTTATAAAAACATTAAATCAAGTTTTCGAGCTTTTTAAAGATTCAAAAAATGTAACTTGCTCTATTTTATTAAAAATTGGAGAATACATAAAAATTGATGGGAGAAAATACTCTTTAGTAACAGTTGATATAATTTCTGATTCAAATACTGACTTTTCAAGTTTGAATAATAGAGATAATCATGGCTCTTTTATATTAAGCTATGATGAAAATAAAATAACTATCGATTTACCATTAATCATCTAATATCAAGATTTATTTTTTATAAATCTTGATATTAATACTCCTAGCGGAACAATACCTAATCCTATAATGAATGCTGTTGGTAGAAATATTTTATTATTGTTTAAAGCAAAAAATCCAAAAAGCA
>JBBITK010000013.1:5846-25153 GCA_037440805.1 Arcobacter sp. | reverse complement strand
AAAATTCTATATATAGATAAAAATCCCGTTGCAGAAAAAAAATCATTTTTTAATGAATTCTTTTTAACTTTATTCTTCTCTTCTTGAATTATCTCTTTTATTTTTTCAGGTGTTAATTGTTCTTCTGGAATCTCTTCATATTCACTATACAAATCATAAGGATCATCAATTTCATCTATTTTATCTCTATCTTCTGTTTTATTCTCTTTAGATAAATCAAGATTAGCAATTCGATTTTCAATATTTTTTTTATAGGATAAAAAAGAAGCTATTGTAATAAACAAAGATGATAAAAATGCCACTTGAGTATTCAAAAGCCAAAGGCTATTTTGAAAAATAAAAGCATAAAAAATCATACAAAGGTCTAAAATTATGAAGACCTTTGCAAATTTTAAAATCTCAAGATTAATCTTCATCATCAAAAGATTTATCTCCATGTTTTGCCCTGTGTGCATATCTTGGGTCATTTTCCATACCTTCAAACTGCTTTTGAGCTCTTTTATAAGCTTTATAGATATTTAATCCAGCAGCCAAAATTCCCCAAGCTATTCCAAGCCATAGAGTCCAAGTATATCCTGTAAGAGTTTTTAGTCCATAACCTACTCCAAAACCTATAACAATAGCTGCAACTATAGATATCCCTAAAGATAAATTATCTAATGCAACTACTTTATCTTGATGTTTTGGTTTTTGTTGTTGTTCTTGTTCCATAATGAACTTCTAGTTAATAAATGTACAACAATAATCAGTTATCTCTAAAACTCTAATGTCAAAACTACAATTTGCAGGTACTTCAAAAAAACCACCAGCTTCTATTGTTTCCCAATTACTATCACCACAAGCTATTAAAACTTCAACTTTTCCTGAAATAATTTCCATATGTTCTGCATCTTTTGTACCAAAAGTATACTCTCCTGGCATCATAATACCTAAAGTTCTTTTTGTACCATCTGCATCAACAAAACTTCTACTTGTAACATTTCCATCAAAATAGATATTTGCTTTTTTAGTTAATTCCACATTTTTTAATACTAACATTTTTATTCCTTTTTTATTTTATAAATTTTTCATAACTTCATCTGCTGCATTTATACAGTTTTCTATATCTTCATCACTAATTGAAGTACAAATAAACCCTGCTTCATATTGAGAACAAGCGAAGTAAAAACCTCTTTTTAACATCTCTCTATGAAAAGTTGCAAATCTTTGAAAATCACACTTTCCAACTTCTTTAAAATTTGTTGGAACATCTTCACAAAAGAAAAATCCAAACATACTCCCTCGCGTGTCTATTTGTAAATCAATACCGTTATTTGTTGCAACTTCTTTTAAACCATTTACAAGTTTTAAAGCTTTTTGATTCAGCTCTTCATAAATAGCTGGATTTGATTTTAATTTCTTCAAACTAACAAGTCCCGCTGCCATAGCTACAGGATTTCCACTTAAAGTTCCAGCTTGATAAACTTTACCTTCAGGGCTTAAATGTCCCATAATATATTTTGAAGCTGCAAAAGCACCAACAGGCATTCCAGCACCTATTACTTTTCCAAAAGTTAAAATATCAGCTTGAGTTTTTAATATACCACTTGCACCTTTTAAAGAGGCTCTAAAACCTGTCATTACTTCATCAAAAATCAGTAATGCACCATTTTTATCACATAACTCTCTACAAGTTGCCAGAAACTCATCACTTGCAGGAACTAATCCCATATTTCCAGCAATTGGTTCAATTATAATACAAGCAATATCAGATGAGTCTTCAAAACATCTTTTTAAATTTTCAATATTATTATATTCACAAAGTAAAGTATGTTTTGTTAAGTCTGCTGGAACTCCTGGGCTACTTGGACTTCCAAAAGTTGCCATTCCAGAACCTGCTTGAACAAGTAAAGAATCACTATGTCCGTGATAACAACCCTCAAACTTAACTATATCATTTTTCCCTGTAACACCACGAGCCAATCTAATAGCACTCATTACAGCTTCAGTTCCTGAACTAACAAATCTAACCTTATCTATATTGTCATACATTTCAACAATTTCATTTGCTAACTCTGTTTCTAATAAAGTAGGTGCTCCAAAAGATAAACCATTTTTAGCAGTAGCAATAACTGCTTCTTCTATATCTTTATCACAATGACCAAAAATTAATGGTCCCCAACTTTGAACAAAATCAACATATTTGTTTCCATCTATATCATATAAATAAGCACCCTCACCTCTTTGTATAAAAGGAGGTGTTCCACCAACGCTTTTAAAAGCTCTAACTGGAGAATCAACTCCTCCTGGTATTACTTTACAAGCATCTTCATATGCTTTTATTGAGTTTTCAAACATCTATTATTTTCCTAATTTATCATTTGAACGCGTATTCTACAATAAAGATATTTTTATAGATATTAAGTATAAGAAAAGAAAGATTTTAAAACTTAATCGGAATAAAATTAAATTTATCTTTTTAATAGTATTGTAATATTATAATCCGCCCTATGAAAATTCTAATTACTGCTTTTGTTATATCTATTATTGTACATCTGTTATTTCTAAAAAATTATCAAGAAGATATTGTTGATAACAAACCTACTTCATCTCAAAAAGAGATAAAAAAAACTGATGTTAAATTTGTTAAATTAACTCCATTACAAAATATTCAATCCCAAACACAAGAAAAACCTGTAGAACAAAAAAAACAGATCAAAGAAATAACTGAAGAAAAATTAATTAAAGCTTCTAAACCAAAATTTCAAAAGAAAAAGCAAAAGAAAGAGTTAGTTAAAACTAAAAAAATCATACAAAAAGAAGAAATTATTAGAAAAGTTGAGAAAGAGATTCAAATTAAAAATGAGAATACTGAGACTTTAGAAGATGCACTTTTGGGTGAGCAAAAAGTTAAAAATAGAAAAACCATTGAACAAAAAGCATTAGAAAACTTTTTATCTCAAAAAGAACCTGTAAATAAAGAGATTTTAAATGAAATAAATAAACTCTATGGAAAAGAGTTTGAAACTTTTACAAAGGTACAAAAAGCTTTTTTAGAAGAAAATTTAAATGAATTTCAAAGTATTACTCAAACTGTTTTAAATAGATTAGGTTATCCAAGACTTGCAGCAAAACTAAGAATTGGAGGGGTAAATACTGTTGAATTTATTTTTCATCCAAATGGAGATATTACAAATTTAAAAATTATAGATAGTTCTGGTTATGAAATATTAGATGAATATACACTTGAACTTATTCAAATAGCCTATAAAGATTATCCAAAGCCAAAAGAATCTACAAAATTAAAATTTAGAGTCTATTACAATTTATATTAGGAATAACAAATGATAAAAAGTTATTTTCACAAAATATTCAAAGGAGAAGTAAGCCTTTTCCAAACCTTTTGGATCTGGTTTATTACTATAACTGTATTATTAGAACTTTTTTTTGAAAATAATTATATAAATGAAAAAATTTCTAATTCACATTTTGCTAATTTTTGGGATTTATTACTATATTTTATCTCTTTTAGCTACTCTATTTTCATATTTCTGGCCGTTTTTAGAAGTGCGAATAGATATTTAGGAAAAAAAATATGGTCTTTATCTTCAAAAATAGCAGTTACAATAAACTTAATTTTTACCCTATCCATATTTAATGAAATAATTAAAGCCTATTTTTTAGAAGATTATTTCATAAAAAATGATATTGAAAATTTTAAAAAAGAGTTACCGATAGATGTAGATTATGCTACCCAATTAGTTGATATTAAACTAAACAATAAAAATATTACATATCTATTTAAAATAGATGATGTTGTATTGGAAAATAATCCTTTAAATCCAAAATTTAAAAGAGATATTCAAAATAATATTTGCGAAACACCAGAAAATATTCAATTATTAAAAAAAGAATACTCCATAGTATATAAATATATTAACAAAAATTCTGATGATTTAACGACAATAGTTATTAATAAAAATATTTGTGGTGATGGTATTTATGATTTGGAAATAATGATGGATTTAATGAAAAAAGATGATAAATTATAAATATTTTTGATATTTATAATTTTCTCTCATAATTATATAAATTCATATATCTAAATGCTAATAAATTTTCTAAAATAGCAAAAGTTACAATAAAATTAATAAAAGAACTTCCACCATATGAAAAAAGTGGCAGAGGAATACCAACAACAGGTGCAAAACCTATAACCATCAAAATATTAACACTCATATTAAAAAAAATCAAAAGCCCCAATCCTGAAGCAAATGCCTTTACTATATAATCTTCTTTAAAATAGTAATTCATACTCATTAAATGAATAATTAACAACGCATAAAGGATTATTAAACCTATAGAACCTAAAAATCCATGTCTTTCAACAAAATAAGCAAATATAAAATCACTTGTAGCAATTGGCAAAAACTTTAATTGTGTTTGAGTTGCTTCCTCACTTATTTTTCCAGTTAAACCACCAGAACCTATAGCAATAATTGATTGCTGAACATGGTAACTTGGAGTTTCAGATAAAAAATCTGTAATTCTTTTTTTCTGATAATCTTTTATTAAATAAGTATATATTAAAGGTGAACTTATAAGTATAGTTATAAGGATTGTAGCCCAAATTTTCCAATTTACACCCACAACAAACAATACTCCATACCCAACTAACATTAAAACCAAAGCTGTACCTAAATCAGGTTCTTTGGCAATGAGTAAAAATGGTAAAATTATATAAAATGATAAATATATAAAATCTTTTAAACCATAACCATTCTTAGGCGGTGGACGATTTTGAATTAGATATCCTAACATTAAGATAAATATAGGTTTAAATAATTCAGAAGGCTGAATAGTCATCCCTAAAAATGGTAAAGCCAACCATCTAGTTGCACCCAACTTGGAAACCCCGAATAAATCAACAGCCAATAGCAATGCTATACCAAACCAATACAAAACAGGTATGACTCTCATCTTCTTTCTTATGGGCATAAAAAATACAATAAAGAAAGCAAAAACGGAAACACCAAAGTATATTAATTGTTTATTTGCTAATATTTCATTTGCTTCAGCTATTAAATTATACGACAAGAGTATAAGTGGCAGAATAAATATAATCAATAAATAATCAAAATGGGAAAAAATTCTTTTATCTAATAAACGCATAACGAAAGAGTATCAAAATATGTATAAAAATTTTATTGTTTCACAAGAAAATCGACTTGACAAATTTTTAGCCTCACAAATAGAGGCTTCAAGAAATCAAATAGAGCAACTAATAAAAAAAGATTTTGTAAAAGTTGACGGCATAGTTTGTTCAAAAACAGGACTAAAACTAAAAATAAATCAGGAAATAGAAGTTAATTTTCCAGAACTTATGGAAAATAAAAGTTGTGATTCAGATTTTATTCAAGAATCATTAAAAGATAAAGAGGTAAAAATAATTTACGAAGATGAAGATATTTTAGTTGTTAATAAACCTTATAATCTAACTGTTCACGACGCTCCTAGCGTAAAAGAAGCTACTTTAGTAGATTGGTTAAAATTGAAAAAAATATCTTTATCTACAATAAGTGGTGAAGAGAGGCATGGTATTGTACACAGACTGGATAAAGGAACAAGTGGAGTTATGGTTGTTGCAAAAACAAATGAAGCCCACATAAACTTATCTAAACAACTTGAAGATAAAAGTATGGGAAGATATTATCTAGCAATTATAGATTTACCACTAAAAGATAACCTTATTATTGAAAAATCAATAGCAAGAAATCCAACTAATCGTCTGAAAATGTCAATAGATGACAATGGTAGAGTTGCAAAATCTGCTTTTTGTAAAATTACTCTGAGTAAAAATGAGAAATTTGAGTTAATTGGAGCTAAACTGTTTACAGGAAGAACACATCAAATTAGAGTACATCTTAGTTCCTTAAATAGGCACATTTTAGGGGACAATTTATATGGTTTTAAGGGCGAATTAAATAAAATAAATAGATTTTACTTGCACGCATATCATCTTTATTTAACTCATCCTACAAAAAATATTACAATGAGCTTTAAAGCAGATTTATCTGAAGATATGGAGTCGTTTATAAAATCAAATTTTGATAAGGAAGAAGTTTATGACAAAATTGATACAAATAGCCTCATTAACAGCTTTAATTCTTTTTGTTAGTACTGGTTGTACTTCAAAAGAGGTAGTTACTGCAAAAGTAGATAATTCAGTTGAAGTAGTAGATTATAACTCTATTAGATCTATTTCAGATACAACTTCAATAGCTCTTGAATGGAAAAAAGTTGATGACCCAAAAGTAACTGGTTATAATTTTTATAGGGTTGATATGAAAAGTGGACAAAAAGCACTGAAATTAATCAAAGTTCTAAAAAGTAGATACACTACCCACTATTTAGATACAAAACTTTTACCAAATACAACCTATGCTTATCAAATAACATCAAGAGTAAATGATGAAATAGAATCAAGAAGTACAGATGCCTATACTGCACAAACATTAGGAAGAATGGAAGCTGTAAATTCTCTTCAAGCTATTTCTAACTTACCAAATAGAATAAAAATTTTATGGAGACCTCACGAAGATAGAAAAATAGCCTATTACAGAATTGAAAAATATGATGAAAAAAGTAATAAATGGAAATCACTAGAAGATGTAAAAGGAAGACTTCAAGCAGAATATACTGATGTAGAATTAGACAATGATAAAACTTACAAGTATAGAATAACTGCATACACATTTGATAATATTGCTTCAAATCCTAGTCAACCTGTAAGTGCTAAAACAAAAAAGCTACCTTTAGGTGCAGCAAATATAAGAGTAAGTAGTGGAGAACCTAGAAAAATAACTGTTTCTTGGTCTCCTTCTTCAACAGAAGATGTTATTAAATATGCTATTTATAGAAGCCCTTATGAATCTATAGGATTTAGTAAACTTGTGGAAGTTAACACTAATGCTGCAAATATAGTAGATAAAATAGAAGAAGATGGAAAAGATTACTATTATAAAGTTTTAGCTGTTGATAAAGATGGTTTAGAAAGCAATAATAAAATTGCCTCTAAAAAAGGAACTACTTTAGAAAAACCTGCTACACCTGAAATTGTTTATTCAACTTACGAAAATGGTGGAGTAAATTTAAAATGGAAAACAAATGATTCAAGAGCTGTTTCATTTAATATTTACAAAGATATGAAATTAAATCTTTTTGAAACAAAAACAACTAAATTTGGAAAAATTGAGATGAATTCATTTACTGATAATAATATTCAAAGTGATACAACTTACAAATATTATGTTCAAGCGGTAGATCAATATGGATTAGTTTCTGAAAAATCTGATGCTGTTGTATTAAAATTACCACCAAGAGTTAAATAGACCATGCCACATATAGTATTTAATAAAAAAGAGTTGTTAAAAACTCCTTCATCTTTTGAAAATGTGGAGTTTAATTTTATTGCAAAATCATATAACTTTACAGAAAAACTTAGAAAAGTTGAATATAAAGTTTCAACAAAAATAGATGACAAAGAGTTTTTATTATCTATCAAAGATAAAAATGAAAATCATATGATTAAGTTTGATAAAGTTACAAGAATAAGTCCTGTTTCTATTATCAAAACTGCTTTAAATAGTTATGTAAAAGCAAACCAATCAAATGTTACATTTTCAAATACAAATAATTTTAATTTTAAAGAAGAGTTAAAAAATGAGTATTTAAAAGAGATTAACTATTTTGTTGATGAGTTTAAAACTGATAGAAAAATACAAATAGAGATAGGTTTTGGAAGTGGTAGACACCTTTTACATCAAGCAAAAAATAATCCAGAAGTTCAATTTATTGGTATTGAAATTCACTCTCCTTCTATAGAACAACTTTTAAAACAATTAGAACTTCAAAACATTACTAATGTATTCGTAATCAATTACGATGCTAGATTATTTATGGAATTTATTCAATCAAATAGTGTTGAAAAAATCTTTGTTCATTTTCCTGTACCTTGGGAAAAAAAGCCACATAGAAGAGTCTATTCAAAAGAGTTTGTAAATGAATCTTTAAGAGTTTTAATGGTTGATGGAACATTAGAACTAAGAACAGATAGTAGAGAATATTTTGATTACTCTTTAGAACTTTTAACAAATCTTCCTAATGGTAAAATAGTTATTGACATAAACAAAGATTTACCCGTATCAAGTAAGTATGAAGATAGATGGAAAAAACAAGGTAAGGATATTTATGATGTTGTATTAGTTTCACAAAATTTGGATGAACAAAATATAATTAGTAGAGATTTTTCATTTGATTTTTCTATTAATTTTTTAAATAAAATCAAAATTCTTCCTACTAAATCAATAGTAGAATCAGATTTCTTTTTACATATTGAAGAGATATATACCATTGAAGATTTTGAAAATTCAGGTTTACTAAAAATCACAATGGGTAATTTTGATAAACCTGTTACAAAATATATTTTGGTAAAAGATGGTTTTATATCGTATTTTCAAGGAAATCCAATACCTACAAGTTCAAATTTAAAAGCACACAATAAACTAAAAGAGATTTTAAAAAAATGATACAAGCAAGAGATATTTATTTATCATATGATGACAACAAGTACATTATAAAAAAAGGTAATTTTAGTATCAAACCTAGAGAGTTTATCTTTATAGGAGGAAACTCTGGAAGTGGTAAATCAACACTTTTAAAATCTTTTTATGGTGCTATTGCATTAAAACATGGCAGCTTAAAAATTGATAAACAGGAAGTTGCAGGAATAAAAGGAAGTAGATTAAGATATCTAAGAAAAGATATCGGTATTATATTTCAAGATTATAAGTTAATCAATGAATATACTATTGAAGAAAATATCATGATACCTCTTAAAATAAACGGTTATGATGATAAGATATCAAGAAATCAGGCACAAAAATTACTGGCACATGTAAGGCTATCTCATCGAGCTGGTTATTATCCAAACGAATTAAGTGGTGGTGAGCAACAAAGAGTTGCTGTTGCTAGAGCATTGGCACATAATCCAAAAATTATAATTGCCGATGAACCAACGGGGAATCTTGATGATTATTCAGCTGATGTAGTTTGGAATTTATTAAGAGGTGCAAATGAACAACTAGGAATTACTGTTGTTGTTGTAACCCATAGAGTTCCAAGAAATTTAGGTATTAAATTTAGACAATTATCTATTGAGGATGGGATTATTTATGAAGTTTCTTAAAAACATTTTTACTTTTTTAATTCCTCTATTATCTATGCTAATTACATTTTCTATTTATTTGTTGATAGATAATATAGTTAATAATTATAAAATTAAAATATCAAGGGACTATACTATTGTGATAGTTACAAATACTCCATTGATAAATGATGATATAAAAGAGCTTGGTGGTATTGCTGTAGAAAAGATAGAACCTATTGAAAATAAAAAAATTATTGAAAGTATGAAATCAAATCTATCTTCTAGTTCAATAGAGTTATTAAAACAAAAGTTACCAAGTTTTTATCAAATATATTTAGAAGTTTTTCCGACGAGTAGTGAATTGGAAAGAATAAAAGAGACTTTATTAAAAGATAAAAATATAAAAAAAGTTGAAGTATTTTATAAAAACCATAACCAAATATTTCTTTTGCTAGTTCTTTTAAATAGTGTTTCATTTATTTTGTTCTCAATAATAACAATATTTGCTATTATCATTATCTCTAAGCAAATAAAACTTTGGTTCCATGAACATAGCACAAGAATAGATATATTAAGATTACATGGAGCATCAATACTTTATAGTGCTTCTAATATTTTAAGTTATGCTATTGTAAGTTCATTTATAGCAGCTTTTATGGCATCTGGTTTTTTATTTTATATTTCTACAAATGTATCAAGTATTTTCCCTATGGAATTGCACGATATAGTAAATGTTGAGATAAATATATTTGTTGAAATTTTTAAGATTTTTCTTTTATCTTTATCTATTTCTGGGTTTACAATTTTTGGAGTATTATTAAAATATAAAATATCAAATGATTAGAATTTTATTTACACTTATACTTTTAACACTTAATTTTTATGGTGCAGTGGATAATATTGATGAAAAAATAGAAAATAGTAAAAAAATTTTAGATTCAAATAATTCAAAAAAAAATGAAACTGAACTTAAAATAAAAGATTTAGCAGATAAAATTGAATCACAAAATAGTGAATTAGAAAAATTAAGTAAAGATATAAATGATATTGCCCTTGATATTTTGGAACATCAAAATTTATTAGAAGCTTCAAAAAATAAGCTAGAAGAGTTAAAAAATGAATCTTCTAAACTTATATCTGAAAAAAAAACAAATGAAGATGAAATTATTAACAATATAATAGATGATTTTTCAACATCTTTAGCTTTGCAATTAGTTTCAAAAAATACTCTAAAAGAACTAATAGATACAGAAGTTCTAACTATATTATCAGAAAATTCAAAATATAAGATATTAAAACTTGATAATAATTATGACCTTTTAACTAATAATGAAAAAGTTAATAGACAAAATATGAAAAAACTAACTACATATATAAAACAAAGACAAAAAGCAAAAGACAAACTTAGTAAACTAAAAGACAAGCAAGATAAATCTTTGGCTTCACTGGAAAAAGAGCATAAATCTTATCAAGCTGAATTAAAAAAGGTAGTTGAACAACAAGAGGAGTTAAAAAAACTTCTATCAAATCTTGATATTATTAAACAAGAAGAAGAGAAAAAAGAGCAAGAAGCTAAAGAAGAAGCAAAAAGAGAAGCAAAAAGAGCAGAAGAGGAACAAAATAGAAAAGAACAAGAAGCTAAAGCAAAAAAAGAGAAAGAAGAGAAAAACAGTTTAGCAAAAAATGAGAAAAAAAGAAAATTATCAGATAAAGAGATAAAAGAACTTTTTGCTGAAAAGCCTAAAAAAGAGAATACACCAATACAAACTGATTTCGGTACAAAAGAGCAAGAAATTCAAAATGAAGAAGATATTCAAGAAGATACAACTGAAACTAGAAACCAAAAATATGCTTCTAAAAGTTTAGATTTGGAAGATGTAAAAAAAGTTGGTTCTTCAACAGATGGGGTTAAAATAGTGAAATATAAAGGAGAGAAAACTATTGCTCCTTTAAAAGCATTTAAAGTTCTAAAAAATTTTGGAACATATTATGACCCCGTATATAAAATTAAACTCTTTAATGAATCTATAGTTCTAAAAAGTACAGAAGAGAATGCAAAAGTTGTTTCTGTTTTAAATGGTAAAGTTGTATATGCAAAGAAAAATGCTGGTATGCTTGATAATGTTGTTATTATTCAACATGAAAATGGCGTTCACACTGTATATTCCCATTTAGCAGAGATATCTCCTACATTAAGCGTAGGAAAATGGGTTAAAAAAGGTTATGTTGTAGGAAGAGCTGGAGAAACTTTGATGTTTCAAGCTACAAAAGACTCTTCGCATATAGACCCAAGAGATATGTTTAGCCTTTAATACCAAAAAATCAAATAAGGATTTCACATTATTTTAATAGACCAATCAACAAAAAATCAATTTGTAATTTTTTGTAAAGAAAATAAAATAGAAGATATGGATGTAGCTATCAAATACTTTACAGTATTTGGTGGTTTAAATATAAAAATTGACACAACTAAACCATTAATAGAATTAATCAAAAAGAATATTTTAGATAACTATTCTGATTTAAAATATGAAATTCATAATTTAACAGGTGGATATAAAGTTGATCATGCAATATTAACAGGAATTGCACAGGGAGATAGAAGAACAAACTCATCTTTTAAAAGAGCTTTTGTTAGTTTTGAAGAGGGTTCAAAATGTGTTGAAAATCTCATAGAGAGAGGTATCATAGAAATAGAATCTTCTCAACATCATTTAGCCAATAAAAGAGGTGATGAGAAAATATCTAAAAAACTTCTATTTACAGCTCCTTTTTTAAGATTTTGGTTTGCCTTTGTTTCTCCTATTTATAAAGGAATTAAAAAAGGAGACTACGAAGAATTTTATAAACTTTTTGAAAATAAAAGTGGTGAATTTGGAAATTTCATTTTTGAAGAATTATCTATGGAATTTTTAAAAGACTCTTTTAAAGAAGACCCTATAAAACAAATAGGTAAATATTGGGATGAAAAAGTAGAAATATCTCTAGTTGCAAAAACAACATCTGGAAAAATAGTTGTAGCAAATTGCAAATACAAGGATACAAAACTCAAAAAAAATGAATTAAACAAATTGATAGATGATTCAAAGAATGTAGGTTTTAATCCTGATATTTATATTTTATTTGCAAAAAATGGTTTTACAAGTGAACTAAAATCTCAAAAATCTGAAAATATCAGACTTTTTACTCAAAAGAGCTTTAAGCTACTACTAGCTTAAACCTCATTCATTCTTATTTCAAACTCTTTGTTCATAACATCTAGTTTGATTTGAGTTTTTTCTAATAAAGCAAATTTTTCTTCCATCTCTTTTTCAATTTTTGGAATATCTCTTGATAATTTTACCCTTGCATCTTCAAGTGCATCTTCAAGTTTTTCTATTTGTTCTTCAAGATCTGCTATCTCTTTTTTGATAGGGGCTGTTGCTTTTGATTTTTCAGCAACTATTGCAGCTCTTAATTTTTTGCTCTCTTTTTTATTTACTTTTGGTTTTTCAACTTTTTTCTTTTCAACTGTTTCATCTTCATCCCAACCAATTTTTTCTAAAAACTCATCATAAGTTCCATTAAAATAGTCAGCTCCATCATTTGTAAATACAATCAACCTATCACAAACAGCTCTTAATAACTCCTCCGAGTGAGTTACAATAATACAAGAACCTTCAAAAGCTTTTATGGCATTTGTAAGTGCATCAATAGAATCAATATCCAAGTGGTTTGTTGGTTCATCTAGGAAAAGTAAATTTACATCTTTAGCAATAATCTTTCCAAGCATTACCCTACTTTTTTCTCCCCCAGATAATAAGGAAATTTTTTTCTTAGCATTATCTCCACTAAACATCATTAAACCACAAATATTTCTAATTACTGCCTCTGGAAGTTTATTATTTGTACTAAAAATTTCATCCATAATTGTATTGTTTTGATTCAAATGAGAAATATTCGTTTGACCAAAATGCCCAAACACACAACTTGGATGATAATCAACACTTCCTGTTAGCTGTTTTAACTCTCCTGCTATTGCATTTAAAAGTGTTGATTTACCTTTACCATTTTTTCCAATAATTCCAAGAGTTTCACCTTTACTTAAAGCAAAAGTTATATTTTTGAATAGGATATTTTCAGGAGTATAACCAAAACTCAAATCTTTAACTTCAACTAAAAATTTAGCACTTGTATCTTTGTAGTTAAAATCAAATTTTAAATTTGAGTCATATTGTAAATCTTCCATAACTTCCATTTTTTCTAAGATTTTTACCTTTGATTGAGCCAAAGTTGCCGTTGCAGCCCTTGCCTTATTTTTTGCAATAAACTCTTCAAGCTCTTTAATTTTTTTGTCTTGAGCTATTTTTTGTTTTTCATAATGTTCTTCATTTGCCGAAAGTTGTTCATAGAACTTTCTTGTACTACCTTGAATCATAAATGCTGTTTTTCTAATAATCCCTAAAGTATGAGTACATACACTATCCATGAAATCTCTATCGTGAGTGATTAATATAACTTCACCTTGGAAAGATTTTAAAAATGCTTTTAACCATCTAATAGACAAAATATCCAAGTAGTTTGTAGGCTCATCAAGCAATAGCATATTTGGTTCTGTTAAAAGAAGTTTTGCTAGATTTATTCTAATTTGATAACCACCAGAGAATGCTTTTGGTGCTTTTTCTAAATCATCTTGTGTAAATCCAAGACCAAATAATATCTTTTCAGCTTTGTAGATATCATATTTGTCTTCTTCACTTAAAGCCAATGCTGTCTCTTCAATCAAAGTCTTTTCTGTAAAATCAAAATATTGTTTCAAAGCACCTATTTTATATCCCTTTGGAAAAGCAATATCTCCACTATCTGGATGCTCTTCTCCTAAAATAAGTTTAAATAGAGTTGATTTTCCAGTACCATTTCTTCCAACTAAACCTACTTTATCTCCTGCATTTAATCTAAGATTTAACTCACTATAAAGCTGACTTGTTGGGTAACTTTTTGATATATTTATTAATTCTATCATGATTCTCTTTTTATGTGATTTTTTGTTTTTTGAGTTTGGGATTATATGATATTGTGGGTTATAGGTTGTTTAGAGTAATTTTAGATTCTAAAACCACTCCTTTTTATTCTCTTTTATAAAATCTGCAACTCTAAATGAATTTGCATAAATAGTCCAAGTAAAAGGTACACTTCCACCCGTTGGCATAAAACTTCCATCAGTTACAAATAAATTTGAAACTTCATGGGCTTGGCAATATTTGTTTAAAACAGAATTTTTAGAATCATCTCCAAACCTACAACCACCAGCTAAAAGATTACTTGAAGGAAGAGTTGAAACATCTGATTTTATATTTTTTGCTCCCATTTGTTTTAAAATCTCTATGGATTTTTGTTTCATAAACTCCCCTATTTTTTCATCTTGAGGATGACTGCCTATTCTAATATTTGCAACTGGAATTCCATATTTATCTTTGTATTTTTCATCAACACTAATAAATGAGTTGTCATTTGGAGTCCAATCCAAAAAAATCTCCAAATTCAAAGTTTTTGTTTTTGTAAAAGTTTCAAATATTTTATTTTGTAAATTTTCACCCAAAACCAACTCATCGTTATCATCAAATCTTAAAAAACTAGCCCTTCTAATAGGATTTGAATGCTCAAATAAAAAATCAATAACTCCCGTTTTAAACTCTTTTGTGTAGTACCATTTGTTTACACTTCTATTTACAAAAATTCCTGCTGTGAACAAATCTTTTAGATTCATATTTGTTTCATCAAAAGTTCCACTTACAATTCCACCACTACTTGAAAGGAAGTTTTTACCCACATTTTTACTATTATTTGCAACTCCATTTGGAAAATTTTCATCTTTTGAATTTAATAGAAGTCGTGAACTCTCAACTGCTTGGGCTGATAAAACAAAAAGTTTTGCTTTTATTTCATCTTTTTTTTCTGTTTTTGTATTAATAAAAGTTGCTGATTTGATTTTTTTATCTTTATTTGTGTTTAGCTTGATTACAAAAGCATTTGGGATAATTTTTACATTGCTTGTTGCAAGTGCATCTTTGATTAAAGAGGCTCTTGAACTACCTTTTGCACCACTTGAACAAGCATAAGAGCCACAAAAATCAGAGTAATAACAAGAATTTCTAAAACCTTTTTGAGAACTCAAAATTGCCCTTGGTGTTTTAAAAGTTTCTATTCCTAACTCTTTACAACTTTTATCAATTAAATCAACTATTTTATTTTCAGCCAAAGGTGGATATGGGAAATTTTTGGTGCTTCTTGGTTCTTGAAACTCATTATTTGAAACTTCGCCAGAAATTCCAACCAATCGTTCAACCTTTTCATAATATTTTTCCATATCATCATAATTTATTGGCCAATCGACAATATTTGAGCCTTCAATTTTTCCATATTTAGAAGCCAATCTAAAATCATCAGGTTTTAATCTATGAAAATATCCACTCATAAAGTTTGAAGAACCTCCCAAAAGTGAGCCATTCCAAAAACTCCAGCCTGTTTCATAGGTTGGAAATTTTATCCATTCTTCATCTCTTAACTCTTCAATTGTGTGATACTCATCTTTTAGATTTGGAGTAAAAATATCTCTTCTTGCATAAGCTATTTCATCTTTTGAAAAATCTTTTTCATTATAAATTTCTCCTTTTTCCAGAACACAAATTTTTAAACCTATTTTTGATAATTCATAAATAATAGGACCAGCACCTGCCCCACTTCCAATAACACAAACATCATAAATCATATTTTTTGTCCATAAGTAGTTTTTGGTCTTGGAACACCAATAAAATGATTTACACTTTTCCAACCAATTTGATTTTGGTTTCCACCATAAATAGGGTCACTAAACATCGCTTCTACTCCATAATAACTAAGTTTTGAAAGCCAATTTTTTGCATAAGTGCTATTTTTTGCAATATCCAAAATAAGCTCTTTTTTTTCTGCTTTATTTAGATTTAGAAATTCTGGAAAGCTATTGTTAAAATCATTTAAACCATCAACTATCAAACTCTTATTTTCATCATCAAAGGTTTTATGATTTATGTTTAAAACCAAATAATTCAATGCTCCAAACTCTTTTGCACTTGGTATATTTGAAGTTTTTGGAAAAATTACTTCAAAAACTTCTTGCAAAACTTCTAAATTGTTTTTGGTAAATGTTCTAGCAATAACTACATTTGAGTTAAATATCAAAGTGGAAAAAATGGTAAATTTAATAAATGTTCTTCTTTTCATAAAAAAAGTATAACCAAAAAAGTGTGTAGTTAATATTTAGGATTTATTACTCCACTAATAAATAATTCCTTAAAATATTTTTATGATATACTTTTGTATGTTTATATCCAATAATCCAATACTAAATATACTAACATCAAATGATAATAAGGTTTTAAAAGATGTTTTAAAACAAGCCGATTCTCAAACATTGGAGCAAATGGCAAAAAATAGTAATAGCTCTGTGGTTGATGTTTTGAAAAATCTTTTTGATGATTTAAAAAGTGGAAATAAAACCAATTCTACTATTCAAAATATCCTAAAAAACAACCCTATTTTTAAAGAATTAGGGGAAGTTACAAACAATCTTCAAAACCTTGCAAAAGATTTGGATGAAAACTCAAATTTGCAAAAATACAAACCTTTATTGGAAAACTTTTTAAAAAATATTTCAACCCTTGATGAAAAAACTCTAAAAGAACAAATATCAAACTCTGGTGTTTTTTTAGAGTCAAAAATAGCAAAAAGTGGAAATGAAAATAGTTTATTACCTCAAAAATTACAAAATACACTTATGCAGTTAAAAGAAACAATATCAACTATTCAACCTTCCACAAATGCTACAAAACAGTTAAGTGAACAAATAGACAAACTCTTATCAAATGCAAATAAAATATCAAATCCACAAAATTTGAGTGAACAAAGTAGTAATCTAAAAAACCTTATTACAAATTTGCAGAATTTTGCCAAAAACTTGACAAATCCACAAACACAAAATATCTCAAATCTTACAACAAAATTAGAAAACATCATAAATCAAGGCTCTTTGGTGGAATCAAATATGGAAAATGAGCTATTAAATCCTGCAAATAACATTCCAAAAGAGAAAATAAATATAGAGACAAAAGAGCTTTTAACTCAAATCAAATCAGAGATTTCTAAACTCCCTATTTTGGATAAAAATATAAATTCAAAAATTGATAATCTTTTAAAATTGGATAATTTTTTTGGGAAAAATGAGATTTTAAACCAAGATATTTCAACTCCTAAAATCTTAAATAACAATTTACAAAATCTTTTAACAAATCTAAAAGAGAATATTAATTTACTTCAAAATAATCCAAATAATTTGGAAGCAAAAGCTGAAATATCAAAAATAGTTGAAAAAATAGAAAACTCTTTGGATAGTGAAATAAATAATTTACCAAAAATTGCACCTGAAACAAAGGATTTATTGAGTCAAATAAAAAATGAGTTATCTAAAATGCCAAATATTGACAAAAATATCCTCACAAAAATAGATACATTATTGACAAAATTGGTAAATGAAACTCCAAATGCAAATATAATTAGTTCATTTTCTAATAATTTTTCCACTAATTTAGATGATTTATTAACAACTCTAAAAGATACTATTTCAACTTTTGAAAAAGAGCCAACAAACATCAAATTACAAAATGAAATATCAAAAATAGTTGAAAAAATAGAGCAAAATATAAAAGAGCATTTAACTAATAATATAGATAATAAAATGGAAAACAAAGAAGATTTTAAAAATCTTAAAAATAGTGATATAAAATCGATTTTACTTCAAATAAAAGAGGAATTAACAACTCAAAATGATACAAAATCCCAAGAAAGTTTAAAGCAAGTGGATAAGCTTTTAAACTCCCTTGATTATCATCAACTTCAAAGCCTTACAAACAATTCAAATAGTGTTTATCTTCCTTTTTTATGGGATATGTTAGAAGATGGCACAATTGATATGAAAAAAACCGATGAAGATAAGTTTTATTGTCAAATTAACTTAACACTAAAAGATTTTGGAAAAGTTGATTTAATGCTTGGATTATATGACAAAAACAAACTTGATTTAACTATTTATGCCCAAAGGGAGCATTTTAAAACTGCCATAAAAGATAATATTCAACAATTAAAACAAGCTTTAAATAAAGCAAATTTGATTCCAGTAAATATAAAACTTTTAGATATGAAAGATGAAAGCAAAGAAGATTCCCCAATAAATATTTATGAAAACAACAATTCGTATCTTACAAATTCACTTAATAATATCGACATAAGGGCTTAAAAATGGAAAAACCATTAGAAGAGAATTTTATTCAAAAAGCTGTTGCACTAAAATATGATATTGAAAAAAACAATGCTCCTCTTATAATTGCAAAAGGAAAAGGAGAGACTGCTTCTAATATTATTAAAATTGCAAAAGAGAATAAAATTCCCATAAAAAAAGATGAAGATTTAATAGAACTACTCTCTAAACTAGATATTGACAAAGAGATACCCTCTAGTATGTATAAGGCTGTTGCTGAAATATTTGCTTTTATATACGACCTTTCAAACAAAAAAAAATCATAATGTTTACAAAAAGAAAAAAAACTCAATTATACTACACATCTTTAAATTATTAATTCTTATTTAAGATTATTATTTATACAATTAACTTATGACATTAAAATATTATTTTTATTTCAAATAATAGTAAAAATATATGAAAGGTGCTTTTTATGAGAAAACTAACTTCTCTTTTTATTTTATCAATTCTTATTTTATTTAATGGATGTGCAACAGACTCCATTGAAGATTCGAAAAAAGAGTGTATAAAAAATAATAAAAAATTTGTAATTATAGAACAGGTGCATTAGAACCAAAAGTTAAATGTTTGGATTAATTTTTTGAATAGCTTTAAAAGTTTATAGGAGATTTTATTTCCCTATAAACTCTTTATTATCTGTATTTTCAACAACTGTAATTGCAATATTTTGTGTACTTCTTGCAATATCTCTTGTTTGTTGTGCTATTTGAGTATTATTCAAAGTCTGTTTATCAAGTTCTTCAACAGCTGTATTTATCTCTTTTATACCAATTTGCTGGTCTTTAGAAG
>JBBITK010000013.1:0-5805 GCA_037440805.1 Arcobacter sp. | reverse complement strand
ATCATTTTATCTGCTATATTTTTTCCATCATTTGCTTTTGTTGTGGCACTTTCAACTAAGTTTTTGATATCTTTTGCAGCTTCTGCACTTCTTGAAGCAAGATTTCTAACCTCTTGAGCAACAACGGCAAAACCTTTTCCAGCCTCTCCAGCAGTTGCAGCTTCAACAGCAGCATTTAGTGAAAGAATATTTGTTTGAAATGCTATTTGATCAATAATTGTAATTGCTTCATTTATAGCATTTACCTTCTCATTTATCTCATCCATAGAGAGAGTTGTTTGATTTGCCAACTCCTCTCCTGTTTTTACTGATTTAGTAACTTTAGTGGCAAAATCAGCCATTTTAGAAACATTAGAGTTGTTATTTACAATATTTTGCGTAATTCTATCTAGTGAATGGGAAGTACTCTCCAAAGAGCTTGCCGCTTGAGAAGAAGCACTACTTAATCTCTCCACATTTTCCATCAATATATTTGCATTATTTGATAGAGTCAAGCCATTATTTCTACTTTCAACCAACATTTTAGTAATAGAATCGCCCAACAAATTAACACCACTTGCAAGTTTTAGGAAATGCTCTTTTAGATTTGAAGATTCTACTTTTTTTGTATAGTTATAATTTGAGTATTGATCTAAAATTTTTAAAATATTGTTTATATTAAATTCCAGATTAATTGCCATTTGATTTAAAACTTCTTCCAAATTTTTTAGAGAAGGATTTGAAGTTTGTGCTGTTAATCTTTGAGTTAAATCACCTTTTTGGAACTCTCCAAGAACATTTATAGCTTCATAGATTACTTTTTTATCTTCTTCTACTGATTTTTGAATTACAAGAATATTTTCATTTACAGCCTTTGACATCTGACCTATTTCATCATTAGCCTCAATTTTCAAAGGATTAACACTACTTGTTTCATGATTTAAATATTTGAAGAAATCTACCAAACCATTTTTAAATCTCTCAATAGGTTTTGCTATAAGTGTTGTTAAAACATAAACTATTACAAACAAAGAGATTATAATACAAGCCAATGCTGAGATAACTATGAAATTTCTAAGTTGCGAAGCTGATTTTAAAGCCTCTTCTTCATCTATTTCAGCAACCATTACCCAACTTGTCTCTTCAAAAATATTTAATTTTCTAAATACACTTAAAACTGAGATATTCCTATAATCATCAATTACCCAAGAACCTTTTTCCCAATTTTTTTCAAAAACAGCTTTTGTACTATCAGTTTTTACTTCCCAAATTCCAATAGTTGAATTTAACTCTTTTACTATTTTGTTATCAATATCTTTCACAAATCTTGAGTTATTTCTCATTTTGTAATCTTTACCTACTAAATAACACTCTCCACTTTGTCCTAAACCTGCATCTTCATAAAGATTGTTAAAACTCATTATTTGGTTGATTACATCAACAGGCATTTGAAAAATCAATACCCCTTTTCTCTCTCCATCCACAAATATTGGTGTTCCAATAAATGAAGCAGCACTATTATAACTTGGTTCATAAGGTTCAAAATCACTAAAAGCAACTCCACCTTTTTGTAGTTGCATCGCTTTTTCATAAGCCTTTGCAATTCCTGTATCTTTATAAACTCCATCTTTTAAGTTTGTAGCAAAATCCTTCTCTTTAAAATCTGTATAAATAAGATTTCCATTTAAATCTGCCATAAAAATATCATATAACTTGAAATTTTTTAAAAATGTATTGAAGGTATTGTGATATTTTTTGTGTGCATTCATATATTTATTATCATATTTTGCATTATATTCTAAATCATTTTTTTGACCGATATTTGCTTCATTATCTGTGATAAAAATATATTGTGCCAAGATTCCATTTTCATTTGATGGAAGATATTCAGAGACATCCTTTCTTTGAGGAGAGTTTGGAATATCATATCTAACTGAATCCAAATAGTTTTTAGAAAAATCAGCCTTTAGAAGTTCTTTAACTTCATTAATATTTAAATTACTCTCTTTTTTTAGGGAATAAAAACCCTCTTCAAACTCTACAAAAGCCTCTTTTGTAGATTTACTATTTGCCAAAGAGATTAACAAAGATTTTAAATTTTCAAAATAGTCTTCTATCTCGTTGGATTTTGCAGTTTGAACTGCCAACAGCTTATTCATTTCTGAAGTCAAAAGGGAGTTTGTAGCACTCTTAACTGATACAAAAGTAACAACAAATCCCAAAAATAATAAACTTGTTATTACCAAAATAATAAGCTTACTTTTGATTGTTAAATTTTTCAAATTTTTATCCTTATGTAAAAATTGATTTTAAAAAAATGATTTTATCAAAAAAGATAGGAATTTTAGATAAATCTATCACAATAAAATATATACAGAAAAAATAAATAATTTTTATATAGCTTTTTAATATCATATATTAAAGAGTAAAAATAGAACTTAGTAATATATTTTTTTAAATAAATTAATTTATCTTTTGATAATTTAAGTTAATTTTTAGTATTATAATCCCTTCAATTAATTAAGGAGTTGTTAGATGAGAGAAAAATTGATGTTAATATTTACTGTACCATCTATAGTTTTATTGGTTGCTTGTTTTATGACAAATAATATTATACTTTGGATAGTTTCTATATTAGCTATATTAGGTACTTTTGTGGCTTTATTTTCAATGGGGAATAATGCGACTTGTAATGAAACAAAAGTAAAAGAACTTGAAGAAGAGATAAATAAAATCAAAAATGATGCTTTAGCTGATGATGAAGTAAGAGCTTTGATGGTTGATGTTTTAGAAAAATTAAAAATCGGTTTTTTAGGTTATAGAATAGAAAAAATGCCAAATAATCCAAAAGTTGCAGAAATTACAAAACTCATAAACGAAAGTATGGATAAATTTAACAAAGATATAGATTACTCTTTAGAAGTTTTAACAGAGTATGGAAACTCTAATTTTGCTTTCAAAGTTGATACTTCTCATACTAGCGGAAAAACAGGTTCTTTACTATTATCAATTAAAGCTTTAGGAAGTAGTGTTTCAGAATTTATTGCACTTATTTCAAAAACTGCTCAAACTTTAAATGAAAATATAGAGGTTTTAACATCAGCTTCAAATAACCTTTCAATTTCTTCAAACCAACAAGCAGCATCACTGGAAGAGACTGCTGCTGCACTTGAAGAGATTACAAGTACTATTATAAATAACACTGAAAATACAAATAAAATGTCAATTTTTGCTAAAGATGTTAATCAAGCGACTTTAGAAGGAAGAAGACTTGCAAATGAAACAGCTGTTTCTATGGAAGATATAAATGAACAAGTAAAAGCAATAAATGATGCTATTGGACTAATAGACCAAATTGCTTTTCAAACAAATATTCTTTCATTAAATGCTGCCGTTGAAGCTGCAACTGCTGGAGAGGCTGGAAAAGGTTTTGCAGTCGTTGCAGGTGAAGTTAGAAATCTTGCAAGTAGAAGTGCTGATGTGGCAAAAGAGATAAAAGAACTTGTTTCAAATGCAACTTCAAAAGCAGACCATGGAAAAGAAATTGCAACTCAAATGATTAATGGTTATGCAAAGTTAAATGAAAATATAGAAAATACAATTACTTTAATCAATAACATTACAGAAGCTAGTAAAGAGCAAAGAACAGGAATTGAACAAATTAACGATGCAGTTACTCAATTAGACCAAGCAACTCAACAAAATGCCCTTGCTGCAAATAATATTAGTTTGATGGCAAAAGAGATTCAAACTCTTTCTGGAAAACTTTTAGAAACAGCAGAACATGCAACATTTGAAGAAAAAGCCATCGAACAAATTTGCGATATGGATATGACAATGTTCTTAAATAGATTGAAATTAAACCATGTTAATTTCAAAAATACTAACTGTCAAAAATTAGGTTCTAAATCATCTTGGACAGTTGTAAAAGAGACAGAATGTAATTTAGGAAAATGGATAATAGAGTCAGAACAAGCACAAAAACCATTTACAAGAACATCAAATTGGGAAACATTAAAACAAAAACACCTTTTGGTTCATAGAGGTATGCAAGATATAATTGATGAAAACTCAACAACTTCAAATAATTCAACGCTTGCAAGACAATCAAAAGAGTTAGATGATGCTATTTCAGGAGTATTTGAAACAATACAACAAGTAAAAAGAGATAATTGTAAATAAAAAACCTCAATATGGGTATCTAAGATATTTTTGAATATAATTCCGCTCAAATCAAACAGAGTTAAGCTTAAAATTTTATGACAAAAAACAACTTAGATAATCCCATATTTCTATTTATACTTTTAATAGTTATTTCAACAATAAATATAATATCTTCTATACACTTTTTTTTGATTTTATTTGCTGGAATACTTTTTTTGTCTTTTTATATAACCCTTAAAAATAGATATATGTATTCTCTTACATTTGTAATTATTGCTTTTTTACTTATAGAGATAAATAGTGGTTTTCCACCACTTTCACTAACTCTTTTGTCATTTTTTATCTATATTTTTGTTATTCCCAAAACAGACAATTTAATATCTTATAATTCATTGAATTACTATTTGTATATTGGAGTTTTTTATTTGGGATTGACAATTCTTTGGGCTTTTTTGGATAATATGCCAGAAAATACAGTTTTTGTTTTAATTTTTAATTTATTTGTTGATTTAATATTTTTTGGAGTATTTATTTGATTATTAGACTGAATCTTATCTTTATAATTATTTTGGGAATACTTATAACCCTACTTTCAAGGGTCTATTTTTTGAGTATCAAATCAAATACTTATTATGAAGAATTATCTAAAAACAACTATATAAAAAGAGTGAAAAAAATACCTATTAGAGGAATTATTGAAGATAGAAAAGGTAAAAAATTGGCCTTAAATCAAATGGGATTTTCAATATCTATAAAACCTCACTTAACTTCTTATAAAAATAAAGAAAAATTAGAAGAAGCTATAGATTTAATAGTAAAACACTTTCCTCAATATGATAAGAAAAAACTTCTAAAACATTACAAGAGAAATGATTCTCCTTATAATCACGATTTTGTTAAGGTTATTGATTATATTCCCTATGAAGATTTCTTTTCAAAATATACTGTTTTTTCCTCAAAAGAGGAGATAAAAGTTGATTCTTCAACAAAGAGATTTTATCCCTATAGACAAGTTGCCTCACATATTATTGGTTATGTGGGAAAAGCTTCAAAATCAGATATAGAACACAATGAAATTTCATCCCATAATGGAATAATTGGTAAAAATGGATTGGAAAAATTTTACAATGATAAGCTTCAAGGAGATATGGGATACAAAGATGTTAAAGTAAATGCCTTAAATCAAGAAATAGAGATTTTAGATGAAAAAGAGGCTTCCATTGACAACAATATAAAGATATCTTTGGATGTCGATTTACAACAATTTATACAAACTAATTTTACAGATAAGAGTGGTTCTGTAGTTGTTATGGATGTTACAAATGGAGAAATTTTAGCAGCTGCTTCTTTTCCTGAATATGACAATAATATTTTTGCTAGGGGTATTTCAGCCAAAGAGTGGAATGAAATGAGAGGTGATTTTAACCACCCCTTTACAAATAAACTAATAAATGGTCTTTATCCTCCAGGTTCTGTAATAAAAATGGGTGTTGCATTAGCATTTTTGGAAAATGGAATAGAAGAAAACTATAATGTTACTTGCACAGGTGCTATTAAAATAGGAAATAGAAATTTTAGATGTTGGAAATCAACTGGACATGATAGTGTAAATTTTAGAAAAGCCATAAGAGAGAGTTGTGATGATTTCTTCTATAAGGGAAG
>JBBITK010000012.1:24094-44350 GCA_037440805.1 Arcobacter sp. | reverse complement strand
ATTAAAGAAGTAAAAAAAAGAAAATAGACTAAGATAGTCTATTTTTTGTCTTGTGGAATGTATTTAAAGAAAAGATATAAAACCAAAACCATTACAACAACCGTTGCAATTCCTGTAAAACTCAACTCAACTTCTGCTTGTCCATTTCCCCTTTGATAGTTTTGAGGAATAAACAAAAACATTGAGGACAAAAGCATAAAAGAGGAAGTAACTACCGCAATTAAGTGTGCAAAAACCTTGTGAAATTTAGTAATATAAAAATCCTTTACAATTTTCCATGTTGCAAATGAAGCTATTAAAACTATTAGTAAAACTATCATTTTTTGATATTGTGGTTCCAAATTAAAATCCTTTTTTTCTGTTTTATCTATTTTATGAACTTGATACTTTGTTTTCTTTTAAGCCTTTTCGCAAATACCACTATTTTTCAAAATATCCTTCATCTCTTTGTATTTGTTATTTTCAATATAAAGCTCCAACCAAGATTGAACCCAATAGGGAATGGATCTTCCATTACTACCCCATGAGTTTACACTTTGGTATTTTAAGCCTAAATATTGGGAAAAACTCTTCTTACTAAAATTTGCTTTTTTTAATAAATCCTTAAAACAATCCTTTTCCATTTTTCTCCTTGAAGAAAATATTTTGGAAGTATAAAATAATTAAAATAAAAAATAGCTAAAAGCATATTATTAAGCTAAATATAATATACATTTGCATATAATTTAAGAATAACTACTAAAGGAGTTAAAAATGAGAATCAAAGCTTTTTTATCAAGTGGTAGATTTAGAATAATTAACGTTTTTAAAATTGAAGATATTCAAAATGTTGCAGAAAAATATCCAAGATGGGAATATGTTTTATAATTTTTAAGGCAAAAAAATGGAAGCTAAAAAATCTTTATTACAGTTACAGTTGTTAAAAGAGTTGGTAGAGGGGAAAGTTGTTTCAACAAGGGATTATGCCTTGAAATCAGGGGTAAACCAAAGAACAATCCAAAGATATATGGAAGATATAATTGAAATATTTTCTGATAATATTGAAAAATCTGGCAAAAATTATAGACTCATATCTACTACTTATTTGAGTAATAATATGTTATCTTTTGATAAAAAAGAGTTAGAGATTTTGGTTGATGTTTTTTCATTGATTGAATTTGACTTTGTAAATAAATTTGATGAAGCTTCTAAACTATTATTAGAAAAAATGAAAAAAAAGTATTCAAATGTGTATGATTCTAAACAAAATGGAATTTTGAATATTTTTTCAAAAAAAGATTTGATAGGAAGTATAAAAAGTTCCATAAAAAATCGAAAATATGTAAATATAAAATATGTAAGTGATGAAGAATCTTACTTTAAGATGGTAAAAGTTTTTAAAATTATCTTTTTTGGGAATAGTTTTTATTTGGCTGTATTGGTTGAAGAGGAGTTTATGTTTTTGGATTTGGATTCGGTGGAACAAATTGAAATATTAGAGTCTAGTTTTGATAAAGATTTAAAAACTTTGGAGTTTTTGAAAAATTCCCAAACAATCTTTAGTGAATATGGAGAAAAACCATACGATATTATGTTGCAAATTGATAAAAGTATTAAAAGATTTTTTCTAAATAAGAAATTTTTGCCATCTCAAACTATTATTAGAGATGATGAGGATTTGATAATTTCCTATAAAATTACCAATGATATGGAGATTTTACCCATTGTTAAACAGTGGATTCCATATATTAAAATCATTTTTCCACACACAACAAAACAAAAGTTGAATAACGAATTAATTGAATATCTAAAAAAAGGATAAGTATTGAAAAAAGTTGTTATAAAAGTTGAAAATCTAAAAAAATTTGGATTATATTGCCCTTTTACAAATGAGAAATTGGATAATGAAAATAACTCTTTTGAAATCTATGAAGGTGCTGGAAATTACCTATTTGCTATTTGTGAAGATTGTTTGTTTTTTGATGCTGGAAACAACGATGAAATAGAGGATTTATGGAGTGGAAGTTGTAGTGAAGCTGTGGATAAATTTGTAAATAATTATCCAGATAAAAATATTTTGTTAATAGAAGTTCAAACAGAAGATGAAGTTTATATCTATGGATTTTTAAATGAAAAAAATATTGAATTGAGTGATGAAGAGATAGAAAAAAGATTTATAAAAAGATAAAAAAGCTCCTAAAAATGGAGCTTTTTTAATTTGAAGTTTTTAGCATCTCCCAATATTTTTCATACACATTCAACGCATCTCCCACATCATTTTGGAATTCACTATTTTTTAAATCCTCTTCATTTGGGTAAACCATTCTGTTGTTTTTTGTTTTTTCATCCAAAAGTTCCACTGTTTTTGCATTTGGAGAAGCATAACCAATCTCTTCACTAATTACCTTTGAAACTTCAGGTTTAAGCAAATAGTTAATAAAAATATGAGCATTTTCTATATTTTTTGCACCCTTTGGAATAACCAAAGAATCAACCCAAACCAAAGCACCTTCCTTTGGATAGATATATTTTATGTCAGGATTTTCACTATTTGCCATAAATCCCTCCCCATTAAAATTCATTCCAAGTTTAACCTCTTCATTTAAATATACTTGTTTTTGAGACTCTGAATAGAACATTTTTACATTTGGTAAAAGCTCTTTTAGTTTGTTATAGGCTTGTTCTATCTCTTTTGGATTTGTAGAGTTTCCTGAATATCCCAAAATTTTAAGAGCCATTCCAAAAACTTCTCTCATATCATCATTTAATAAAACGCTGTTTTTATATGAAACATTCCATAAATTTGCCCAAGAATCAATAGGTTCTTTTACCAAAGAAGCATTGTAACTAATCCCTGTACTTCCCCATAAATAAGGGATTGAATAATCATTTTTTGGGTCAAAAGGTTTTGATAAAAGTTTTGTATCAAGATTTTTGTAGTTTGGAAGTTTTGATTTATCAAGTTTTTCCAACAATCCCTCTTTACTCATTTTATTTACAAAATAAGTAGATGGAACAATCACATCATAACCGCTATTTCCAGCCGTTTTGATTTTGGCATACATAGCTTCATTTGAATCATAGGTTGAATATTTTACTTCTATACCCGTCTCTTTTGTGAAGTTTTCTAAAACCGAATTAGGCATATATTCAGACCAGTTATAGACATAAAGAACTTTTTCACCAGCAAACAGTGAAACAACAAACAAAATAGATGACAAAACTATTTTCATTTTTTCTCCCTTATTAAAAATTGTGCAAATATTATCATAAGCAATGTAAAAATAAACATGATTGTACATAGGGCATTTATTTCAGGTTTTACCCCAAGTCTTACCATAGAGTAGATTTTCAAAGGTAAAATTTCATAATCAGGTCCCGTTACAAAAAAGCTAATTACCACATCGTCAAAAGATAGCGTAAGACTTAACAAAAATCCAGCCACAATAGCTGGAAATATATTTGGTAAAATGATATTTTTAAAGGTTATAAACTCACTAGCACCCAAATCTTTGGCAGCTTCAATAATATTTTTATCAAAACCATTTAATCTACTAAGAACTGTAACAATTACAAACGGAAGACAAAATGAGATATGAGCAATCAATAAAGTGGTAAATCCCAAAGGTAAAGAGATAAAAACAAACAGCATTAAAAGTGATATTCCCATCACAATTTCAGGAGACATAATAAGCACATAAACCAAAGAGTTTATAAACTTTTTCCCAAAAAAATCATATCTATATAAGGCTACTGCACCCAATGTTCCAACTATTGTGGCAATAGTTGCTGAAACCATAGCAACACTTATAGAGTGCCAAGCAGATTGCAATAAGGCATCATTTGAAAGTAAGTTTTCATACCATTTTGTGGTAAATCCTTTCCAATCAATAGTATATTTTGAGGAGTTAAATGAATAAACAATCAAAACAATTATGGGTAGATACAAAAGCACATAAATAGAAGTTGCGTAGGATTTTCTCATCTATTATCCTTTGGAGAACTATTTTTTTGTGATTTTGCCAATAAAGCCAACAACCCAAACATAATAAGTAATAAAACTACACTTGCTGCTGTTCCAAAAGGCCAATCCCTAAAGAGCAAAAACTGATTTCTTATGAAACTTCCCAAAATCAAATCCTTTGCTCCTCCCAAAATATCAGGTATAAAAAACATTCCAAGTGATGGCAAAAAAACCAATGTACACCCAGCGATTATTCCAGAGAGTGACAGAGGAATAATTATAGTTTTAAAGATATTATATTTTGAAGCTCCCAAATCTTTTGCTGCTTCAATAAGTCTAAAATCAATTTTTTCAATAGAGACATACAAAGGCAAAATCATAAAAGGAAGTAGCGTATAAACCATACCTATAAAAACGGCTGTTTGTGTGTACATAATCTCCAAAGGTTCATTTATAATCCCAATATATAATAAAAGAGCATTTAATAAACCTTTGGTTTTTAAAATAGCTATTAGTGCATAAGTTCGCACCAAAGAACTAGTCCAAAAAGGAATAATTACAAGCAATAAAAGTAAAAATTGATATTTTTTTGGAGTAGTTGCCAAAATATACGCAAAAGGATAAGCAATAATCAAAGTAAAAAATGTCGTTCCTAATGCCAAATAAATTGAGTCCAGAAAAACAGTTAAATAAATAGGGTCAAAAAGTTTTGTATAACTTTGAATAGTTGGAGAAAAAATCAAAAAAGTGTCATCGCCTTTTGTCAAAAAACTACTTACTAAAACCAAAATATTTGGCAATAAAGCAAACAACAAAAGCCAAAAAACAACTGAAAATATAGAGAATTTTGCAAAAAAAGATAATCTATTCATGATTTAACAAAACCTCCCAACCATCAACCCAATAAAGATAAATCTTTGAACCTATTTCATAAGCTAGTGCATCGCTATCTTCATTATAAAACTCACTTGCAATTAACTCTTTTCCATTTTCAAGTTTTACAAGCAAATCAATAGTTGTTCCTTTGTAGATTATATTTTCAAGTTCACCCTCAAAATAGTTGTTTGTTTTTACATCTTCAAGATTTTTTTCAACTCTAAAATCCTCAGGTCTTATCAAAATCGTACAATTCTCATTAAAAATATTTTTTGATTTTAGATGAAAAGTTTTGTTTTCATATTGCAAAGATACTGTTTCATTTTTTTGTTCTATTACTTTTGTCTCAAAACAGTTTGCTTCTCCAATAAATTGTGCAACAAATAGATTTTTTGGTTCTTCATAAATCTCTTTTGGAGTTCCTATTTGCTCTATTTTACCTTTGTTCATAACTACAATTCTATCGGACATTGATAGGGCTTCTTCTTGGTCGTGGGTTACAAATAAAAATGTAATTCCAAGTTTTCGCTGAAGCATTTTGAGTTCAATTTGCATCTCTTTTCTAAGTTTATAATCCAAGGCACTAAGTGATTCGTCTAAAAGTAAAATTTGTGGTTTATTTACAACAGCTCTTGCAATAGCAACCCTTTGTTGTTGCCCTCCACTTAGTTCACTTGGCTTTTTATAAATATGAGAAGATAGTTTTACCATAGCCAAAGCATTTTCAACCTCTTTTTTTATCTCATCTTTTGGCATTTTTTTCATTTTTAAACCAAAAGCAACATTGTCAAAAACGCTCATGTGAGGGAAAAGTGCATAGCTTTGAAATACAGTATTTACTTCTCTTTTTTCAGCAGGAAGTTGATTTATACTCTTTTCATTTAGTAAAATATCCCCTGAAGTCAAATCCTCAAATCCTGCAATAAGCCTTAAAATAGTAGTTTTACCGCAACCACTAGGTCCTAAAAGGGTTAGAAACTCCCCTTTAAAAATATTTAGATTTATATCTTTTAGAATGGTTGTTTCCCCATAACTTTTAGACAAATTTTTTAGTACAAATAACTCTTTAGACATATTTCAAAAGCCCTAAAAATAAAATTTTCGGAGGTTATCACAAAAATAGTTAATTTTGACTAATTTGTTTAATAAAATAATTTTATTTGTTTTTCATTTTTGATTAAAAAAATCAGAACTAAATGAGAACAGACTATTAAACATCTTTTTATGGATTATTTCATAAAGTCTTTTTTATGAAAAAAAGAGATTTATTTATAATAATTTATTGTATTACTATTGTTTTATCGGTTATGTATGCAACACAACCCCTTCAGCCTTTACTTGCAAAAGAGTTTGAAATATCCATAACAAAAGCATCACAATTTACAGCTGTTATAATGCTTTTTTTGGCAATTTCTCCTATTATTTATGGATATATTTTAGAAAAAGTAAATGCAAAAAAGATGTTGATTAATTCATCAATTATTCTTTTTGTAACAAATATTTTTTTAGGTTTAAGTTCAAGTTATGAGTTTTTTCTATTTTTTAGAATTATTGAGGCTTTAGTTGTTCCTGCTATTTTGACCTCTTTGATGAGTATTTTGGCAAACATAGACAAGGAAAATATAAAATTTAATATGTCCATATATGTAGCCTCAACGGTTTTTGGTGGTTTAGTGGGAAGGATTTTTTCTGGATTTATAGCTACAAATTTTTCCTATGAATATGTTTTTTATTCACTCTCATTGGCTATTTTATTTTCAATATATTTTATTTCCAAACTCTCCTATGAAGGGGAAGCAAACATTGTTAAACCAAAATTTAAAGATGTGGTATTAATACTAAAAGAGAAAAGATTTACAACTATTTATATTTTAATGTTTTGTGTGTTTTTCGTATTTGGTGGAGTTTTAAATGTATTACCTTTTAGAATAAAAGAGTTGTCTTCAGATGTTTCAGAGTTTGGTATCTCTTTACTATATTTGGGTTATGGTATGGGGATTTTGGTTTCACTAAATGCAAAAAAAATTATCAAATTTTTTGGAAATGAGTTAAACACCATATTGGCTGGATTATTGCTTTTTTTGATTATAACTTTGTTTTTAATGAGTAAAAATATAATTACCATATTTTTACTCATCTTTCTTTTTTGTTTGGGAATGTTTACTGTTCATACTGTAAGTACAGGAGTTGCAAATACTTTGAAAGAGTCCCAAAAATCACTAACTTCTGGTATGTATCTAACCTTTTATTATCTAGGTGGTGCATTTGGTTCTTTTATTCCTTCAATAATATATGAGAGATTTGGTTGGGATGTGTTGATATATATTTTTTCTTTAATTTTGATTTTGACTTTGTTGCTGGTTATTTATAGGAAAAAGTTATTTTAATGCTATGTTAATTATAAAATAAATATTTAAGTATTTAATATGTAATTTAATTATTAAATCTAGTTTAAAAGGCTTAAAATAGGGCTTTTGAAATTTGGAAATTAAGCAAAATTTATTTTTTACTCTGATAATATGGAATACAACAATAAACAAATGTTTGTAAATAATACAATATACAAAGGGGCAAAAATGTGTATTAAAAGAATTATTTTTTTGTTTATGGGAATCTTTTGTCTGTTTTTGAATGGGGATAGTAGTCTAAAAATTGGAATAGCACCTCACTCTTCAACAAGGGTAATATTAGAGACTCATCAGGATTTGAGGATTTTTTTTGAAAAATATTTCAACAGACCAGTAGAAATATTGACTGCAAAGAATTTTAGTGAATTTGCACAGCGTTGCAATGAGGGAACTTATTATGATTTGATAGTAACTTCTCCAAATTTGGCTTATTTGGCTCAAAAAATGGGAGGTTATTCTCCTTTGATGACCTATACAAAAGGCTTAACTTCAGTTATCATAGCTAAAGATAAGGATATTTTGAAAAACAAAACATATCCATTTAAAGTTATTGGTTTAGACCCTGTATCTTTTGCTACATTGACAGCTCAAGAGTGGCTTGAAACACAAGGTTTATATGAAGGCAAAGAGGTAAACTATTTGTATAGTAGTGCTTCAGACAGTGCTGCTTCTATTCTTTTGAATAATGAAGCAAATATGAGTATTATGTCTTTACCAAACTATTTAAAATTACCAGAAAATATTAAAAATAGAGTTTCTATAATCTATCAAAGTTCTCCAAAACCTAGTCGTATATATCTTGCAAAATCTACAAAGGGCTTAACTTTAGAAGATTGGGAGAAAGCTTTGAATGAATTTTCAAATTCACAAGAAGGAAAAAATCATTTGGCAACTACAAAATTAGAGGGATTCAAAAAGATGAAAACCGATGATTTAAAAGATATGGAAAATGTTGCAAATAAAACATACGAAAGATTGAATACTAAATAGATGAAACTCTCATTAGCTTGGAAATGGGTTATTGCTAGTTTATTAATTGAGAGTTTAATGCTCTCATTAATGGTATACAAAAATGTAACTCAACTTGAAAATAATCTATCAGAACAGACCGTTATAAGATTGAATATGCAAAAAGTGTTGTTGCAAAGTGCTTTAGCTGCACCTTTGGCACAGATGGATTATGCGACTATTGATGCTATTTTAAAAGAGACAAAAGAGATTCCAAATATTGATTATCTAGCTGTTATTGATAATCAAAAAAACTGTATCTCTTCTGTTGGAATTGCAGATTGTACAAAACTTCCAAATGCAGAAGATAATCCCTTTTCAAAACAATCTTTAGAAGATCAAAAATTTGATACAAATATCCCAATTATTTTGATTTCTCAAAATTTAGGAAAGGTCTATTTAGGACTTTCAACAAAATTCTATGTTCAAGCTAGAAAAGATATGATAAACAGAAGTATTTTAATAGCAGCAATAGAACTTATTTTATCTGCTATATTATTATTGGCTATTAGTAAATGGATAACCAAAAATTTGGTTCGATTGACACATCTAGCAAATGCAATTTCAAAGGGAGATTACAACCAAAAAATCAGATTAAGTGATAATAGTGAAGAGACCTCTTCTTTACAAACAGCACTAAATTTGATGGTAAGTAATATTAAAACCAATATAGAGGAGTTGGAAGCTTCATATAAAGAGCAAAAATCCCTCTCTTGTGAATTAAAATCACAGTTGGAAAAAAACCATAAACAAGATATTCTTTTGGAACACCAATCAAGAATGGCAGCATTAGGAGAGATGTTATCAAATATCGCCCATCAATGGAGACAACCACTAAATGCAATAACTGTTCAATTAAGCTCCATGAAGTTACAAAATGAGTTAAAACTCTTAAGTGATAAAGAGATAAATGAGATTGCAGATGATGTTATAAAATATGCAAACTATCTAAGTCATACAATAGATGATTTTAGGAATTTTATAAAAATTGATAAACTAAAGAAAAAGTTTTGTGTACAACAATCCTTTACTCAAGCAAAAAATATAGTTTCAGCTAACCTATTGAGTAATTACATAACTTTGGAGATAGCACCAAATGAAGAGAAGCTATATACAAATGGAATTATGAATGAACTTACACAGGTTTTTATAAATATCTTAAACAATGCAAAGGATGTTTTTGCAGAGCATGAGATGAAATCAAAAGTTATAAGGGTAGCCTTTAGTAAAATTGAAAATGAGATTCATATAACTATTCACGATAATGGTGGTGGTATAAATGATGAGATTAAAGAGAAAATTTTTGACCCATATTTCACTACAAAACATAAGAGCCAAGGTACGGGAATAGGACTTTATATGAGTTCTAAGATTATAAATGAACACTTTGAGGGTGAAATTTTTGTTGAAAATGAAGAGATTTCATTTTTAGATGAGAAATATTTAGGGGCGAAGTTTTATATAATTTTGCCAGTTTATGAAGATAATATAGAACAATAAAAATTATTTTAATTTTTTAAAGTTTAATTATTGTTTTTATAAAAAATTATTAATTTTTTATAAAGCTACTTTTATATTTTGTAAAGTTACAAAAGCTTCTTTTTTACCGATAATTTGAGAGAAATAATTATTTTTTAAAAGAATTTTATGATATTATTATAAGTTAATATATACTCAAAATATATTCAATCATAAAATTATTTAAAGGCTCGCAATGTCTTCTATAGAGAAGTTACAAAAAATAAAAAGAGTTGTGGTATTTGTTTCATTTCTAATTGGTCTTTTATTTACCATTTTTATCTCTTTTTCGCAATTTAATTTTATAAATAGTGAAATGAATAGTGATATAAACTCTAAATTATCAGATATCAATAAAACTTCTAATCTTCTACTAGATGATTTAAAAAATAGCATTACTCTTAAATCGGAAAATATTTTTGAATCTGAAAAGATAAAAAAAGCTTTTTTTGAAGGAAATAGGGAACTTCTGTACTCTCTTATAAGTAGTGATTACAAAAGTTTGGTAAAGGAAAATCCTTATATCAAGATTATGACTTTTAGAACAGTTGATGGAACAACTTTTCTAAGGGTTCATAAACCAGAAAATTATGGAGATAAATTAAGTAATAAAAGAAAAATTATTCTTGATGGTTTATCTACAAAAAAAACTTAATATGGTTTTGAAGTTGGAAAAATGGAGTTTGCTTATAGGGTAGTAACTCCAATATTTTATAAGGATAAATTTCTAGGTGTTGTTGAAATAGGAATTCAACCTGAATATATTCTTGATAAACTCAATAGGGTTTATGATACAAAGTTTGCACTATTGATAAAAAAAACCTATGAAGATGTACTTGATGGTAGCAAAAATCTTAAACAAAGAAATGGTTGGATTTTGTTTAGAAGTGATGCTCTTTTTGATGAAATTTTCCAAAAAATCAATCTTGAATATAAAAGTTTGGATATAAAAATTGAGGGTGTTACTTATAGAATAAACCAAGAGATAGAACTCTTTGATAATCAAAAAAGTGTAGTTTCAAAAATATTATTAAGGTTTAATATCCAAAACTATATGGATTCTAAATTTTCTATTTTAAAAAGAAATTTTTTGATGATTTTGATATCTTCTTTTGTTTTGGCGATACTAATAAAATTTGCAATAGATTACTATATTAGAAAAATTGAATCTTCTACTAAACAATTAGAAGAACAAAACAGTAGATTGATTTCTAAAAATATAGATTTAGAAAAGGCTCAAAATATCTCAAAATTGGGATTTTGGAAGCTAAACCACTTTACAAATGAACTAAGTTGGTCAAAGGAAGTTTATAATATTTTTGACTTAGATTTAGATAGTGAAGTTTCATATGAAGTATTTATGGCAAAAGTTCATCCAGAAGATAGGGAGAAGGTAAATAATAGATATTTAGAGTCCCTACAAAACTCTAAAGTTTATAGTGTTGTTCATAGATTGTTGATGGATGATGGTTCTATAAAATGGCTTAAAGAAGAGGGAGAAACAAAATTTGATAGTGATGGAAAGCCTATAATTACAATAGGGACAGTTCAAGATATTACACTATTTGAAGAGAAAAAAAATGAGTTGGAACAGGAAAAAATTTTATTAAAAACAATTATCAATTCAACTCCTTTTAGGGTTTTTTGGAAAGATTCACAAGGTCATTATTTGGGTGCAAACAATGCTTTTATTAGGGATGCTTCTTTAAATAATGAATCAGAGATTATAGGTAAAGATGATTTTGAGATGGTTTGGGCTAATGAAGCCTCTTTATATCGAGCAGATGATTTTGAAGTGATGAATTCAAAAACACCTAAGTTAAATATAATAGAAGAACAAACCCAAGCAGATGGAAATAAAATCATCCTTGAAACTTCTAAAATACCACTAAGAGATATGAATAATAGTGTTGTAGGAATAATTGGTATATACCAAGATATTACAGAAAAAATCAAGCTTACAAAAGAACTCGCAATTTTAAACAATAACCTAGAAAAAAAGGTGGAAGAAAAAACTTTTGAATTGAGAATTGCAAAGGAGTTAGCAGAAGAGGCAACAAGAACAAAAAGTTCTTTTCTAGCAAATATGTCCCATGAGATAAGAACACCAATGAATGGGATTATTGGTATGGCACATTTAGCCCTTAAAACAAATCTTGATAGTAAACAAAGAAATTATATTAGTAAAATAAATGTATCTGCTAATAATCTATTGGGAATTATAAATGATATTCTTGATATTAGTAAAATTGAAGCTGGAAAATTGGAACTTGATAAAGACAATTTTGATTTATTCAAAATAGTGGAAAATGTAATAAATCTTGTGGAGTTAAAAGCTGAAGATAAACATTTGGATATTACTGTGGATTATGACCCACTTGTTGGTAAATCATACTTTGGAGATAGTTTGAGAATAAGTCAGATTTTAGTAAATCTGATGTCAAATGCAGTTAAATTTACAAGTCAAGGGGAAGTTGGATTATCTATCAAAAAAGTAGCTCAAAATAGAATCAAATTTGAAGTTAGTGATACGGGTATTGGTCTATCACAAGAGCAAATAGATAAACTTTTCATCTCATTTTCACAAGCTGATTCAAGTACCACAAAAAAATATGGTGGTACGGGATTGGGACTTGCAATCTCTAAGCAATTAGTTGAACTTATGAATGGAAAAATTTGGGTTGAGAGTGAGTTGGGAGTTGGTAGTAAATTTATATTTGAAATAGAGTTGGAAGAAAAAGATAAACAACAAGCATTTACCATATTTAGTAATAGAAAAGTTTTAATAGTAGATGATTGTAGAAGTTGGCTTGAAATATTAAATCATCTATTATTCTCTTTTGGATTAGATGTTACCACAGCCAATAGTGGAGAAGAGGCAATAGAGTTATTAAGAGAGAATAAAAACAGATATGATTTAATGATGATAGATTGGAATATGCCAAATTTAAATGGTATTGAGACTTGTAAAATAATAGATAAAGAGTTGCAGATTAATTCTGAAAAAGTTATATTAATAAGTGCATATACCCAAGAGAGTCTATCTCAAGAGATAAAAGATGCAAGAATAAGTCATTATTTGCATAAACCAATAAATCCATCACTTTTAAATGATATGTTAAATGAGATTTTCTTAGGGAAAATAAACGAACAAAAAATTGATTTGAGAAATGAACAAAACAACTTACCATACAGGATGAAAACTTTGGAAGGAAGTAATATTTTGTTGGTGGAAGATAATGCAACAAATCAAGAGATAATAGTTGAATTACTTTCTGATAGTGGTATTAAAATAGATATTGCAGATAATGGATTTGAGGCGATTAAAATGTATGAATCAAATCCAAATAAATATGAGTTGATTTTGATGGATATTCAAATGCCTGTATTAGATGGATATGAAGCAACCAAAGAGATAAGAAGTTTGGATAAAAATATTCCTATTATTGCCTTGACTGCAAATGCTATGAAAGAAGATATAGAAAAAACAAAACAAGTTGGTATGAATAGACACCTAAATAAACCAATAGAAGTTGAAAAATTGTATGAAACACTTTTGGAGTTTTTAACTAAGAAAGTTGAAATGATAGAGAGAAGATTTACTGCAATTACAAAAGATGGGGAGTTGCCAGAGTTTGAAAATCTTGATAAGAATTATGCTTTAAAATTGGTTTTAGGAAATGAAAATGCCTTTAAAACGGTTTTAAATGGAATTATTAAGTACAAAAAAATAAATTTTGAAGAGCTAGAGGGTGAAGAGTTTAAAAGAACAATGCACTCATTAAAAGGTATTAGTGCAAGTGCTGGAGCTTTGAAATTGAGTAATTTTGCAAAAGAGATAGAACAAACTCTAAACAAAGAGTTATTAGGTGAGTTTTATGAAGAACTAAATAAGGTTGTAGCTGAAATAGAAGAGAAACTTTTTGATAAAAATCTGATTCAAAAAATTGCCATAGAAAATGATGAAAAAACAAAACTTTTTGATAATCTAAGAGACTCTTTAAAGACAAATAGAATCAAAAATATAAAACCGATAATTGATGAAATTGAGAAGTATCAGCTCTCTATAAATGATGAAAAACTTTTTGGAGAAATCAAAGAACTTGTGGATAAATTTAAATTTAAAGAAGCAATGGAGTTGTTGAGTTGAAAGAAGAAAAAACCATATTAATAATAGATGATATTGATACAAATATCCATACACTAATAGAACTTTTTGATGGGAAATATGATGTTTTAGCTTCTTTGGATGGTCAAAGTGGATTGGAGATTTTGGAAGAAGAAGATATCGATTTGATACTTTTAGATATAAATATGCCTTTAATGGATGGATTTGAGGTGTGTAAAAAGATAAAAGCCAATCAAAAAACAAAAGATATTCCTGTGATTTTTATAACAGCAAGTAACAATGAAGAGTCCATAGAAAAAGCTTATGAAGTTGGTGGGGTTGATTATATTACTAAGCCTTTCAAAGTTAGAGAAGTTCTATCAAGAATAAATACTCATCTTTTGTTATCGGAAAAAAATAGAGTTTTATCTCAATATTTAGAAGAAAATGTCACTTTATTGAACCAATATAAACAGGTTGTTGATGAGAGTTTGTTGGTTTCAAAAACAGATATAAAAGGGAGAATAACCTATGCAAATGATGCCTTTGTAAATATTTCAGGTTTTTCAAGGGAAGAATTAGTAGGTAAACCGCACAATATAGTAAGGGATAGAGATACTCCAAAAGATGTTTATAGACAGATGTGGGAAACAATCAAAAATAAAAATGTTTGGCATGGAGAGATTAAAAACTTAAAAAAAGATGGAAGTTACTATATTGTTCAAGCTACTGTGATGCCTATTTTAAACTCAAAGGGCGAAATAGTAGAGTATATAAGTGCAAGAAAAGATATTACAGAAATATATGATTTGAAAAAAGAGATAATAGATACTCAAAAAGAAGTAATATTTACAATGGGTTCAATAGGAGAAACAAGAAGTAGAGAAACAGGTAACCATGTAAAAAGGGTTGCAGAGTATTCAAGATTATTGGCTTTCTATTCTGGCTTAAGTGAAGAAAAAGTGGAGCTTATAGCTGACGCTTCGCCTATGCATGATATTGGAAAAGTAGCCATTCCCGATGAGGTTTTACATAAACCAGCAAAATTAACAGATGAAGAGTTTGTTGTTATGAGAACCCATGCTGAACTTGGATATAAAATGCTTTGTCATTCGGAAAGACCTCTTTTAAAAACAGCTGCTTTGATTGCTTTTGAACACCATGAAAGATGGGATGGAAAAGGTTATCCAAATCATTTAAAAGAAGAAGAGATTTCAATAGAGGGTAGAATTACTGCTATTGCTGATGTTTTCGATGCTTTGGGAAGTGATAGAGTATATAAAAAAGCTTGGAAAGATGAAGAGATTTTTAGTTACTTAAAAGATGAAAAAGGGAAACAATTTGACCCAAATTTGATAGATATATTTTTTGAACATATGGAAGAGTTTTTGGAAATTAGAAGAAAGTTTGTTGATATATAAAATATTTTATATCACACTTTCACTCTTTAAAATTTGCAAAAGCACCTTCAACACTTGGAATATTTTTGTAGTGGGTTTTTGTAAGTCTTACACGTTTGGTTTTGAGGTCACATATTGCTATTCTAAAATTAGAACCCATAAATGGTTCTACTACGCAAATGATTTTATCTTCAATTTGTCGTGTTGCATAAATAGTTCCTTGTAACTCTGGAAAAAAATATCTAGGATAACTCAAAGGCGTTATCTCTACAATATCTATGGATTCTTGATTTTCAAGGGTTTGCATTATCTCCATAGCCTCTTCATAACTCTCAAATTGGATACACCAATCATCAAATTTTTTATTAAAGTTTTGTAAGTCCTCATCAAGAAAACCACCAATTAACGATTGTAAAGCAAAAATAGACACAGAATACACCTTGAAATATATAGGATTTTATAAATTGATTTTAACATATTAATCTTTTATTACTCCACTAACAAAATATATCAATTTTAGGCACATTTAGCCCTTTGATTTATTACTCCACCAATAAAATATATTAATTTTAGCCACATTTTTACCATCAATTTTTATTCTAAAGATAAATAAAAATAATATGAAATATAGCTTTTTGTTATCTGCCATAAAAATATTATTTTCATAAATAAAAAACATATAAAATTCGTAAAATTTTGTGATACAATACTTTTTATACATTTTTAAAAGGTTATTTATGGAAGATAATACAACTTCACAAAAAGACAAAAATAATAGTTCAGAAAATAATAATAAAAATTTTGAAGAAAATTCACAGCAAAATGCCCAAGAATTTTTAGAACAAATAGAAAAAATTGATAATAGTTTAAAAAATAGCAATAATCAACCAAAAACCAATAACCAAAACACTACAAATGTTCTTTCAACCAAGGTTCAAAACACTCCTTCTTCATCATCAATAGAAGATAATTTAAAAGCAAGGGTTATAAAAAAGAACTCATTAGATACTGATGTAGCTGCTGATTTAAGAAATCCAATGTCTGATTCTACTCAAATAAGAGTTGTTGATAAAAACAATTTAGAGGGGAATGTTGTAGCTGACCTTAGAGAAACAGTAAATGATTTTAGAGAAGAAAAACCTAGAACAGAGTATAAAAAAACCTTTGAAATAATAAAACCAAATATGATAATAAGTGATTCTATGGTTTCAGAGGGAGATATGGCTAAATTTGATGTTACTTTTGATAAAGCTTCAAATAGAGCATTTAAAGTTTTATTCTCTCCATTATTAAATGGAGTAGCCACCACAGATGATATAAATCTAAATATTACAGTAAAAGATTCACAAGGTAATATTCTTGTAAAAGAAGCTGATGGTGGATATAGTGTTCCTATGGGGGAAACTAAACTAAAAGTTGAAATTCAAACAAAAAGCGATACTAATTTTGAAGGAAATGAAAGTTTTTCATTGAGTGCTAAAACAGAATTTATGACTACAAATCTATTAGGAAAAGGAACTATTATTGATGATGGTTCTTTATCTAATGGTTTAAATGATGATAGACCATTGAGTGTAAATAGCGTTGTGGTAAATGAAGGAAGCCCATATGCAGTATTTGAGGTAAGTGGAGTAGCTAATCAACTGGCATCATTATTCATTGAAAATCAAAATAATGATGGTTCTAATTTGTCAAATTTAGAGTATTTCAATGGAACATCTTGGGTATCTTATTCTTCTGGAAATGTAAGTTTAGATTCAAATGGAAAATTACTTGTTAGAGTTGCAATCTCTCCTGAGCAAGAAACAACACTTGATGGACCAGAAACATTTAATTTAGTAGTAACAAATACAAGTGGAATAAGTGAAAGTGGTTTGGGAACTATAAAAGATGATGGTACGGGTGCATACTTTGCTGAAAGCAATAATACAAAAGATTCAACTATACCAAATGGTGTAAGTTTAGATGATGATAGGGTAATAGAAACAGACATAAAAATAGCACAATTTAGTGACAACTATGTTAATGGACTTCAATATTCTACAACTTCAGGATTACAAGGATTATCGGGAGATGCTGGAGATGCTGGTTCTTTTAGATATAGAGAAGGGGATACTATTACATTTAAAATAGGAAATATCACTGTAGCTACATTTAGTGCAGATGCAGTGCATAATGGACTTGTTTTTATTCAAGATATAACAGAAAACTCTTTATCTGATGTAAATGCCAATGCAATAGAAAATATTGCTATATTTTTACAAGCTTTAGATAGTGATATAGTAGATTCTAATATGACAGATGGAATCTTACATACAAATGCAATCGTAAATTCTAATGCAAGTTATTCATCAAATATTGAAATCACTGAAGCCATTAGAGATGCTTTTAAAAACTATATAGACCCAACAACAAACCAACCATTAAATATAGAATTTTCTGGTAAAACAATGATATCAGATGCACTAGCAACTGTTGGCATAGAATTAACTCGTCAATCAGAAGCAACTCAAAGTGGAAACAATGTTTTTGAAACACAAGCTATGAATCATGTTGCAAATACCATAGAGTTATTAGCAGGAGATAGAACACCAAATGCTTTTGATACAAGAGAGTTTGACTTACTAGAAGAGGGAACATCTATTATAAATTATAACTTTATAAATGATGCACAAAATGGTAATTTAGTAATTGAATTTGATGTAATGGATCTTTTGAAAAATGCAACTCCACAGCAAGAAGCACATATTAGTAATATGGAAGTGACAGATGTTGCTATAAATGCTCAATATGCAAATCTTGGAGTATTATCACAACTTCAAGATGGTACATATAGATTTACATTAAATAGTGGTGTTACTCCCTATGACCTTGAAGGTTTAAGTATAGATTATAGGGCATGGGACTGGACAGCAAACAAAATGACTTCATCTATTTTTGTAGATACATATAAATCACATTTATCTGCAGAGATTTTAGATGTTACAGAGGGGATTAATGACTATAATCAATTTACTCTAAAAAGTTCTTTGACATTTGATACAGATAGTAGCTTGGGAATTGTTTTTACAAGTGAGAATTTATCTTTTATACTTGGTAAAGCAATAGCAGAATATGGCGATGATTATTTGGTACCTATAGAGTATTCAACAGATGGTGGTTCAACTTGGAATACAATGACACAATCTGGTATTGTTTATAATGAACTTGGTATTCCAATGCCTCAATTTGGGTTTGTATTACCTGCAAATATGAGTGAAGTAGAGATAAAAATTCCTATTTTTGATGATTTAAATATTGAACCAACAGAATATTTTCAAGCAACAGTTACTGGAGATAGATTTTATGATGAGCTTGTAGAATTTAAAATTTTTGATAATGATCCTACTTTAAACACGCTTCCTATAATTGATATAGATTATATTTATGCTGTTGAGGGGATGCAAAATGCTATTTTTAATATTACTCTTAGTAGCTCTTCAACTCAAACAATCACAGTAGATTATAGCACTATGGATTTTGGTGCAAAAGCAGGTCAAGATTATGTGGGTGTTTCAGGAAAATTGACTTTTGCCCCTGGAGAAACAACTAAACAAATCTTTGTTCCTATCATAGATGATTTACTTGATGAAAATGTATTTGACCCTGAAATGGCAATAATAAATCTATCAAATGCTACAAATGCAGTTATAGGTGATGCTCAAGGTACATTGCGTATATTTGATAATGACCCAATATCTGCTTTACCAAATATAACTGTTAATGATGTAAGTGTAACAGAGGGAAGTAATGCTCAATTTATTGTAACTTTTGGCTCTACACTTCAAAATCCAACAAATCTTAATCTTTCATTGTCAAATGGAAGTGCTACTTTGAATAGTGACTACTCTAAAAATATGGTTGTTACATATTTAGATCAAAATTTAAATTCACAAACACTTAATATAAATTCTCAAGGAGATATATATATTCCTTCGGGGATTAATAAAGTATATGTTTCTATTCCAACAATCACTGATTCAAATTTTGAAAGCAATGAGACATTTTTCCTAAATGCTTCAACGGTGAAAAATCAAGATAGTGGTACTGGTACCATAACAGATATTTCTCAACCAACAGTATCAATAGCAGTAAGTCCAACAGGAGTTTCAGAAGGGGATACAGGTGGAAATGGTAATGCAATGACTTATACAGTAAGCCTTAGTAGAGTTTCTGCCTATGATACAAAAGTTTATCTGTCATTGGGAGGTTCTGCTGTAGGTGCAACAGATTATAATACATCAAATCTTTTAAGTGATAGTAATGGTAGATATGTGATTATTACTGCTGGTCAAACTTCAACAAATTTTATTGCAACTTCAATAGTTGATAATTCTTATGAGGGAGTAGAAACAGTTGTTGCTACAATAGTTTCAGCAACTACAAATGGTGTTACACTCTCAACAACTACATCAAGTGCAACAGGGAGAATTTATGATGATGGTTCAAGTGATGGAAATGGTGGAAATTATGAATCAGACAAACCAACATTAACATTGTCAGATGGAGTAGTAGAAGAGGGAAGTAGAATAGTATTTGTAGGGACTCTTTCAAATGGGAGTGAATATGCAGAAGAGATAACACTTTCAACAACACTAGGAACAGCAGAGACAAGTGATTTTAGTCAAGATAAAACAACATGGACAGTAACATATAATGATGGAACAGAGCATACATTATCTGTAGATACAAATGGAAAATTTACACTACCAGCTGGAATAACAAGCTTTAATATAAATATTCCAACAACAAGTGATAATGTATATGAGGGAAGTGAGACATTTACACTTTTGGGAAATGCAACATCAAGTTATATAACAGATAGTGATACAGCAAGTGGAACAATCACAGATGATGGAACAGGATTAGATGGAGATGATTTAGGTTCAAGTGTAGATAATGACAAACCAACATTAACATTGTCAGATGGAGTAGTAGAAGAGGGAAGTAGAATAG
>JBBITK010000012.1:0-23994 GCA_037440805.1 Arcobacter sp. | reverse complement strand
TGATACAGCAAGTGGAACAATCACAGATGATGGAACAGGATTAGATGGAGATGATAGCGATAGTTCAGTAGATAACGATATAACAAAATTTAGTGTAAATGATGTAATAGTTTATGAAGGTAATACTATAACATTTACAGTAACAAGAGTTGGAGATGCGGAAGTTTCTCAAACTATAAATTATGCAGTTACTATTGAATCTGGTAACACAGCAGAAAATGAAGATTTTACAGGTACTTTAAGTGATACATTAACATTTCCAACAGGCGTATTTACTCAAACAATAGTTTTAACGGCTCCATTAATTGTAGACTCAAGTGGAGATACAGGAGATGATACTTTTACTGTTACATTAAGTAGTCCATCTACTGGTGGTACTATTATTGATAGTATTGGTATAGGAACAATAAAAGAGTCAAACACTGCTCCAATAGGTAGTGATAAAACAATTATTTTAGCAAAAAATACAACTGATATTTTGACTGTAAGTGATTTTGGTTACAGTGATGCTGATAATGATACTTTTGCTGGAGTGAAAATCACTACCCTTGAAACAGCTGGAACTCTGTTATATTTTGATGGCACATCTTGGGTAGATGTTACTTTAAATCAAGTAATTACAAAAACAGAAATAGATAATGGTTATTTGGTATTTAAACCAGCAACAAATGGTATAGGTGTTCCTTATGATACTTTTGGGTTTGAAGTAAGTGATGGTACAGCGTATGATAGTACAGCAAATACAATAACTTATAATATTGGAAATACTTTAAATGTATCAAATCCACTTCCTGTTGATGAAGGAAAATCAGCTATTTTTACGATTAGTTTAGATTCAACAAGAAATTCGACTACACTACTTGATTTGACAGTTGGAGGTGATGTTTCATCAACTCAAGGAACAAATCAAGCAACTGCAACAGCTGCAGATTATAATACAACACTTTATTATAAAAATGTGGCTCTTGATGGTACTTGGTCATGGGTAGAAGCTACAGGAAATCAAGTTACAATAGCTACTGGTAAAACTTCAGTTGAAATAAAAGTAGTTACTTTGAAAGATTCTGTTGCAGATAATGCAGAGAATTTAACTTTGACCGCTACCATAAACGGTGGTGTGAATACAGATATGGCAAATATAACTGCTACAGGAAATACAACTGTAAATGATTATCCTTCATTAGTAATAGACACAAAACCATATATAACTGAAGGAGATTATGCAGTATTTGAGTTAAGTTTAAGTTCTCCAAAATCGACTTCAACTATAGTAACACTAGGTGGTGGTGGAACTGCTACAATGGGAACAGATTATTCTCAAAATTATGAATATTCAACTGATGATGGACTTACATGGAATAGTATTTCTAATTTTAGTGTAACAATACCTGGAAGTGCTAGCACAACACCATCGGTACTTATTAGAACACAAACATCAAATGATGGAGTTGCAGAATCAGATGAAACAATTACTTTAGTAGCTACTACAACAGATGTGGAGATTTCAACTAAAAGTGTAAATGTTACAACAACTGTAATTGATAAAGTAACTTTAAATGTGTATGAAAATGGTGATGATGCTTTATTATCATCATATTCAAATAGTGTAACACTAACTTCAACTTCTGATTATACTTATACTATTGTTGGACAAGGAGCAAATGGTAGTGTAACTCAAAGTGGAAATAATCTAATTTATACTCCAAATACAGATTTTTCTGGAAGTGATAGTTTTGGTTACATTAAAACATATACAGCTTCTGGATTATCAGTAACGGGAACTGCTGATGTTACAGTTTATGCAAATGCAGATACACCTATTATTTCAATAGATGCAAATAATAAACAAACATCAACAGCATCATCAACACTAATTAATGATGATTTATCAGCAACAAATAATGGTACATGGAAAGATAATAGTGGAACAGCTGTTTATTCTAGTGGAACATCGTATACCTTATCATCTTCAACAGCGATTGCAACTGGAATAAATCTTGATCCTAAGCGTTTTATGATTAAAAGTTTATCCTCTTTAAGTAGTGCTGGAACATATAGTTTAACTTTTACAGATACGGGTTCAGGGGCTTCAAAAGCTGTATATTTTGTAAATCTAAATGGTTCAACTGTAACAACAGTTGCAACATTTACATTATCTTCTGGTACATGGACAGCCACTTTACCTGCTAATAGTACGGCAAATGCAATAGTAATCGCAAATATGGATACTACAGGTAATAAAACTGTAATACCAGATAATATAGTTTTAACAAGTCCAGTAACTACAAATTACACTTACAATATAAATGTTTCAAATGCTTTAATAGATATTGATGGATCTGAAAGTTTAAGTAATGTTACTATCTCAGGGGTTCCTGCAGGTGCTACTTTTAATAGCGGAACAAATAACAATGATGGAACATGGACATTTACCCAAGCACAACTTAGTGGATTGACTATTACTACAACATCAACAAGTTTTACTTTAACTTCTACTGTTCACTCAATAGATGGAAGTTCAACTTCTTCAAATATAACAGATTCTATAACAATTACTAATACAAATTTATTGCCTTTAATTGGTGATCAAACTTTGATGGTTACAAATGGAAATGCTAATACAAATGGATCAAATATTGATACAACTTATGGGGATGGAACAAATCTATTTTCATGGGATGCATCAAAAACTCAAATTCCAGAATTATATGCAAATGGACAAAAGGTAGTTGTTACATTTGATAATGCAACTCATACTGTAACGGGAACTATCGATAATGGTGCAACTACTATTTTTACTACAACTATTACAATGGCAGCTTCAAATGGAACTACATTAAATTATACTCAAGGAAGTACTCTTCTTGGTGTAGCTAATATGCTTGATGGAGATATTGTTTTACCTGGTGGTGGAAACCAAGATTATAGAATATTTAAATTTACAGATAGTAATTCAAGTTCTTATGTTGATGCATTAGTTGTTGCACATAATTTAATTGAAGATACATATGATGAAATTAATAATACATTTAATACAGATGCAGAACATACAGTAAACACAAATAACTATTATATAGGTGTTGATAGTAATAATATGAATGCAGGACAGCAGTTGATTTTTGATTTTGCTACAACATCAGGAGTTTATGATGGTGGAGGGAATACCTCTGCAAATCAAATATCAGAAATGAATATCAAACTATTCAATTTTGATAGTGCAAAATCAGGAGATGAATTATACATAACCGTAGTAACTATAGCTGGAAGAGAAAATATATTATTAACTCAAAACAATGATTATACAAGTGAATTAGAATATACGGTTAGAAGTAAAACGGGGAATCCCATTACTAGTGTTGAATTTTTAGCTGGAAATAGTAGTTCATTTAAATTGGGAATTGAATCAATAGGAAGTATAAGTTACAACGATACATTCCAAATGAAATTTGGATATGACATAACTGATGCAACAGGAGATAGTGATAGTGGTATTACAACTATTACAGTTGGAAATGGTACAGTTAATACCTCTTTAGATTATGAATTAGATAGTAATATAGTATTTGATTCAACAGATAAAGTCATTGATGGTGGTGCTGGAACTGATACTTTAATTTTAGGAGATGGAATCGATATAGATTTTGATTCATATACAAATTCTATAAAAAATATAGAAAAAATTGATATGACAAATTCATCAACAACTAATGATTTAAGCAATATCAAACTACAAGATATTTTAAATATTACAGATAGCAATCATCTTTTAACAATTTTTGGAGATGGAAATGGTGCAACAGCTGGAGTGGATGATACAGTGAGTTTAAAAAGTGAAACAGGGAAAATATGGAGTTTAGCTTCAACAGATTCAACTTACAATAATTATATCAATAGTGGTGATAATTCTATATCTTTGAAAATAGATAAAGATATTTCAGTTTCAATAGTTTAATAAGAAAATAAAGAGGAGAGAAAAAATGTTTAATAAAAAAATTTTAAAAAGTATAGCACTATCATGTATGTTAGTATCATTTTCATATGCCGGTGAAAAATTTACATTAGATCAAATGCTTGGTGAAGTTATTCAAAAAGATCCATCAATACAAGAGAGATTACATCAATATGAATCAGTAAATCATGATGTGGATATGTCAAAATCTGGATATTTACCAACACTTGATTTGGTGGGAAAATCTGGTAAAAAAAATACAAAAACTTATGACCCAATCAATAAAGATAAATATGATGAATCAGAAGCATCCCTAAAACTTGTTCAAAATGTTTTCAATGGATTTGGAACACAGCATGCTGTAAATAGAGATATAGAAAGAACAAAAGGTGCTTACTATAAATATTTAGAAGTTACACAATCTCAGATGAAATCTTCAATAAGAGCTTATATTGATTATATCAAGTATTACAATATGTTTTTGATAACTGAAGAGAATATAAAAGTTCATCAAAAAATAAAAGAAAAAATCGAAGAGAGATTTGATAAAGGTTATGGAAAAACTTCAGAGGTAGAGAGGGTAAGAGGAAGATTGTCCCTTGCAATTTCAAATAATATTTCTGCAAAAAGTAATTTTATGGATGCAAAAATTAAATTTGAAAAAGCTTTGGGAAGAAGTGTTGATGTAAAAGATTTGGTAGCTCCTGAATTTAAATATGAATTACCAAAAAACTTTGATGAAGCTATGAAAAAAGCACTAGAAAATAATCCTTCTATAATTGTTTTAAATCACGATATAAATGTAGCAAAAGAGAATATTGGATATGTAAAAAGAAAAGATTATCCAACAGTTGATTTAGAGTTAGAAGCTTCAAGATTTTCAAATAAAAATGGTTCAGTTGATGGTAAAGAGTCAGATACTAGTGCAATGTTGGTAATGAACTATAATTTATATAATGGAGGAAGTGATTTAGCTGAAAAAGAGAAATATAGAAAGCTTCTAAATTATGAATATGCACACAAAGATAAACTAATTTCTGATTTAAAAGAGTCTTTGGATTTGGCTTGGAATACACATGAAATGTTGATTAATCAAATAGGGTATCAAAAAGATTATCAAAAATATACAGAATCTAGTAGAGAAGCATATTTTGAAGAGTTTAAATTGGGAAGAGTGACATTAATAGATTTACTAGATATTCAAGATGAGATTAATAGTATAAAAATTCAATTAATAAATAACAAGTATGATATTTTGACTTCTAAATTTAGAATTTTAGAATCTACGGGAGATTTATATCAAGCTTTTGTGAAAGATATCAATCAAAACTTATCAACAAAAAAATATATAGATTAAAAAAAAGAAGAAGTAAAGATGGAGATAAATAAAAATAGAGTTTTAAATGAGTCATTGTTCAAAAATTTGCTTTACTTCTTTAAAAGTTATCATAAGACTGTTAGTGAAAATAGTTTAATAGAAGGCTTTCCTTTAAAAAATGATGAATCAATACCAGATTTATTCTCTACTTACAAAGATGAACCTTTACTGATTTCTTTGACTTTAAAAGCAGGATTTAAATCAAAAATTTTAGAAAAAAGATTTGAAGAGATAAATCCTTTACTTTTACCAGCAATCGCGATTCTAAAAAATAATACAACTATAATAATTGAAAAAATCGATTTGAAAAATAGAAAAGTTTATGTTTTAAATGAAGATATTATAGATATAAAAGATGAGCTTAGTTTTGAAACTTTTGAGGAGTTTTATGCTGACAAATTAATAATTTTGAAAAAAGAGTATTTTGATTTGGATGTTGAAAACTATACTTTAAAACATGATAATAACCATTGGTTTTTTGGTACAGTTAAAAAAAATATATCCACATACAAAGATATTATAATTAGTTCTATTTTGATTAATATATTTGTGTTATTTTCTCCTTTTTATGTGATGAATATATATGATAGAGTTGTGCCAAATTTTGCACAAGAGACACTTTGGGCTATGTCAATAGGTGTTGTAATAATTTATGTATTTGATTTTATAGTGAAATTTGTTAGGGCTTATTATATAGATATAGTCTCAAAGAAGATAGATATTATAGTCTCCTCAAAAATTTTTGACAAAATTTTAAATATGAAACTTTCTCATAAACCAAAATACACAGGAAGTTTTGCAAATAATATAAAAGATTTTGAACAAATAAAAAGTTTCTTTTCAAGTAGTACCATATCTGTATTAGTAGATTTACCATTTGTTGTTTTATTTTTAGTTGCAATTTTATATATATCAGGAACAATAGTATTAATTCCTATTTTATTTATTGTGATGATTCTTTTATATTCAATAATCATAAAAAAACCTCTTTTTAGAAGTATAGAATCTGCAAATGAAGCCATTTCACATAAAAATGGTATTTTAATAGAGAGTTTAAATGCCTTAGAAACAATAAAAAGTTTGGGTGCTTCTGGACATCTTAGATGGAAATGGGAAGAGACAACAGCTGATATTTCTAAAAAAGCATTATTAACAAAAATGCTATCAACTTCTATATCAAATGTAAATGGATTTTTAGTTCAATTTTCAACAGTTGCAGTAGTTATTGTTGGTGTGTATCAAATATCTAATCACGATTTAACATTAGGTGGATTGATAGCTGCTGCTATTTTATCTTCAAGGGCGATAGTTCCAATGGGACAATTTGCTTCATTGATAAGTAGTTATGAACAAGCTAAAGCTTCTTTTATGATGCTAGATAAGATTATGAAATTACCAGAAGAAAAAGAAGAAAATAAAATATCTATTCACAAAAAACAGATAAATGGAGATATTAAATTTAGAAATGTTAATTTCTTTTATAATGAAAATAAAAAAATTCTAAATAACATTTCATTTGAAATAAAACAAGGTGAAAAAGTTGCAATTATTGGAAAAATGGGTTCTGGAAAATCTACTATTTTAAAATTATTGATGAAACTTTATGATTCAAATGAAGGTGAAATTATAGTTGATGGTGTTGAATTAAAACAAATTGAAACAGCAGATGTGAGAAAAAATTTAGCATATGTATCACAAGAAGCTATTTTATTTAATGGTACCATGAAAGAAAATATTTTATATAAACATCCAAATGCTGATGATAAGATTTTAATAGAAGCTACAAAAAAAGCACAGTTACTAGATTTTATAAACTCTCATCCTTTAGGCTTTGATTTAAATATAGGAGAAAGGGGAGATACTCTTTCAGGTGGTCAGAAAAAAGCTATATCTTTGGCAAGGGCAATAGTGGGGAATTATACAACATTACTTTTAGATGAGCCAACTGATAGTATGGATAGTATGACGGAATCTAAAATGATTAATGATTTAAAAGATGAGATTTTGAATAAAACATTGATTTTAATCACACATAAAAACTCTATGTTGCAACTTGTTGATAGAATAATTGTTATGGATGAAGGCAACATAGTATTAGATGGAGCAAAAGAGCAGGTATTAAATCAATTAATGGGAAGAAAATAATGAAAGATAAATATAAAGATTTTGCAAATTCTATCTCTCAGGTATTGATTGAAGAAGAGCCAAAAAGTTCTAAAATAATCCTATATATAATAGCTGCTTTGATTTTAAGTTTTATAATTTGGGCATATTTTACTAAAGTAAATGAATTAGTAAGAGGAGAAGCCAAAGTAATTCCTTATGGACAAAATAAAATAGTACAAAATTTTGAAGGTGGTATAGTAAAAGAAATATTAGTGGAAGAGGGTGATTTGGTAAAAAAAGGAGATGTTTTACTAAAAATTGAGAATAAACAATACTCTTCTGTTTATGAAAAAAATGTTGATGAAATTGATGAGCTAAAAATTCGTCAAAAAAGATTGTTTGCTGAGGTTAATCAAAAAGATTTTGTTATTGAAAGTGATGACGCATTATCAAAAAAAGAGTACGATTTATATATAACAAATAAAGAGCAATTCAAATCAAAGATAAAAGTAGCTGAAGATCAGTTAGATCAGAAACTAAAAGAAAAAGAAGCAATAAATTCAAATATTAAATTTTTGCAAAATAGTTTGTCTTTAATCTCAAAAGAGAGAGAAATGATACAGCCTTTGGCTGAAAAAGGTATTGTTTCAAGAGTAGAATATTTGAAATTAGAAAGAGAAATTAATTCTGTAAAAGATGAATTAGAAACAGCAAAATTATCATTACGAAAAATAAATTCTATGATAAAAGAAGCAGAAAATAGAATTTTAGGTGTGAAAAGTGATTTTATATATGAATCACAAAAAAATTATAGCGATGTTTCTTCAAAATTAAATGCAATATCAAAGGAGACAGGAGCTTTAGAAGATCAAGTGAATAGAACATCTATAACAGCTCCAGTTAGTGGATATATCAAAAAAATATTTGTTAATACCATTGGAGGAAGTGTTCAACCAAGAATGGATTTAGTTGAAATTGTTCCAAGTGAAGATAGACTCTTAATTGAAACAAGAATAAATCCAGAAGATATAGCATTTTTAACATCAGGTCTTGAAGTATCAATAAAATTTACAGCATATGATTTCACAATTTATGGTTCTTTAAAAGGAAAGATTGAAAAAATTTCTCCAGATTCAACTATAGATAAAGATAAAACATACTATTTAGTTTATATAAAAAGTGAAAAAAACTATTTAGAATCCAAGGATAGTAAAGTTTTACACATAATACCTGGGATGAGAGGAAGTGCAGATATAATAACTGGTCAAAAATCAGTTCTAACATATTTATTAAAACCTATAATCAAAACTAAACAGTATGCATTTAGTGAAAAATAGATTATAAAACTAAAAACTCTTATACAATAAAAATAAGAGTTTTAATTTTAGCAAATAATTTATCTTATATAAAAAACATTCCTTCAAAACACAACAAATTTAGTTACTTATAATATAAAAATATTCATAAAAAATATAGCTTGTTATAAACAAAACAATTATCAAACTAAAATCAAATAATTTATTATAGGATTAATTGATAATGTAATTACTTATTAAGTTTAATAGAGTTAAAATTCCGAATAAATGTATTAAAGAACAAAGGAATATAAATGAAAAAGGTATTTGTATCAATATTATTAGCAGGTTTTGTTTTTAATTATGTAAATGCAGAAGATGTAAAACAAACAAAAGAGACAAAAGAAATCAAGCAAAAAGAATTAGATAAATTAAACGAAGAAATAATAGCAATATTAAAAAATAATTAGGAAAATTGATCCTAAAAAACTTTCTATATTAGGAATTAGAGAGGATTTTCTATTAAATAGAAAATCTTCTAATTTCTGTAAGTATAATTCTTATATTCTTATTTTATACCAAAGAAGTAAAATTAAAATCTCAACAAATTAAATCAGCTTTAGTTTATTATAGACTAAATATTATGTTAAACAAAGAGTTATCAGGTTTATTAAAGAAACATTTTATAATAGTAAAATTAATGAATTATTTAATGAAAAGAAGTGGAAAATTGTGTATAAAATTGGTGGAGATGTGCGGGATCGAACCGCAGTCTTGAAACCTCTACTACTAGCGTCTACATGTTTAGCAAAGTTGTAAAATTTCATTTAATAGCAACACAACTTCCAAAAGCAACTATTAAACTAAGATTTAAAATTTCTCCCTGAGATTCAATCAATCCCTCAAAGATAATCTATCTGGGTGAGTCCACTATAATCAGCATAGATAGAATCTACTGAGTGAACCTCCTTAGACTCAAGCCGTTAGGCGAGTCGGATTGTTAACTTACGCAGCTTTAGCGTAAGCAGGAGCGTAATTTGTATTGTTTGCGTCTAAAAATTTTGAACTTATTAAGGCGGTTCAGACCTACATGCAACTAATCCTCGAGTCTCCAATCGAAGCCAAATCATCCCCGAATATTAAAAGCGAATCATACTAATTAAACCATTAAAACTTGATTTAACTTGTTTCCAAAATGTAATTTTTCAAAGCCTATATTTTATTATAAACTTAAAAGGGTATAATATCTACATAAAAATATATGTGTGGAGTTTGTATATGAGTAAAAAAGGTATTTTAATTATTGGTGCTGGTGGTGTTAGTAGAGTTGCAACAGTTAAGTGTGCGATGAATATTGATACTTTTGAAAAGATTACTCTTGCTTCAAGAACAGTTTCTAAATGTGAAGCAATAGCATCTGATATTTTAAAAAATCAAGGTGTTCAAATTGATGTGGCTTCAGTTGATGCTGATAATGTTGATGAGTTAGTAAAATTAATCGAAAAAGTAAATCCAAAATTAGTTTTAAATGTGGCATTACCATATCAAGATTTAACAATAATGGATGCTTGTACAAAATGTAAAGTTGATTATGTTGATACAGCAAACTATGAGCATCCAGATGAAGCAAAATTTGAGTATAAATTACAATGGGCAAGGGATAATCAATTTAAAGATGCTGGAATTATGGCACTTTTAGGTTCAGGATTTGACCCAGGTGTAACTGGAGTATTTTGTGCATATGCTCAACAAAATCTATTTGATGAGATTCATTCTATCGATATTATGGATTGTAATGCAGGAGATCACGGATACAAATTTGCTACAAACTTCAACCCAGAAATCAACTTAAGAGAAGTAAGTGCAAATGGTAGATATTGGGAAAATGGAGAGTGGATTGAAACTACTCCATTAGAAATTAGAGTAGATCATGATTATCCAGAAGTTGGAGTAAAACCATCATATTTACTTTATCATGAAGAGTTAGAATCACTTGTAAAAAATATCAAAGGTTTAAAAAGAATTAGATTTTTTATGACATTTGGTGATGCTTATATTCAACATATGAATTGTTTACAAAATGTTGGAATGTTAGGTATTGAGCCAGTTGAACATAAAGGAATGATGATTACTCCAATCGAGTTTTTAACTACTCTTTTACCTGATCCTGCGTCACTTGGACCAAGAACTGTTGGAAAAACAAATATTGGATGTATTATCGAAGGTATCAAAGATGGAAAACCAAGAAAAGTTTACATCTACAATGTTTGTGACCACCAAGAGTGTTATAAAGAGACAGGAGCTCAAGCAGTTTCTTATACAACTGGAGTTCCAGCTATGATTGGTTCAAAACTTTTATATAAAGGTGTTTGGAAAAATCAAGGAGTATTTAATATAGAAGAGTTTGATGCTAAACCGTTTATGGATGAGTTGATGACACAAGGTTTACCTTGGAAAATTTTAGAGCTTGATGCAAAATAATTCTCTTTTGTAAATTCTTCGTTTACAAAAAATTTATATGAGAGTCATTTACAATTAGTAAACTTCTCTCATAAAATTTTTCAAGCCTTGAATTTTCTAAAAGATAACTATTTTTTAGGCTTAATTAAAAAACAAAACTAAGAAAAATGAAACATTTTGAAGGAGATTATTATGAAAAAATATATCTGTACAGCTTGTGATTATATTTATGACCCAGCTATTGGTGATCCTGATAGTGGAATTGTTGCAGGAACTGCATTTGAAGATTTACCAGAAAATTGGGAATGTCCTGATTGTGGTGTAAAGAAAGAAGATTTTGAACCATATGAAGAATAATTATACAATAGTTGATAGTTTTGAAAAACTTCCAAGTCCTAGTTTTGTTTGTGAAGAGAGTTTGTTAGAAAAAAATCTAAAACTTTTAAAAAGAGTTCAAGATGAATCAGGAATTAGTATCCTTTTAGCTTTAAAAGGTTTTGCTATGCACTCAACATTTGATTTATGTAAAAAATATTTAAAAGGTTGTTGTGCTTCTGGACTTCACGAAGCAATTTTGGCAAAAGAGGAGTTTGGTGGAGAAGTTCACACATATAGTCCTGCTTTTAAAGATGAAGAGATAGATGAGATTATCTCTATTTCAAATCATCTAGTTTTTAACTCTTTTAATCAGTTAAAAAGATATAAAGATAAGGCTTATGGTAAAACATCTTTAGGTGTTAGATTAAATCCTGAATATTCATCTGTTGAAGTTGATTTATACAATCCTTGTGCTCCAAACTCAAGATTAGGAATAACAAAAGCAAATTTTGATGAGTCACAATTAGAGTTTTTAGATGGTTTCCATTTTCATGCACTTTGTGAACAAAATGTTGATGCTCTTGAAGGTGCATTAGCATCTTTTGAAAAAAACTTTGGTCAATACTTTGATAAGTTAAAATGGGTAAATTTTGGAGGAGGTCATCATATCACAAGAGCTGATTATGATGTGGAAGGGCTAATCAAACTTTTAAAAGATTTTAAAGCTAGATATCCACACTTAAAAGTATATATGGAGCCAGGTGAAGCTGTAGGTTGGCAAACTGGATACCTTGTAGCAACTGTTTTAGATGTTGTGAAAAATGGTATGAATTTAGCTATTTTAGACACAAGTGCAGAAGCTCATATGCCAGATACTCTTGCTATGCCATATAGAGCAATGATAAGAAATTCTGGAATTGCAAATGAAAAAGAGTTCACATATAGACTTGGTGGAAATACTTGTTTAGCTGGAGATATTATTGGTGATTACTCATTTGATAAACCTTTAGAGGTTGGAGATAAAATCATTTTAGAAGATATGATTCATTATACAATGGTAAAAACTACTACATTTAATGGTATTAAATTACCTTCTATAGTTATCAAAAAAGATGAGAATTGTTACCAAATTGTAAAAAATTATGGATATGATGACTATAAAGTAAGACTTTCTTAGGATAATAGATGGGAAAAGAAGAAAAAACACTTTTGGAAAATATGGTTCAAATATGGGTAAAAAAAGAGACTTTAGAGTATGAAGAGGAATTAAAAAAACTTCAAATTGAACTTTTAAAATTTCAAAATCATGTTAAAGATAAAGGTTTGAAAGTATTACTAATTTTTGAGGGTAGAGATGCCGCTGGAAAAGGTGGAACTATCAAAAGAATAACTGAACATTTAAATCCAAGGGGTGCTAGAGTCGTTGCTTTGGAAAAGCCAAGTGATATAGAAAAAACTCAATGGTATTTTCAAAGATACACTCAGTATTTACCAAGTGCAGGAGAGATTGTACTTTTTGATAGAAGTTGGTACAACAGAGCAGGTGTTGAGCCTGTTATGGGATTTTGTACAGCTGAAGAGCATCATGAATTTTTACGAGAAGTTCCAGAATTTGAAAAAATGCTTGTGAAATCTGGAATTATAATGATGAAATTTTACTTTTCAGTATCCAAAAAAGAGCAATTAAGAAGATTCAAGAAAAGAGAAGTAGACCCTTTGAAACAGTATAAACTATCTCCCGTAGATAAAGAATCTCAAAATTTGTGGGATAAATATACAACTGCTAAATTTTCTATGTTGATGGCTTCAAATACTGAAATAGCACCGTGGACGGTAATACGAAGTGATAATAAGAAAAAAGCTAGATTAAATTGTATAAAACATATTTTGTTAAATGTTGAGTACCCACAAAAGATTGAAAAAGAAGAGTTTAAAATAGATAGTAATATTTTGATAAGTGGTACCCAAGAGATAGAAAATATGGAACAAGATAATAAATTTGCAAAGGTAAATTAATGGATTTAAATGATTTTGAGAAAACAGATTTTAGTGGTTTATATATTTCAAAAGAAGAAGATTCAAAATTTGGTAAAAAATATATAGCAAGATTTCAATATGATAAAAAAAGATATGTAAAAGTTTTGGGTTATACAATTAAAAATAAATTAACTGAAGAAAAAGCGATAAAATTAATGGATGAATTTAAAGAGAGTATAGTAACTCAAATTCAAGAGAAAAAAGCAAAAGTAACTCCTCCAAAAAAAGAAAAAATAGAAAAAAGTGAAGAGACACAAAAACTTTTAGAAGAGAACCAAAAATTAAAAGCAATTTTAGGAGATTATGGAAAACTTGACCCACAGGTTTTAGAAGAGGGTATTCAAAAGATTTATGATTTACAAGAGTTAAAAAAATATCAAATAGAGTTAATAAAACTTCAAGATTACCTTGAAAAAGAGAATAAAAGAATGATTATTCTTTTTGAAGGTAGAGATGCTTCAGGTAAAGGTGGAGCTATTAGAAGAATTACTAGATATATGAATAATAAACATTATAGGGTTGTTGCCCTTGGAAAACCTGATGAAACGCAAAGAAATCAATGGTTTTTACAAAGATATATTACACATTTCCCAACAGGTGGAGAGATAGTTTTATTTGATAGAAGTTGGTACAATAGAGCTATGGTTGAGCCAATTTTTGGTTTTTGTACTCCAGAAGAGCATGAAATCTTTATGGAAGATATTGTAAATTTTGAACAAGATTTAGTAAGACAAGGAATGATTTTGATTAAACTTTATTTTTCTGTTTCAAAAGAGGAACAAAAAAGAAGATTTGATAGAAGAATTCATGACCCATTAAGACAATGGAAATTCTCCGAAGTTGATATGCAAGCTCAAGATTTATGGGATGAATTTTCAGAAAAAAAATATGAGATGCTTAGAAGAACATCTTCAAGATCTGCACCTTGGCATATTGTAAGAAGTGATGATAAACATTTAGCTAGACTTGAAGCTATGAAAATTATATTAAATTCTGTTGATTATGATGGAAGAAACTATTCATTGAATTTTGAAGCAAATGAAGAGATAAATATCTCTGTTCAAAGAGAACTACTACAAATGAGAAAATCTAAAAACTACTAGTTTTTGGGTTTTCCAAACTCCCTATTTTTCAAATAATCGTAACTTAACTAATAGTTTTATATAATCCCGTTTAACAAATAAATACAATTATTAAGGGCTAGTGTAAATGAGAGCATTAATCAGTGTTAGTGATAAAAGTGGTGTTGAGAATTTTGCTAAAGAGTTAGTGAAATTAGGATATGAAATTATTAGTACAGGTGGTACTTATAGTAAATTAAAAGATGCTGGAATAGCTGTAATTGAAGCAAATGAAGTTACAAAATTTCCAGAGTGTTTTGAAGGAAGAGTTAAAACTCTAAACCCATATATTCACGGTGGAATTTTACATAGAAGAGATAAACAATCTCATCTTGATCAAGCTAAAGAGCTTGGTGTTGAAGGTATTGATTTAGTGTGTGTAAATTTATATCCATTTAAAGCAACTATTGAAAAAACTGATGATTTTGAAGAGATTATAGAAAATATCGATATTGGTGGACCAGCGATGGTTAGAAGTGCTGCTAAAAACTTCGATTCAGTTATTATAGTAACTGATGTTGCTGATTATGATTTAGTTTTAAATAATCTTAAAAATGACACTAATACAGTAGAATTTAGAAGAGATATGATGATAAAAGCCTATGAGCATACAGCAGCTTATGACTCTATGATTGCAAACTATATGAACAAAAGATTTAATGGTGGATTTGGAGCAAAACAATTTATCGTTGGTTCTAAAGTATTTGATACAAGATATGGAGAAAATCCACACCAAAAAGGTGCATTATATGAGTTTGATGCACAGTTTTCTAATAAATTTAAAACTGTAAAAGGTGAAGCAAGTTTTAACAATATGGGTGATATTTCAGGAGCTGCGAGAATTGCTGCTGCGTTTGGAAAAGATAAAGCTGTTTGTATTGTAAAACATGGAAATCCTTGTGGTTTTGCTATTAAAGATACTCTTTTAGATTCTTATATTGAAGCATTAAAATGTGATCCAGTTTCAGCTTTTGGTGGAGTGGTAGCAGTTAATGGGACAGTTGATAAAGCATTAGCAGAAAAAATGAACGAAATTTTCTTAGAAGTTGTATTTGCAGCTGGTTTTACAAAAGAGGCTATTGAAGTATTTGAAAGCAAAAAAAGAATCAAACTATTTGAGCAAGGGACTGAGTTTTTAGAACTTGCAAATGATTTAATTGACTTCAAAAGAGTTGATGGTGGATTTGTATATCAAGATGCTGACTTTGTAAAAGAAGATGAAGTAAGAAATGCTGAACTTAAATCAAAAAGAGTAGCAACTGAGCAAGAAGTAAAAGATATGGAAATAGCATATAAAATAGCATCTTTAACAAAATCTAACTGTGTTGTTTATGTAAAAAATTCTGCAATGGTTGCTGTTGGTATGGGTATGACTTCAAGGGTTGATGCTTCAAAAGCAGCTTTAAGAAAAGCAGAAGATATGGGTATTGATGTAACAGGAGCTGTATTAGCTTCTGAAGCATTTTTCCCATTTAGAGATAGCATAGATGCAGCTGCAAGTGCTGGTGTTAAATGTGTAATTGAGCCAGGTGGAAGCATAAGAGATGATGAAATCATCGAAGCTGCAAATGAATATGGTATGGCTTTATATTTCTCAGGAATTAGACACTTCTTACATTAAAAATTATATAAATATCTATGAAGTAAAAACTTCATAGGTTTTTATTCTTAGGATAACCATTGAACTGGATAGATTTAGATAGACAATACACATGGCACCCTTATAACTCCCTTCCTTCAAAAACAAAAATTTTACCCGTAAAAAAGACAGATAAAACAACAATTTTTTTAGATGATGATACTGAATTAATAGATGGAATGAGTTCTTGGTGGAGTGCAATTCACGGATATAATCACCCAAAATTAACCCAAGCTTTGAAAAATCAAGCAGATATAATGCCTCACATTATGTTTGGTGGCTTAGCACATGAACAAGCTTCAAAACTTTGTGAAAAGCTTGTAAAACTGACAAATTTAGACGCAGTATTTTTGTGTGATAGTGGTTCTGTTAGTGTTGAAGTAGCCCTAAAAACAGCTATTTTATATCAAAAAGCAAAGGGATTAGAAAAGTATAAATTTATAGCTTTAAATCACGCTTATCATGGGGATACTTTGGGAGCTATGAGTGTTTGTGACCAAACAAACTCTATGCACTCTATTTATGGTTCTTATTTGCCTCAACATATTTTTGTAAAAGAACCAAATATGGGATTTGAAAGTGATTTTAGTGAAGCTTTAGAGGATTTGAAAGAGAAATTTGAAATTTATCACAAAGAGATAGCAGGATTTATAGTTGAGCCAGTTGTTCAAGGAGCTGGAGGTATGAGAATATATAATCCAAACTATTTAAAAGAGGCAAAAAAGCTTTGTGAAAAGTATGATATTTTATTTATTGCTGATGAAATAGCGACAGGTTTTGGTCACACTGGAAAGATGTTTGCAACACAATGGGCAGATATTATTCCTGATATTATGACTGTTGGCAAAGGTTTAACTGGCGGTTATATGACAATGGCAGCTATGATTACCTCTTCAAAAATTAGTGAAGTTATAAGTAATTCACAAATTGGTGTTTTAATGCACGGACCAACTTTTATGGGAAATCCTTTGGCTTGTAGTGTTGCAAATGCTAGTATTGATTTATTGCTTGAGTCAAATTGGGAAAAAAATGTAAAGAGCATTGAAAATATCTTTTCTCAAGAGCTTGAAAATGCAAAAAATTTACCTTTAGTTAAAGATGTGAGAAACATAGGTGCAATAGGAATAATAGAGTTAAAAGATGACATATATAGTCAGAAGATTCAAGACTATTGTGTAAAAAATGGGGTTTGGTTAAGACCTTTTGGGAAATTACTTTATTCAATAGTTGCTTACACTATAAAAGAGGAAGATTTAAGAAAAATAGCAAAAACTATGGTTGAAGCTATAAAAAATTTGGAAAATTAATGAAAAAAGATAATTTAAAAAAATTAGTATCAAATCTCCCAAAACACCCAAATGTTTTAGGAAGATATAGATTTTTTAATAGTGCTGTTTTAATTCCTATTGTAAAAATAGATGGAGAGTTTCATCTACTATTTCAAAAAAGGGCAGCCAATATAAGACAAGGTGGAGATATTTGTTTCCCTGGTGGTGGATTTGAAAAAGGTGTTGATAAAACTTTTGAAGATACAGCTATTAGAGAGACTTATGAAGAGTTAGGTATTAAAAAAGAGGATATAAAAATTCTTGGGCAACTTGATACTTATGTTGCACCTATTGGAACAGTTATTGAACCTTTTGTTGGAAGAATTAAGAAAAAAGCTTATGATAATATGAAGATAGATTATAGTGAAGTTGAAAAAACTATTGTTGTTCCTCTATCTTTTTTTAAAGAAAATGAGCCAGAAGAGTACACCCTATCCCATGAAATACAGCCATTTAAAGTTGATGAAAATGGAAATAAAGAGATTTTATTTCCAGTGGAAGAACTAGGGCTTCCTGATACTTATAAAAAACCATGGGGAAATAAAAGACATAAAATTTGGGTTTATAAATATGATGGAGAGGTTATTTGGGGAATTACTTCTGTTATTATAAAAGAGTTGATAGAAAAATATTAGGAGAATATTTTGAAAAGTATAATATTAGATGATAAAGAGATATTTTCTTCAAAGGTTGTCTGTATTGGAAGAAATTATATGGACCATATAAAAGAGTTAAACAATGAAATTCCAGAGGATATGGTTTTTTTTATAAAACCAAATTCTGCAATTAGTAACAAATTAATATTTCCAATAAATCATAATAGTTGTCATTATGAAGCTGAAATATCATTCTTGATTGAAGATAACAAAATTAGTGCAGTTGCCTTTGGTTTGGATTTAACTCTAAGGGAAGTTCAATCAAAATTAAAACAAAAAGGTTTGCCTTGGGAAAGAGCAAAAGCTTTTGATAATTCAGCAGTTTTTTCAAAATTTGTCTCTTTTAATGGAAATATTGAAGATTTATCAATAGAGTTATACATAAATGGTGAATTGAAGCAAAAAGGTGATTATTCAATGATGATAAATAAACCCTTTGAGATTATAAAAGAGGTTTTGACATTTATTTCTTTTGAAGATGGAGATATTTTGATGACAGGAACACCAAATGGAGTTGGTTCTTTTGAAATTAATGATGAGTTTATTGGAAAAATTTTATACAAAAATAGTGTGATGATTGAAGAGAGTTTTAAAGTAAATTAGATAAACTAACTAATAATGTTCATAACCTTGAAAAAATGGGGAATTATATGAAATATAATGAATTAACGCTTGAAGAGAAAAGAGTAATTGAGAATAAAGGAACAGAATATCCATTTTCTGGAAAATATAATGATTTCTATGAAAAAGGGACTTTTCATTGTAAAAAATGCAATTCGCCTTTATATAAATCTGAAGATAAATTTAAATCAGGTTGTGGTTGGCCTAGTTTCGATGATGAAATTCCAAATGCAGTAAAAAGAGTTTTGGATGCAGACGGAAGAAGAGTGGAAATAGTTTGTGCCACTTGTGGTGGGCATTTGGGTCATGTTTTTGAAGGTGAAGGATTTACTTCAAAAAATACAAGACATTGTGTGAACTCAATATCTTTGGTTTTTGAAAAAAATAGATAAGGACTTATATGAAAAATATTTTAAAAATAGCTTTTGCTTTTTTGTGTTGTTAAACTCTTTGTTTGCTATGGATTTAAAAGAGATTAAAGCCTCTGGAGAGTTGCGACATTTGGGTATTCCTTATGCAAATTTTGTTACAGGTTTGGGCGATGGTTTGGATGTGGAACTTATAAAAGGGTTTGCAAAACATCTAGGAGTTAAATATGTATATGTTCCTTCAAATTGGGATGATATTTATGGAGAACTAACAGGACAAAATGTTGCTTATAAAGATAGCAAAATTATTTTGACTGATAAAAAAACGATAAAAGGTGATTTGATTGCCAATGGTTTGACTATTTTACCATGGAGAGCTGAAGTTGTGCAGTTCTCTACTCCAACATTCCCTTCTAGTGTTTGGCTTATTGCAAAATCAACATCAGCTATTGAACCAATAGAACCAACTACTTCTTTAAATGATGATATTAAAAGTGTAAAATCACTTATGAAAAACCAAAAAGTTTTGACAAGACCAAATACTTGTCTTGATGCTAAATTGTATGATTTAGATAAAATTGGAAGTGAAGTTTTAATTCACGCTAAGGAAAAAAGCATTATTGAAATGGTGCCAACAGTTATAGAAAACAGAGCGGATTTAACTTTACTTGATGTTCCAGATGCAATGATTGCTTTGGAAAAATGGAGTGGAGAGATAAAAGTAATTGGTCCTGTTTCAGAAGATCAGTTGATGGGTGTTGCATTTAGAAAAGATTCTCCAGAATTGTTGGCAGAATTTAACAAATATTTTGCAAAAATTAAAAAAGATGGAACTTATACAAAAATAGTAGAAAAATATTATCCATCTATTTTCGATTATTATGCAGAATTCTTTAAATAAGAGATAAACAAAAAAAATGAGTAGAACCACAAATATTTTAAATAATAATCGTTCTGTGAAAATTGTTACGATTTTATTTATATTTTATTTGCTTTTTATTGTATTTATTGCATTTCTTGGTAAAAACAAGTTATTGGAATACGAAGAAAATGAGGCTGAATTAAGAATTATAAATTTATCTTCTTCTATACATAATACTTTGGTTATTGCAAAAGAACATATAAATATTTTATCAGATAGTAAAACTTTGACCTCTTATTTTTCTAATAAAGCTTTAGGAATGTCTATGAAATATGGACTAAAAGCAAATATTGTGAAAATGGATAAAGAGATAAGAGAGTTTCTTTTAAATAAAAAAATAGAACAACATACTATGTTTAGCGAGCTTGCTATTTTTGATAGTGAAAACAGCATTATTTCAAAAGATGTTATTTTTGATAGGGATATCTTAAATTTCCTAGATACAAACTATGTAGAACCAGTGATTTTGGTAAATCATAAAGGGGATGTTCTAAATGTTTATATTATGAAATCTATTTTTATAAATGATAAAAAAGTTGGAACTATACTCTCCAAATTAAATTTTAGAGATATTCTAAACAATTATATTATCAATCAAAAAGATAAAGCAAATACATATATAGTTTTTAATGATATGGTCTTTAATTTTAATCATTTAAAAAGAGTAGATTTTAAAAGTAACAATTACATAAAAAAGAGAGTTGTAAATTCTGAATTTTTCGTTTTACTAGATTATTTAGGAAATGGTTCATTTTTATCTTCAAATCTTTTTATTTTTTCTATTGTATTTTTCTCTATATTAATATTTATGGCTATGTATTATTTCTTTAAATTAAACAATAAAAATGTGATTTTAAAGACCAAGATAGATAGTGCTGTGAAATTGAATAATCTACTTGAAAATAAAGTAAAAGAGAAAACACTTCAATTAGAAAACTTAAATGCTGAACTTCAACAAAGGGTTGAAGAGGAGATAGATAGAAACAAAGAAAATCAAAGTATTATCTATAACCAATCAAAAATGGCTATTATGGGACAAATGCTTGATAATATTGCACATCAATGGCGACAACCTTTGAGTGCTATTAGTACAAACGCAAGTTTTGTAAAAGTTCAGCAAGAGTTGAAAATTTTAGATGATGAATCTCTGTCCAAAGTTATGGATAATATTATGGATTCAACAAAGTTTTTATCTGAAACCATAGAAGATTTCAGAAGTTTTCTAAGGGACAATAAGCAAAAAGAGTTTTTCAATGTTAGGGATATATATTTTAAAACTAAAAAACTTTTAATATCAGTAACCAAAAAAAGTGAAGTTCAAGTTATTGAAAATCTTCAAGATATTAGAATTCATGGTTTTGCCAACGAATTAGTACAAGTTTTACTAAATATTATAAATAATGCCTATGATGCTTTTACAGGTTTTGAGTTTAGAACAAGAAAACTTATTCTTATTGACATTTATGAAAAGAATGAGTTGTTGTATATAAAGATAAAAGATAGTGCAGGTGGAATACCTGAAGAGATTATTGATAAAGTTTTTGAAGCACATTTTACTACAAAAGGTAGCTCTAGTGGAACAGGAATTGGTTTATATATGACAAAAGAGATTGTGGAATCACATATGAAAGGTAGTATAAGTGTTTCAAATGTGAAGTTTGAATATCAAGAGGAAAAATATAGTGGTGCAGAGTTTGTTATAATTATTCCTGTATCTTAGAAAAAACTTTAGTATTACTTAAAATTATATTAATATTTTAAGTAGTAATTATATGATAATAGGATAATATCCCCTCCTTTTTTTACAAAATAACTTTTTTATAGGCGGATAGATGACTCAAAAGAATTTCAAAAAATATTTTATGATTTATTTTATTGGATTTGGAATTTTTATAGGGATTATTGGTGCTTTCACAAACTACTTGCTACAAATCAAAGATATGAAAATTGATAGGGATAAAAAAGCACAAGAGATTTTCCAAATAAAAATAGATACCATTTTAAAGCCTTCTATTTCAAATATGGAAAATACCATAAAAGCTCTCTCGACAAATAAAACTATTTTAGAATTTTTGGATACAAATAAGTATCATAGTATAGAAGAACTTGAACAGATATTTTTTACAGTTGCTGGTTCTCAAAGTGCTATTTCTCAAATTAGATTGCTTTCAAAAGATGGTCAAGAAATGATTCGGGTTAATTCTGGTAAAACTGAAGAAACAACTTTTCTAGTACCCAAAGATAAGCTTCAAAATAAAAGTAATAGGGATTATTTTCAGTTTGTTTCTATGATGAAGCAACAAGAGATTTGGTATTCAAAAATAGATTTAAATATTGAAAATGGAAAAATAGAGATTCCTTATGTTCCAACATTTAGGGTAGCAATGCCACTTTTCAAAGATAGTGTTTTTAATGGTATGCTTATTGTAAATATGAATTTAGATGAAATATTCAATTCCATTGGGAAATCAACTATATTTGAACACTATATAATAGATAAAAATAATAATTTTATTTTACATCCAGATAATCAATTTTCATTAAATAAATACAAAAATATAAAAAGAGATATTAAAATAGATTTTCCTCAAGGTCTAAATCAAGAGGGTATTTATACTTTTCCAATAGAGAATATTTTAAATAATGGCGATGACGCTATTTTTATATTAAAAATAAAAGATAACTACGAAAAACAGTTGTTAAATAACAAATTAGAGACTCTTTTAGTGATTTTTGTAGTTACTATTCTTTTGAGTGTAATTATAGCTATTGTCATTTCTAAAAATCCAATCAAACTTCAAGTAGCTCTTTTAAAAGCCCATGATAGATTAAATGAATTTGCGTCTATAATAGATAAATATGTAATAACTTCAAAAACCAAAAGTGACACTACAATTATTGATGTTAGTTCGGCATTCGTTGCCACATCTGGATATACAAAAGATGAACTTATAGGTAAAAAAATAAATATTATCAAACACCCTGAAGAGGACAAAAATAAACATTTAGATTTATGGAATACAATTCAAAATGGACAGATTTGGGATGGGGAAATTAAAAATATAGCGAAAAATGGTCAGGCTTATTGGCTTGAACAACATATTATTCCTAAGATAGATAATGATACACATGAAGATGTATTTGTCTCAATAGGAGTAGATATTACAGCAAAAAAAGAGCTTGAAAAAGTAGCTTCCATTGACAAATTGACAGGTCTATATAATAGAAGAATGATTGATGAATTTTTGAAAAAAGAGTTAGAATCCCAAAGAAGGCATTTTTCTCAACTATCAATGATAATGATAGATATAGATTATTTTAAAAGTGTTAATGACACTTATGGGCATCTAATAGGAGATAAAGTTTTAATTCAATTAGCTAAAATACTTGTTGAAAATAGTAGAAAATCGGATATTCAAGGAAGATTTGGAGGTGAAGAATTTATTATAATTTGCCCTCAAACCACAAGTGAATCTGCTTTGATATTGGCAGAAAAATTAAGAAAAGCTGTTGAAAACTTTCATTTTGAAGAGGTTGGTAATAAAACTATAAGTTTAGGAATTTCTTCTTATGAAAATGTTGATACAATGGAAACCTTAATTAAAAAAGCTGATGAGGCACTATATAAAGCAAAAAATAGTGGTAGAAATAAAATAGTTGTTTATGAAAAAGAGATAGGAAATTAATATAAGGTTGATTTTATGAGTATTAATCAAGCATATTTCGCAGCGGGTTGTTTTTGGGGAGGACTTTTTTAAAATCCATATAAATCCCTTTTTTTAGGGATTTGCATTAT
>JBBITK010000011.1:42102-45759 GCA_037440805.1 Arcobacter sp. | reverse complement strand
CTTTTAGAGCCATTTTTAAAATATGTATCAGCTACAAAATCAGATGAGTTATTTGTAGCTTCTGTTTTACTTTTGGCTATTGGTTCAGCTTATTTGGCTTATTACTTTGGATTTTCTTATTCCCTTGGAGCTTTTATAGCTGGAATGATGATAGCTGAAACCAAATTCAAACATCAAGTTGAAGCGGATTTAATACCTTTTAGAAATATTCTTTTGGGGATATTTTTTATAACAGTTGGTATGCAAATAGATTTCAAAGTTATATTTGATTATGGATTGATTTTACTTATTTTATTACCTCTTGTTATGGCTTTGAAATATGGAGTTATATATTTCTTGGTTAGATTTGAAGATAATAAAAGAGTTGCATTTAAAACAGCTTTATCATTGGTTCAAATTGGAGAGTTCTCTTTGGCTATTTTAGAACTTGCAAGAAGTCAAAGTTTAATTGACACAACTTACTCTCAAATATTGATTGTAACGATAGTTGTATCTATGATTTTAACTCCTATTATTTTAAAAAATTTATCAAAAGCAGCTGCCACGTTAATTCCTGAAGATATTATGGGTGCTATTGAAACTCAAAATGTTTCAGAAGATACAGAAAACCATGTTGTTGTTTTAGGTTATGGTAAATTTGGGCAATCAATCGTAAAAGAGTTAAAAGTATTTGGTCAAAACTATGTTATTTTAGAACACAATATAAGTTTTTATCAGCTAGGAAAAGAGAGAAATGAGCCTATTATATTTGGAAATGCTGCACAAAAACATATTTTAAGTAGTTTAAATATTGATAGGGCTTCAGCTGTTATAGTTGCTGTTAATAATCCAGAATCACTACATCTTATTTGTGAAGCAGTTAATGAACTAACTCACAACTCAAAAACCATTGTAACTGTGCATAGTCAAGAGGATAAAGAGGCATTAGATGGTTTACATTTGGAACATATAATTGTTGAAACAAATCAAATAGCACGGGCAGTTGTAGATGAAATTATGTATTGTAGATTATCTTAATTATAACTCTTTGTTATATGATATATAATAAGTAAATATAATATTGCAATTATAAATTTTAATTATAATTTTTTATAAAAATATAAAGTTTTTTCCTATAAACTCTCTTTGATATAATTTTTTAAGGAGAGTATTAAAATGAAATTAGGGAAAATCTTATTAGCTGGTTCTTTATTGGCAACTTCACTTTTTGCAAGTGATTTTATTGATTACAAAAAATTGGGAAAACAGTTAAAAGCTGAAGCAAAAAAAGCTGGAAATTATGCAACAACCGATGAAGTTAAAGAGGCTTTAAAAGCAAAAGATTGGGCAGTTGTTGATGTAAGAACAGCAGAAGAGTGGGCAGCTGGATATATCAAAGGAACTCAAAGAGTTGGAAGAGAAGCTCCTGAAACAGCTTTAGAGTCTATTGTAACAGATGATGAAGGTAAATTCATAAAAGATAAATTGATTGTTGTTTGTAATAGTGCTTCAAGAGCATCTATTGAAGCTGAAACATTCAGAAAAATGGGATTTAAAACAGTTAAAATTTATGATTTATATAGCTGGATAGATGAGTGTAATCCTGTAATCACAAAATACTCTTCTCACGAAGATAAAGAGGGAACAAACAAAAAATTCGGTGATTATTACGCTGGACATTGTAAAAAATAGAGATTTTTCTCTATTTTTTATCTTTTATGTTAGTTCATAGGATATTGGAATTGTGATTTCAAACTCCTCTTTTTTTAACTTTTCAGGTATGGCTTCAAATTTTCCAATTTGAGATAAAATCTCCGTAGCAGCTTCATTTAATCTTTCAAAATCTGAAGATTTTACAATCTTTATATCTTTTATTTTTCCATCTTTTGTGATTACAAAACTAACAAAAACTTTTCCCGTTTGATTTAATCTTTTTGCAGTTTTTGGATAGATTTTATTCTCTTCTATCAATGACCTAACCTTTGAAAGATATTGGGATTCCAAATCTTTTATTTCTTGATGATTAATATTTGAGATAACTTTGTTTTCTATATTTTGTTTTGGAATATTTGTAACAATTTTTTGTTGAGGTTGAACTATGTTTTTTTCAATAGATTTAATCTCTTTGTGTACTTTTCTGAATTGCTTATGATGCTCTTTTTTAACCATTTTGTGGGGTCTATTTTTTTTATGATGAACTTTCTTTATTGGTTTATCCAGAGGCTTTTTAACAATTTTTTCTACGGGTTTTTCTATAATTTTCTCTATTGGTTTTATTTCTTCCATAGGTTTTGCTTGTGCAACAACAGGTTTTTGTGGTTCTACTTTTATATAATTTAGAGAGATTTTTGTCTCTTGGGGTTTTTCAACAATTTTTTCATCTGCAAATAAAAAGAATAGAAAAAAAGTTGAAAATAGGTATATTAAAGTGGTTATAAAAAATGAGTTTCTATATCTGTTCATTTTTTTGTCACTATTGAAATATTTGTGTAATCATTTTTTTTCAGCATATCAAGAACTCCTACAAAGTTTTCAAATTTTGTATTTTTATCGGTATTTAGATGAATTGGACTCTCTTTTGGTGAGTTTAAAATAGCTTGCTCTAACTCTTCTAATTTTTGCATTTTATCCTCATAAAATATCTCTCCATCTTCTTTTATGGTTATGTTTATCTCTTTTATCTTTTTGAGATTTTCAGAACTTGAAGCATTTGGTAGGGATACTGGAATAATTCCCTTTGTAATAAAAGTTGAAGTTAAAAGTACAATGGCTAAAAGTACAAGTAAAACATCAATAAATGGAATTACATTTATTGATTCAAATTTTTTCAGCTTCATACAAACTCTCCAAAACTTCAGCATATCTGCTTAATATGTTGTAAAAAACCATTGAAATAATAGCTACAACCAAACCAACAGCAGTTGCTTTTAAAGCCAAAGCCAAAGATTCCATAATTTTTGTAGCTTCAATTTGTCCATCACTCATAGTCATAAATGTAAGCATAATGGCTAAAACAGTACCTAAAAGTCCAATATAAGGTGAATTTGAAGCTATTGTTCCAATTATTGTTAAATGTTTTGTTAAAGCAACATCAAGTTGCTTTTTATTTCTAAAATTTTTTACATTGATTTTTTTATAAAAAATTATTCTTTCAATAAAAAACCAAACAGCAATAAAACTCATAAATAAAAGTAAAGCGATAACTCCATAATCAACTAAATGTTTAAGAGATTCAATGTTCATCTAATTAATCCTTTTTTTTGATAAAGTGGATTTTAATACAATATTGATAATAATTATCTTAATTGAAAATTAAATTAAAAAATTGTTAAAAAACCATTAAAATTGGTTTCATAGAATTCAAAAAAAATAAAAAAGGAAAAGATTTGCGGAAGATAATATTATCATCTTTGCTTTGTTCTTTAATGTTTGCAAATAACTTAGAACTTTTGCAAAAGGATAAAAAGGAACTAAGAAATATGGAGAAAAAATCCATAGAAGCTAGTTATGAGAGTCTAAAAAATGATTGGATTTCTCCAATAACAATAAGTTCTAGTTTGAGTAGAGACCACTCATTCTCTTCAAAAAGTGGCTCTTTTGGGAAAAGTGCAAGTATAGGATTTACCCAAAGTATTTTTGAATCAGGGGGAATTGAGCTTGGTATTAAATATGCTAAAG
>JBBITK010000011.1:0-42067 GCA_037440805.1 Arcobacter sp. | reverse complement strand
AAACAGTTTATGAAACGCTATTGCAAATAAAAAAGATAAATCTTCAAATAGAACAAAGTAGCTATAAAATGCAAAATAAAGAGATAGAACTGCTTTTGAAAAGGATTCAATATGAAGCTGGAGATGTTGATATTATTGATTTAAACAATGCAATAATTAGTAAAAATTCACAATTTAAAGAGAATATATCTTTGAAAAATTCCCTAAAAGATTTGGAGTATGAATTATCAAAATATACAGATTTAAAATATCAAGAGATAGAGATTTTAGATTTTAAAGATATTTCAAAAGAGGATTTTGTAAATAAAAACTTAGAGTTGTTACTTGAAAAATCAAAAATAGAGATGTTAAATACCTCTTATAAACAGACAAAAGCCTCTTATTTACCAAAAGTTTCCGCAAGTGTTAGGGGAAGTTACTCAAATAGTGATGATTTTTATAGCTCTTCCCAAAGGGAAGCTAGTAATTCAGGAAGTGCCTCTTTGAGTCTATCTGCACCACTTTATGATTACAACAAATCAAACAAACTTCAAGAATCAAAAATAGAGTATTTAAAGCAAAATTTACAAGTAAATGATTTGAAAAGAGATTTAGCTTATGAATATGAACAGATTTTAAATCAAATAGATACCTATGAAGAGTATAAAAAAACAATAAATGAAAACATCAAACTTTATGATGATTTACTTTTTGTAAATAACTCTTCAAATAGTGCAGGAATGACTTCAACTTATGATTTAGATATTTTGAAAAATACGAAAAAAATCAATGAGTATGATTTGGCAATAAATGATGTTAATACGAAATTAGAGTACTCAAAACTATATTTTATTACTTCACCAATAAAATAGATTAAATTTTAGTAGTTTTATTGTGAGTATTTTTAAGGCGGAAGTTAGAAGCTTACCATTGTGTAAGCGATAACTTACAACGCAAAAAATATTCAGAAGAAAACTAGCATTTTAGGGTTTTCACTCACATTATTTACACATTCTTTTTGTCCAAAATTTATTCAACATACGATGTATGTCTTCATAAATTTCAAACAAAAATTGATGGTAAAAATGTGGCTAAAATTAATTTATTTTGTTGGTGGAGTAATAAAACAAAAGGTGATAATTAATGGGAAATTTAGAATTGAATGGTGATTTAAATAAATATGCAAATGTTAAATCAAAAAAAAGATATTTTTTTGCATTTGTGGTAATTTTATTGATAATAGGTGGGGTTTACTTTTTTTTAAAAGATAAAAAAAATCAAAGTAGTGAAGTTGGTTTTATAACTCAAAAAATCTCAAAGGGTGATTTGTCGGTTACAGTTATGGCAACTGGAAATTTAAAACCAACAAATAGCGTAGATGTGGGAATAGAGGTCTCTGGAACTATAAAAGAGATTTATGTGGATTTTAATGACCAAGTTGAAGTTGGGCAGATATTAGCAAAACTTGATACTAATAAACTTGAGGCTTCTTTGGATAGTTCAAGGGCATCATTAACAATAGCAAAAGCGAATTTAAAAGAGAGTGAAGTAAACCTTAGAAGTAAAAAATCAACCTATGATAGGATTCTAAAAATGTACAAAAGTTCAGGAGGAAAATATCCATCTGTGAATGAAGTGGATGAGAGTAAATATACCTATGAATCTGCACAAGTTGCCTATGAAGCTTCAAAAGCAAAGGTTGAACAAGCCTCTTTTGATTTAAAAACAAGTCAAGAAAATCTTGCAAAAGCAGTTGTAAAATCTTCCATAAAAGGAATAGTATTAAATAGGGCAGTGGAAGTTGGTCAAACGGTAGCTGCTTCTATGGAAACGCCTGTATTGTTCACTATTGCAAAGGATTTAACTTTGATGGATTTGATTGTAAATATTGATGAAGCCGATGTTGCAGATATTAAAAAAGATTTAGATGTTACTTTTAATGTTGATGCTTATCCAAAGGAGAACTTCAAAGGAAAAATCAAACAAGTAAGATTAAATCCTGTGGAATCAAATGGTGTAATTACCTATGAAACGGTGGTTTCTGTAAATAATGAAAAATTACTTTTAAGACCTGGAATGACAGCGTCTGCAAAAATTATTACAAAAGAAAGTGTTGATAAATTGATAATTCCAAATACAGCTTTGAGATTTAAACCAAAAATTCAAAATGAGCAAAAAACAAGCACAATGAGTTTAGTTCAACCTCCAAGAAGACAAGCTGGTCAATCTCAAGCAAAAGAGTTGGGTAAAAAAGAGTTTGCTTCAATATTTGTTTTAAAAGATAATAAACCACAAAGAATTAGAGTAAAAATTCTTGAGACAGATGGAAAATCAACAACAGTTGAATCAGGAGATTTAAATATTGGTGATGAGGTAATTGTTTCACAAAAGAGTCTAAATGGAAAATAGAAAAACCATAATAGAGTTTAAAAATATTGTTAAAACTTATGGTGTTGATGAGGGGAAAACTTATGCTTTAAATGGAGTGGATTTCTCCATAAAAGAGGCGGAATTTGTAGCAATAATGGGTGCTAGTGGAAGTGGAAAATCAACTGCTATGAATATGATAGGGTGTTTGGATAAGCCAAGTAGTGGGCAATATTTGTTTAATGATATTGCAGTTGAAAAACTAAATACCAATCAAATGGCACTTATTAGGAGAAATTTTTTGGGTTTTGTTTTTCAAAGTTTTAATCTATTGGGAAGAACAACTGCTTTGGAAAATGTGGAATTACCTTTGATTTATAGAAAAATTCCCACAAAACAAAGAAAAGAGATGGCGATGGAAGCTTTGAGTAAAGTTGGACTTGAAAGTGTAGTTCATCACACTCCTGCACAACTCTCAGGTGGTCAGCAACAGCGTGTGGCAATAGCTAGGGCAATAGTTACAAAACCTTTGGTTTTACTTGCTGATGAGCCAACAGGAAATCTTGATAGTATAAAAAGTTTGGAGATTATGAACTTGCTAAAAAAACTAAATGAAGAGGAAAACATTACTGTTATTATGGTAACTCATGAAGAAGATATGGCAAGTTTTGCTTCAAGAACAATATATTTTAGAGATGGACACATAGAAGATAGTTTAAAAAAAGGATTTAAATAATGTTAATAAATGCTTTTTTGATTGCCATAAAAGAGATAAAAAGAAATATTTTGCGTTCAATTTTGACAACTTTGGGAATAGTTATTGGTGTGGCTTCTGTTATTGCTATGGTTATGATAGGAGATGGAACAACTGCAAATGTACAAGAGGGTATCTCCAAACTAGGTACAAATATGCTTACTTTAAGGGTTGGAGAAGAGAGAAGAGGACCTCCAAGGGAAGATAATAGTGCAAAAGCTTTTGTTAATGAAGATATTGATGCCATAAAAAATCAAATACAAAATATAAGAGCAGTTGCAAGTGAAAGTTCTTCTAATACAACTGTGGTATATGGAAATAAGAGTCAAAACTCTTCAGTTGTTGGTACAAATAATGATTATTTTATAGTAAAAGATTGGGAATTAACCGATGGAAGAGTTTTTGATGAAGTTGAAATTGCCAATGGAAAATCATCTTGTATTATTGGAAGCACAATTGTAAATCAGCTTTATAATGGGGAAAGTGCTATTGGTACAACACTTAGACTCAAAAACTTCTCTTGTAATGTAATTGGTGTTTTAAAATCAAAAGGTGCAGCAGCTTTTGGAAGAGACCAAGATGAAATAGTGGTAGTTCCACTCAAAATGTTACAAAGAAAAATAAAAGGAAATAAAGATATTGAGTCAATTTTGATTTCAATTACAAGTAGTGAATATATAGAAACAGCAAAAACAGAAATAACCGCTTTAATGCAAGAGAGAAGGGGAATAAATCTGGGAGAACCTGATAATTTTCACATAAGAGATATGCAGGATTTACTCTCAACAATGACTTCCACAAGTAAAATGCTAACTTATCTTTTGGGTTCTATTGCTGGTATTTCATTGCTTGTTGGTGGAATTGGTATTATGAATATTATGCTTGTATCCGTAACAGAGAGAACAAAGGAGATAGGAACAAGATTAGCCATTGGAGCTATGCAGAGTGAAGTATTGTTGCAGTTTTTGGTTGAAGCTATTGTTTTATCAACTTTGGGAGGAGTTATTGGGATATTTTTGGGTGTTTTATTGGGATATTTTGGAGTGAATTTTATGAATTTACCATTTATTATAAATGAACAAATTGTATTAATTGCATTTGTTTTTTCTACACTAATTGGGGTATTTTTTGGATATTTTCCAGCTTTAAAGGCTGCAAAATTAAATCCTATTGATGCTCTTAGATATGAGTAGTTTAATAATTATAATAACGATTATCAATTTTATAAAAAGTTAAGTTTTGCTTGGTTAATATTCCATTAATATTTTTTAACCAAGTGAGATTTAACTAGGTAAGATTTAACCAAAAAAAAGATTTTAAAAGAAGGAAAAATGGAAGATAAAAAAGAGAAAACTTTAGATTCAAAAGATATTTTTAGTGATAATAAAACTATCCAAATTATCCATGATGGTCAATCATACTACTTAAAAATCACAAAAGCGAACAAATTAATTCTTACAAAATAGGTTTTAAAATAGTAACTAAAAACTAGCTAGCAAAAGTAAAGTTCTCCTACAAATAGCCAGCCAAAAAAATAAACTGACTAAATATTTTTCTAGGAGGAAAAATTGAATAAATATATTAAAAATAAAAAGAAAAGTACAAATTATATAAGTGCTTCTGTTGTTACGGCTATTGTTTTAACTTCTCCAATCTCTTTAAGTGCAGAGACGAAAGTTTTAAAAGAGATAAGTGTTGAAGATAAAACGGAAAAAGTAGATTATGAACAAAGCTACAAAGTAAACAAATCTTCATCTTCAAAAGTTGTTCAAGATTTGGTTGATACTCCTCAAACAGTCTCTGTAATTCCAAAAAAAATCATTCAAGAGCAACAAGCTACAACCTTGCAAGAGGCATTGAGAAATACCCCTGGTATTACATTACAATTAGGTGAAAATGGTAATACAAATTCAAAAGATAATATTACAATGAGAGGTTTTGATGCACAAGGAAGTGTTTTTAAAGATGGAATTAGAGATTTAGGAAATTCTGCAAAGGATACTTTTAACACAGAAGCAGTTGAAGTTACAAAGGGTGGAGTTGGTGCTGATAATGGAAGAGGAGTATCTTCCGGATATATAAATCAAGTTTCAAAATCTGCAACAAACAAAGATGAGATAGGTGGAACAGTTGGTTATAGTACAGCAAAAAATGGTAGATTAACATCAGATATTAATAAAAAACTAAATGAAACAACAGGTGTTAGATTAAATGTGATGAAACAAAAAGGTGAAGTTGCTGGTCGTGATGAGGTAGAAATTGATAGAACAGGAATTGCAGGTTCTATTGGTTTTGGAATAGGAACAGCAACTAGAACAACTATTAATTATGAAAGAACTCAACAAGATGATGTTCCAGATGGTGGAGTTCCAACGGTTGGATTGGAAGGAAGTGGTCAAAAAGTTGATACTTCTAAATTTTATGGAAGTGTAAATGACTATGAAAAAGCCCAAAATGATACCTTTACTGTTAAGTTTGAACAAGATTTAGCAAATAATTCAAGATTTACAAATACAACAAGATATGCAAAAACTAATCAAGAGATGTTATTAACTTCTCCTTACAACTACACAACAACAGCAACTAATTCAAGTGATTGGACAGTTGAAAAAAGATTGCACACGAAATGGCAAGAGAATGATTTATTTGTAAATCAATCAAATTTTACAACAGAATTTACAACAGGTATGTTGTTGCATAAAATTAGTACAGGAATAGAGCTTATAAAAGAGAATCAATTATCTAAGAGTTATAGTTCTCAAACAGCACAAGTTACAAACTTATATAATCCATCTTCTACTTCTTGGGATAATTTATCTTTTAGTGGTGCTAGAAGTGATGGAGAGACTACAACAGCTGGGGTTTATTTATTTGATTCAATTAATATAGGTGAGCAGTTTATATTAACAGGTGGTGGAAGATTTGATAGATATGACACTACAAATAATATAACAACGGTTGATTCAGATAGTACAAATACTATTGCAGATGGAACATTAGTGGCTAATAATTTGGAAGATGAAGGTCATCTAAATAGTTATAAGGCAGGTTTGGTTTATAAACCACTTGATAATGGAAGTGTTTATATCTCAAGGGCAACAACACAACTGCCTCCAGGTGGAGCAAACTTTACTTTAAGTGCAACAGCTACAAGTGCTAATAATCCAGAAATGAATCCTCAAAAATCATATACAGATGAATTGGGAACAAAATGGGATTTATTAAATGATAAAGTTGCTTTAACTGGGGCTATTTATAAAACAGTTGTTGAAAATGAAGTTATGACAGAATCAGATGGAACTACTTCTCAAAATGGAGAAAAAGAGGTAAAAGGTATAGAGTTGGGAGTTGTGGGTGAAATTACATCTAACTGGAATGTAACAGCTGGAGTTGCAAAAATGGATACAAAATACAAAAATGCAACTTCAACAAATGAGGGTTATAGCTTGAGATTCTCCCCTGAACACTCTGCAACACTTTGGACAACATACAAATTTACTCCAGCATTTAATGTGGGAGCAGGGGCTAGATATACAGGAAGTCAAGGTGTAAAAATTGCTACCACATCAACAGCACCTGTTAGTAAAATTGAGGCTTATACTATTTATGATGTGATGGCTTCTTATAAATATAATAAAAATTTAACTTATCAATTAAATGTATATAACTTAACAGATGAAGAGTATGTGGCTAGTATGAATAATGCAGGAAGAAGATACACACCAGGTGCGTCAAGAAGTGGTTTATTGTCTTTGGCATATAAATTTTAATTAATTCAATCCTTTGGGATTGAATTATTATTCCACCAATAAAGGAAAAAAGATGATTTTACATATCCCAAATATTCTTAATAAAGAGCAGTTAATAGAGTGCCGAAAGTTACTTGATAATGCAAATTGGATTGATGGAAAATTAACCGCAGGAAATCAAGCAGTTAATGTAAAAAACAATTTTCAGCTTGATGAAAAAGATGATTTAATCAAATATTTAAGACAAATAGTAACTAACTCTTTATCTTCAAATCCTCTATTTATCTCTTCTGCTTTACCAAATCATATAATAACTCCATTTTTTAATAGATATGAAAATGGTGGATGTTATGGAAACCATGTGGATAATGCCATAATGTTTGATAAAAGTGTTGGTAAAAATTTTAGAACAGATATTTCAGCATCACTATTTTTTACAGACCCAGATGAGTATGAGGGTGGAGAGATGATAATAGAAGATAGTTATGGAACACACGAAATAAAGCTTCCAGCAGGGGATTTGATACTTTATGATTCTACAAGTTTACACAGAGTTGAGCCTGTGATAAAAGGTGTTAGAATGGTTAGTTTTATGTGGATTCAAAGTATGGTAAAAGAGTCTTCAAAAAGGGAAATTTTGTTTAATCTTGATAATACAATTCAACAATTAAGATTAAAATATGGAGATAATGATGAGTCTCTATCTTTGAGTATTATTTATCATAAGCTTATTCAACAATGGGCAGTTTTATGATTTTGGAAGAGAAACTAAAATATATACCAAAAAATGTTGTTTGTGTGGAAGATTATGAAAGTTTGGCTAAAACAAGAGTAGATGAAAATGCTTGGATATATCTGCATAGTGGAGCAGGGGATGAAATAAGCCTAAAAAACAATAAAAAATCCTACGAAAAAATATCCCTTTTGGGTTCAACATTGGAAGATTTCAAAGATGCAAACACAAAACTAACTTTGTTTAACCAAGAGTATAACTCTCCAATATTTGCCTCTCCTATTGCTTATCAAAAACTTTTTTTTCCAAATGGTGAAATCTCAACTGCACAAGCTTGTTATGCTATGGATAAATGTATGGTTGTGAGTGGATTTTCTTCTACTTCACTAGAAGAGATTAGAGAATATAGTGATAATTTATGGTTTCAACTCTATATGCAATATGATATGAATGATAATTTATATCTCATAAATAAAGCTAAAAATCTAGGTTATAAAGCATTGGTAATTACTATTGATGCACCAATTTCAGGACTTAGAAACAAAGAACAAAAATATGGGTTTTATCTGCCCAAAGGAGTTGAAGCTCTAAATATAAAAAATATGAAAAAGCCAGATATGGAAAATAGTGATAGTTTGGCTTTTTCTTTGGCTTCCTTTTCTCCTTCGTGGAAAGATATAGAGTTTATTAGAAAAAGTACTGATATGCCCATAATTTTGAAGGGAATAACAAATCCTTCTTACGCAAAAAAAGCTTTAGATTTGGGAATTGATGGGATTGTAGTTTCAAATCATGGTGGAAGAACTTTGGATAGTTTGGTTACTCCTTTGGATATTTTGCCACAAATAACAAAGGTTATAGATAAAAAAATACCTATTTTTATTGATGGTGGAATTACAAGGGGAACAGATATTTTAAAGGCATTGGCTTTGGGTGCAAGTGCTGTTTTTGTTGGAAAAGCTTTGATATATGCTTTGTGTAGTTCGGGGGCTTTGGGCGTTGCCCATGCTTTGAAGATTTTACAAGAAGAATTAGAAATTGCTATGGTTTTAACAGGTTGTAAAAATTTGGCTGAAATTGATAAAAGCATTATATTTGATGAGAACAATTATCAGTTTCGTTAAAAAATGATTAAAATTAATGATATAAAATTCGTTAAAAGAAAAAAGGATAGATTAAAAATGCACAAAAAAATATGGTTTAAAATACATTGGTTTTTAGGAATTACTGCTGGAATTATACTTTTAGTGGTTGGAACAACGGGGGCTATTATGTCCTTTGAAAAGGAGATTTTAAAAGCTATTAATCAAGATAGTTATGTGGTAAAGCCTCCTTTGGATAAATCAAAGTTGGGTGCTAAAGAGTTACTTGAAAAGTTTCAAACACAAATGCCTGAAGCAAAAATAAATGGTATTACATTTTTTAGCGATAAAGAGTCATCTTCTATAATAAATGTAGCTGGAAAAGGAGAGGGTAAAGAGGCTAGAAAAGGGAAAGATTATTTTATCAATCCCTATACAGCTGAAATTTTGCCAAATATAAAGGGTAAAGAGTTTTTTAGCTTTGTATTAAGACTTCATAGATGGTTAGCATTGCCAAATGAAGTTAGGGAAGTTGGAAAACAAACAGTTGCTATTAGTACCATATCTTTAATAGTTTTGATTATTAGTGCTATTGTGATTTATTGGGGAAGAATAAAAAATGCTTTTTTCAAAAGTTTTACTTTTAGTTTCAAACACAAAGGAAGAGCTTTTTTATCAACAATGCACAGCTCAATTGGTATGTGGGTAATTCCTTTTTATTTATTGGCATCTTTGACAGGACTTTCGTGGTCTTATGGTTGGTATAACAATATGCTTTACTCTATTGCAGGGGTTGAAAAACCAAAAAGAGAGGGTGGAGAAAATAAGCGTGAACAAAAACCTCAAATGGCTGAAAATATGCAAGAAGTAGGAGAAAAAAATAGAAATTTTGAAGAGAAAAAAGAGATTAAAAAAATAGATTTTGATGAATATGAAAAAGCTATAAATATGTTTGAAACTTCTGTTAAAAGAGCTTATTCAAAGGTTACATTGAGATTCCCTCAAAAAGGAAATGTTTATAGTTTTAATTACTTAGATGAAAATCCACACCATTTTATAGCTTTAAATAGTTTAGAGTTAGATACAAACACAGCTAAAATATTAAAACATGAAATTTATGCCGAAAAACCATTAAATCAAAGATTAATGAAGAGTATTTTACCTCTACACACAGGGGAATATTTTGGAATTATTGGACAAAGTGCTATGTTTATTGCAACTTCTTTGATGTCGCTATTTACAATAACTGGTTTTATGCTTTATTTTAATAGAAAAAATAAAAAGAAAAAAGAGAGTGTTCAATAGGAAGATTTTCCTATTGAGTCTTATTTTAAAACCTCTTGAGTAACTATCAAATCCCCATCATTATCAATCAAAGTTAATTCTTTATCGCTAATATTACACTGTAAATTTATACTTCTTTTTGCAAATTTTTCTATCTCTTCATCCAAATTTAGATGAACTATTGATAAATTTGTAAACCTACTAAGGCTATTTTCTATCTGTTTAAACCAAGGTTTTGACATATTTTCTTGATAGGTATAAACTATTACATTATCGGCTCTTCCACAAGCTTTTTTGATTCTTTTTTCATCAACTTGCCCCAAATCTATCCAGAGTTTTATGCTTCCATCCAAATCTTTTTCCCACAAATCTGGCTCATCATTTTCATCAATACCCTTGCAAAAAACCAAATCATCATTTGCATTTAAAATAAATGCAATAACCCTTGCCATCAATCTAGTTTCAGTCTCTGATGGATGAAGTGCTAGGGTTAAGTTGTGTTCGTTGTAATAATTTGTGTCCATATTTGCAATATTTAAAAGTGCTTTGTGAATGGTTGCTTTTGCCATTTTGTTCCTTGATTATTTTTGGGTGGATTATAGCACTTTATAAGCCTATATATCTCTGTTTTGAACTCTCTTTTATTTTTTCAATTTCAACCAAAATAAATCCATCAATACAATCGCTAAAATCTTTGTCCACATTAAATCCCAAAAACTTAACTCCACCATCTTCACAAATTTCAGAGTATTGTTTGTATAAAGTGGGAATAGATACTCCAATATTTATAAGAGTTGATTTTAAAATCTTGAAATCCTCTTTTTTGTCATTGAGTTTAAATAGGGTTTTTATCTCATTTATTGGATTTGAATATTGATATGAAACTCTAGCTTCTACAAGACTCTTTTCGCAAGAGTAGTAGTGAGAATAGTAGAAAATTATCAAATCCTTTGCAACTTGAGGAAAAGCTGAACTCAAAGATACAGCACCAAACATATATTTTATGTGTGGATTGTTTTTTAGATATGCTCCAATTCCAAACCACAAATAATCCAATGCCCTTGTTCCCCAATATTTTGGTTGCACAAAACTTCTTCCAAGCTCTATTGAATTTCTTAAATAAGGCGTAAACTCTTCATCATAAGAGAAAAGTGAGTTTGAATAAAACCCTTTTACTCCAATATTTTTAAAGATAAAATCGCTATTTCCTATTCTGTAAGAACCAACTATTTCCATATCATTTTCATCCCATAAAATAATATGTTGGTAATAAATATCAAACTTATCCGTATCTCTTTTTTTATTAACACCCTCTCCAACTTTTCTAAAAGAGAGTTCTCTTAATCTTCCAAGCTCCTTTAAAACCACAGAATCTTCTGTATAGTCATAGAGATAGATTTTTTTATTGTCAGCTGTTTGTCCAATAAGTTTTGAGTTTTTTAACTCTTTGATTAAATCTTCCCTTTTTACAGGATGTGCAATGGCACTTTGGGTTTGGAAAAATGACTTTCTTCCATTTTTTAGGCTATAAAGATGTTTTTTATAAAGTTTGATTAATACTTTTTTATCAATACCCTTTGGTGCTATATTTTCATTTGGAATAATCTCTCCAATTTTAATATTTATTCTTTTTGATTTTTTGTTAAACATCTCATGGGATAAAAGAAGAGTTGAAAAAGTTTTGTTTATCAAAGACATTGTATAAAAGGTTTTTGAGTTTTTACCATCTAAGAATATTGGTAGAATTGGTGCATTTGAGTTTTTTGCAAAGGTTAAAAATCCCTTTTGCCAAGATGAATCTTTGATTCCCTTTGGTGTTGCACGACTAACTTCTCCAGATGGGAAAATGATGATAGCTTCCTCTTTATTTAAAGCTTCATAGATTCTTTTTATATCCTCTTTTGCTTGGTTTGTTTTGTAGTTATCGATTTGAATAAATAGTGAATGTAAAGCTTCAAAACCATTTAAAAAATCATTTGCCACAATTCTTACATCTTTTCTCACCTGTGATACAAGTCTCAATAAACACAAGGCATCAAGTCCACCAAGTGGATGATTTGCAATAATTACAACTTTCCCAAAAGCTGGAATATTTTGTAAATCATTACTTGAAACTGTGTAATCAAAATCAAAAAAATCCAAAACAGCATCCACAAACTCAAAACCTTTTAGGTGTGAATTTTGGCTTAAAAATTGATTTATAGAGTCTTCGTGAACTATTTTTTTTGCAATTTTAAATAGAGATTTTTTTATAAAACTCTCTTTTTCTTTGATTTTTGGAAATTTTTTTTCTATCTCTTTTTGTATGTTTATCATTATTTTCTCCTATTTTCGCAATTTTAGAAGAAATTGATTACAAAAAGGAAACAGTTAAAAGCGATTAAAATCTTCTTGTATAAACTTTTGGTAAAATTTATATATTTTTAAATAAGGAAGATTTTGTATGAACAAATCAGATATTACAAATGTTATCTCTATTTTGCTTGTGGCTTTTGGATATTTCAATGGAAATCAAACGCTTTTTATGGTGGGAATATTTGCTTTTAGTGGGGCTATTACAAATACATTGGCAATTCATATGCTTTTTGAAAAGGTGCCTTTTTTGTATGGAAGTGGAGTTATTGAGAGCAAATTTTCTCAATTTAAAATCTCAATTCACAACCTAATAATGAATCAATTTTTTACACAAGAGTCTTTAAATAAGTTTTTTGAAACAGAGGTTAATAGTGCAAAAAATACTATTGATTTTGAAAAAATTTTAAATAAAACAGATTTTTCTCCTGCTTATGATTCTCTAAAAGAGTCGGTTATGCAATCATCATTTGGTGGAATGTTAGGAATGTTTGGTGGGGAATCTGCTTTAGAACCTTTAAGAGAACCTTTTACTTTAAAACTTCAAAAATCAATTATTTCAATTACAAGTAGTGATGCTTTCCAAAATATATTAAGTGAAGCTATAAAATCACCTGATTTCTCAAATGATGTTTATGAAAAACTAAGTGCAATTGTAAATGCAAGACTTGAGGAATTAACTCCTAAAATGGTAAAAGAGATAATTCAAGAGATGATAAAAGAGCATTTGGGATGGTTTGTTATTTGGGGTGCTGTTTTTGGTGCAGTAATTGGATATGCAAGTACATTTGTGATAGGTTAAGATATAAAATATTGCAAATTGAAATAAAAATTAATGTATCTATTTTTAATGTGTTAGAATAAAAAATCTAAAATGAAAGAGGAAAAGTGAGTTATAAAGAAAAATTAAAAGAAATTATTGAAAAAAGTATTTCTACTGAAATTTTAGATTTATCGCAAAATACATTAGATAATGTCAAAATTATTTCTGATTCATGTTTTAGTCAAAAAGGTGTTTATACAGTTTTTGTTACACTTTGTATTTATAAAATAATAAATCCATCTCAAGACATAAGAAATCATCAAACACAAATTGTAAATGGTTTTTCAGGAAGAAATATTGATACTAATTATATAACACCAACTTTAAAAGAGTTAGGATTGCCATCTATGGCTGAAAGTGGATGGCTAACAAGAAGTTTAGAACAACCTTATCCTTATACGCTAGATTATGAGGGAAAAATAAGTAATAAAAAAGTAAAAAAAGCTTTTTTAGAGTTAATAGATGATATTCAGGTTAAAAAGGTAAATATTGAAAGTATTCTTTTATTGCTTTTTAAACAGATTCTTATTTTACAATCTCAAAATCGAATAAAGATTCAACCTTTAGAAAATCCAGATAATCTGACAATTTTAAAATTAGTAGATGTTCTTGATAAACAATTTTCTTTTAAATATGAAGTTTCAGGTGGTTCAAAATTACCTGTTTTGGCCTTTTATGCTATTTATCAAATAATAATAATAAAAGAGATAGGACGATATAAAGATTCTATTTTAAAGCCTTTAGGAAGTCATACTGCTTGTGATAAATCTTCAAAAAGTGCAGGTGATATTGAGATTTTTAAAAATAATTTTTTATATGAAGCTATTGAAATTAAATTAGATAAAGAAATAGATACTCAAATTATTAGGGTTGCTAAAGAAAAGATAGAAAAATTTAATCCCACAAGATATTATGTTTTATCTTATTATGAAATAAAAAGTGAAAATAAAGATGAAATTCAAACTATCATTGATGAAGTTAAAGATATTCACGGTTGTCAAATTGTTGCAAATGGTTTATTAAATACTTTAAAATATTACTTCCGTCTAATAGAAAACTTAGATGATTTTATAAAAATATATTCTAATTTAATTGAAAATGATGATGAACTAAAAGTGCAACATAAACGAAAATGGAGTGAATTTATAGGAGTTTTGAATGATGGAATATAAATTTATAGATTTATTTGCGGGGATAGGTGGCTTCAGACAAGGATTTGAATCTATTGGAGCTAAATGTGTTTTTAGTTCAGAAATAGATGAACATGCAAAAAAAATTTATAATTTAAATTATCGAGAACTTCCATTTGGAGATATAACAAAAATAGATGAGAATGATATTCCGAAACATGATATATTACTTGCAGGTTTTCCTTGTCAGCCTTTTAGTATAGCAGGTGAAAAAAGAGGTTTTGATGATACCCGAGGAACTTTATTTTTTGATATTGTGAGAATATTAAAAGCACAAAAAACAAAATGTGTGGTTTTAGAAAATGTTAAACATTTTAAAAATCATGATGGTGGAAAAACATTAAAAGTAATACTAAATACATTAGAAGATTTAGGATATACAGTATCGTGGGAAATTTTGAATGCTAAAGATTTTGGAGTTCCTCAAAATAGAGAAAGGACTATAATAGTAGCTTCTTTAAATGGAATTAAATTTGATTTTAAAAAATTAGAAAAGAAAAAAGTATTATCAATAAAAGATATTTTAGAAAAAGATGAAAAATTTGAATATCTAGATGATTCAGAATTTACATTGATAGATAATCCTAAAAAGCAACTTTCTGGACTTATATTCTGTGGATATAGAAATAAAAATATCAGAACAAAAGGTACAAGAGAAAATACAGAACATTTATCAAGAGTTCATAAACAACCAAATAGAATTTATCATTCAAATGGAACACATCCTACTTTATCTTCTCAAGAAACAGCAGGGAGATATTTTGTATACCATGAAAATAAAGTTAGAAAATTGAGTTTAAAAGAGTGCTTTAGGCTTATGGGGTTTAAAGATGATTTTAAACTTATTGGTTCAAAAGCTAATTTATATAATCGAATAGGAAATTCTGTAGTTGTTCCTATGATAGAATCAATAGCAAATGAAGTAAAAAATCAAATATTAAGTAATGATAAATATTTTGATAAAAAACCTGAAACATTATTTGATTTTTATAAAGTTAGTTAGAATAAAAAATCTAAAATGAAAGAGGAAAATTGAATTTAAATTTATACTTTCAAGTATCAGATAACTATTATTTAGAATTTTTAAATTATCAAATTTGATACAGTTATTGAAGAAAGATTAAAAAGAGTTGTATTAATAAAAGCTAATCCATCAACTGAGGCTATACAAAAAATAGAACAATTATATAAAAAATAAAAGATAGTTTTAGATTATGATGATTTTGATACGGTTTATATCGTAGATGAGAAAAATTATTTAAAGGAAAAAAATGACAGAACAAATTGAAGTTTTAGTATTACTAGATGTGAGTGGTTTGGAAGATGTGGAAGGGTTTGAAAAGTTTGTAAAAAGAAAAAGTTTCAAAGCAGTTGAGGGAGAAAAACATGTTTATACATCCACTTCCACAACCACTTTGGTTACAACAAAAGCTTTTATTTTAGAGATTTTTAGAGAGGCTTTACAAAAATTTGGTTTTAGGGATGCAAATTTGATATTTTTGCTAAACGAAACACCATATCCACCATACTACTATGATAAAAATACAAACTATTTTGAGTTAGTACAAAAAGAGCAATAGTGAAAAATATTTCATTTTGTAATATTTTTTTACAAAAAAAAATTTTTTGTTATAATAAAAAAAAATTAGGTTAAGACATGACACAAAGATTAATTTTATCAACTGATGAACAAAAAGACAAATGCTTTAGAGCTATTGATTTATTTGCTGGTGTTGGTGGTATTAGATTAGGATTTGAGAAAATTTTCAAAAAACAACTTCAAGTAGTTTTTTCTTCCGAAATAGATGAAAACGCAAAAAAAACATATAATTTAAATTTTAATGAAGTTCCTCATGGCGATATTACAAAAATAGATGAAAAAGATATTCCGTCTCATGATATTATTCTTGCAGGTTTTCCTTGTCAAGCTTTTAGTATTGCTGGACTTAGAAAAGGATTTGAAGATACAAGAGGAACTCTATTTTTTGATGTAGCTAGAATAATTAAATATCATAAGCCTAAAGTAGTTTTTTTAGAAAATGTAAAAGGTTTCAAGAATCATGATAATGGCAACACATTTAGAGTTGTTAAACAAACATTAGAGGAAATGGGATATAAAGTTTTTAACGAGATATTAAATTCTAAAGATTTTAATGTTCCTCAAAATAGAGAAAGAATTTATATTGTAGCGTTTTTAGAAGATATTGAATTTAAATTTCCAACTGTTAAAGAATACAAATATGAGATTAAAAATTATCTTGATAATAAAGTAGATGAAAAATATTATTATAATGACAAACCATTATTTAGTAAAATTGAAAAAGATATAACTGATGAAAATAGCGTTTACCAGTGGCGTAGAAAATATGTAAGAAAAAATCAAAGTGGAGTTTGCCCAACACTAACTGCAAACATGGGGACAGGAGGGCATAATGTTCCTATAATAAAAGAAAAAAATGGAATAAGAAAATTAACTCCTTATGAATGTGCAAGATTTCAAGGCTTTCCACAAAATTTTAAATTTCCACAAAACTTAGCAGACAGTCACAAATATAAGCAAATAGGTAATTCTGTATCTATAAATGTTATTGAAAAAATAGCAGATTCTATTTTTAAGGCTATTCATGTTTTTTGAATTTCAAAGTTCTACAAATCAAAATGAATATAAAAATTTATTAAAAATTGTTGGAAGTTTATCCAATATGTTTTCTGACTCATCAACACCATATTTATATTATAGAATTGCAGAAAAGATTTTTTGTCAGTCATTTCAAAGTGATGATTTATCAAGAAGTGATGTTGCAATAGATTCAAAGTTTGATAAAATCGGTATAGGACTTAAAACTTTTTTAAAAAATAATAATAAAACATTACAAAAAGTTGCAGAATTTAATAAAGATAAAATTTTATATGAAAATTTAACTCTTAATGAAAAAATAAGAAAAATAGCACAACTTAGAAATGAGAGAATAAATTTCTCAAAAAACTTATATGATTTGGAAAATTTTATTTATCATTGTGTGTTAAGAGATGAAGGAAAATTCCATATTTATGAAGAAAAAATGGATTTGATAGATATTGAAAATATAAAAAATGTTAAATCAAATTCAAGTTCTATCATTTTTGAAGATGGAATTTGTGAATACTCTTTTAATTTATCAAAAAGTACATTATTAAAAAGATTTAATACAACAAAAATATTAGATAGTTTTGATGTAAGTATTATCGAAAATCCATTATCTGAGCTTCAAAAAATTTTAAAACTTGATAATTTAAACACTACTAAAAAAAGAATAATAGATACAGTATTTTTACCATTATATGGAAAAAAACAAGTTGTTTATGAAAAAAGTGGTTTAAATCAATGGAATGCCAATGGAAGAAAAAGAGATTTTAATGAAGTTTATATTCCAATTCCTAATATAGTACATGAACTTAAGCCTAATTTCTTTCCAAAAAGAGATAATTCTTTTGACCTTATATTGCCAAATGGTAAAAATATGAAATCAAAAGTTTGTCAGGATAACTCTAAAGCATTAATGTCTTATTCAAACAAAGAGTTAGGAAAATGGATATTAAGGGATGTACTTTCTTTGAAAGAAGGTGAATTATTAACATATGAAAAATTACAAACTATCGGAATAGATAGTGTAAGAGTAGATAAAATAGATGAAAATAGATATGAAATTAATTTTGCTAAAAAAGATAGTTTTGAAAATTTTATAAATCAAAATTAATTTAAAAATAAATACGAATAAAAAGAGCAATAGTGAAAAATATTTATGAATTTTTAAAGGGCTTAAAGGATGAAAAGAGGCTAAAAGAGTGCCAACTTTTGATTGTAAATGACGAAAGACAAGCTCAAATAGCTTCTGATATTGTCTCATTTTTGGGATTTAAACCATTTGTTTTGAGTGATTTTAGGGCAAATTTTGGAGATGATTTATTATCTTTTAGTGAAGAATTACAAGAGATTACAAAATCTTTGAGTGCTTATTATAGCTACAAAAAACAAGACAAAATCCTAATTTCTCCCATAAGAACTATTAGTTTTCCCCTTCCAAAAGAGAAATGTTTTGATAGTTTTACTATAAATTTTGCAGATACTTTAAAAATAGAAGAGTTAAAAAGTAAACTTTATAACTGGGGATACTATTTTGTAGATATTGTAACAAGTGAGGGTGAGGTTTCCATAAGAGGGGATATTTTGGATATTTGTCCTTTGGGAAGTGAAGTTGGATATAGGGTTTCACTTTTTGATGATGAGGTTGAAAGTATCAGAAGATTTGACATAGAAGACCAAAAATCATTCAAAGAAGAGATAGAGAATTTTGTTATAAATCCAGCTTTTTTAGCCCTTGATGAAAGCTCTTTTGAAAATATAAACGAACAAGTTCAAACAGTAAATAGTGATGCATTTATCAAAGACATTCACTCTTTAGGATTTTGGTATTTGCAAGATTTGGGAGAGTATTTACCTCAAAATCTCAACTCTTTTATAACCTATGATGCCATAGATGAATTGGATGAAGTTTATGTTTTTGAAGAAAAAAGAATCAGTAAAGAGAAATTTTTATTAACTCCAAAAATACCAAATAGCAAAAACTATCAAGAGATAAATCCAGCAAATATCAAAGAGTTTTTATCTTTTCACAATGACAAAAAAGCAACCATTATTTCAGGAAGTGAAGCTAAAGTAAAAGGTTATGATTTAGATTTAGCTGACAAAAAAATCAATTATGTTTTTGAGAATTATATTATCAATTTAGTTGGAAATGATGAAGTAATTATCTCTTTGAATAAAGAGGTAAAAAAGAAAAAGAAAAAAAGAGTCAAACTTGTACTTGATGAGTTGCAATTAAATGATTTTGTAGTTCACGAAAAACACGGAATAGGTCAATACAAAGGAATAGAACCTGTTACTGTTATGGGTGCAAAAAGAGATTTTGTAGTGGTTGTTTATGCAGGAGAAGACAAGCTTTTAATTCCTGTTGAAAATATTGATACTATTGATAGATATGTGGCTGATGGAAGTTCCTATGCTGTTTTGGATAGACTTGGAAAAGGAAGTTTTGCAAAACTAAAAGAGAAAGTAAAAGATAGACTCTTTGAAATTGCAAATGATATTATAAAACTAGCAGCTGCTAGAGAACTTGTAAATGGAATTCAAGTTGATACAAACAAAAAGATTATTGAGAATTTCCAAAAAAGTGCAGGTTTTGAATATACAAAAGACCAAAAAAGAAGCATTAATGAGATATTTAATGACTTAAATAGCGGAAAAGTTATGGATAGACTTCTATCAGGTGATGTTGGTTTTGGTAAAACTGAAGTTGCTATGAATGCTATTTTATCTGTAATTTTAGAAGGACATCAAGCTATTTTTATCTGTCCAACGACACTTTTGGCAACTCAACATTTCCACGGTATGGAAAAAAGATTCAAAGATTTGGGAATAGTAATGGCAAAACTAGATGGTAAAACATCTACAAAAGAGAAAACCCATATTAGAAAAGGTGTGGAGAGTGGAGAGATAAAACTTGTAGTTGGTACTCACTCACTTTTAGAGATAAAAACCCAAGATTTAGCATTGGTTGTTATTGATGAAGAGCATAAATTTGGTGTAAAACAAAAAGAAAAACTAAAACATTTGAGGGAAGATGTGCATATTTTATCCATGAGTGCAACACCAATTCCTAGAACTTTAAATCTAGCCTTGTCAAAACTAAAAGGTATGAGTTCACTTTTAACTGCACCAAATGAGAGATTGGGAGTGCGAACATTTGTAAAAGAGTATAGTGAAAAACTTATCAAAGAAGTTATCCTAAGAGAGAAAAGAAGAGGTGGGCAACTCTTTTATGTTCACAACAACATAGCTTCTATTGAGGCAAAAAGAGATGATATTTTACAAATTGTTCCAAATATCAAAATAGAGATTATTCACTCTCAAATCAAACCAGCAGATGCAGAAAAAATCATTGAAGCCTTTGAAAATAAAGAGTTTGATATTTTATTGGCAACTTCAATCGTAGAATCAGGACTTCATTTACCAAATGCAAACTCAATAATAATTGATGGTGCTGATAGATTTGGAATTGCTGATTTACACCAATTAAGAGGAAGAGTTGGACGAAGTAACAAAGAAGGGTTTTGTTATTATGTGGTGGAAGATAAGAAAAAAATCACACCAGAAGCCATAAAAAGACTTGTTGCATTGGAATCAAATTCGTATTTAGGAAGTGGAACAGCTCTTGCTCATCAAGATTTGGAAATTAGAGGTGGAGGAAATATAATAGGTGTGGATCAAAGTGGACATATCAAACAAATAGGTTATAGCTTGTACCTAAAAATGCTTGAAGATACTTTGGCAACATTAAGTGGTGAGTTAAAAGATGAGAAAAAATCTGTTGATATAAAACTTGCTATTTCTGCATATATTAGTGAGGAGTATATTTCAGAAGATAGGGTAAGACTTGAGCTTTATAGAAGACTTAGTAAAGTTGAAGATATACAAGGTGTTTATGCTATTGAAGAGGAGATGGAAGATAGATTTGGTAAACCTGATGTTGTTACAAAACAGTTTTTGGAGTTAATCATTATCAAAATTTTAGCTTTAGGAAAAGGTATTTCAAATATTAGTTCTTATGAAATGAACATCACATTTACAAATGAACAAGGTATAAAAGAGAGTGTTAAAAGTCCAAGTAAAGATGATGATGATATTATCGCTACGACTTTAAAGTATTTGAGGAAATAAAATATTTCTTAAATTTGACAATTAGTAAAACAATAATATATAATATTGTAAAACAAATAAAGGTTTTAATATGCATGATTTAGCATCATTAGAAAAACAACAAGTTGGGCTTAGAGTTCCAAAATATCTTCTTGATGAGGTTGATGAGTTTACAAAAATGTTTTCAGTAAATAGAAGTGAAGTTATCATAGAAGCTATAAAATCTTATGTTGAAGAACAAAAAGCAAATATTTTTTATAAAGAGTTCGATGAGGCTTGTGTTGAGTTAAAACAGACAATTAAAGGTAAAAAACAAAAAGATACTTTAGAAGATTTGATAAATGAACTTGAAAATAATTAGTTTAGAATCTTTTAAAAAAGATGTTAAAAATTTATATAAAAAGAATAAAAAACTACCACAAGATTTAAAAAATCTAAATGAAAAGCTTTTAGAAAATCCAAAGATAGGTATTGAATTATCTTCTAAGTTATATAAAATGAGATTAGAAAATAGTTCCTCAAATAGTGGTAAAAGTGGAGGTTTTAGAGTGATTTATTATTATATTGATGAAGAAGAAAATGTGTATTTACTAAAAATATATTCTAAAACTGAGATAGAAAATATCAAAGAAGATATTTTAATAAAGATATTAAAATCTCAATTAATTTAAAACTCCACCTCACAAACAACTTGTGCATGGTCGCTATTAAGTAGTGAACCATCGCCATTTTTTTGCAAATGTTCATCCAAAATTTCATAAGATGTTACTTGTCCTATGCTAAATTTACTTTTTTTATTAAAATGATTTGAGACAAAAACATAATCTAGCACATTTCCTTTTCCTATAAAATAGCTAGTTGGTGTTCTTTTTATCTCTTTTTGTTCTGGGTGTGGATTGTAGATTTTCTTTTTATGAAGATTGTAAGCATCTATTAAAATATAACTATCTTTTTCAAAACTATCATAATGAAATCTTTTGTTAGTCAAAGCCTCTATTGTTACGCTATAAAGCCTATCATTCAAATCAGCAGTTAAAAATGTAGGGGTTTTGATGCTTTGTTTTATATCTTCAAAAAGCAAAGAGGCTTCACAAAGTCTTTGTTTAAGTGATAGTGAATATCCACTTTTTAAAGCAATATCTATCTTCTCTTTTTTCTCTTCGAGGCTTGAATCTTTGGTAAAAATATACTCAAATTCATTTTCTCTATTTGATTTTAGGTGGCAAACATAACATAAAACATTTTGATTATCCACTTTTATCAAAGCTTTTATTGGTTTTCTTGAAAAAGCAAAACTTTTATCAAAACCAAATTTTTTCAAAATATTTGGTTTTAGTTTTATATCTTGAAGCTCTAATATGGGATATTTTGATGCTAGTGCAACTGTTGTAGAAGTAAATATATTTGGATTTTCTTTACTTATTCTTGCTTCTTCAACTGTTTTAAAATAGTTAAATCCAAGCTCTTTAACAACTTTTTCCAAAGCATCTTTTGAAAAAACCTCTTGAAATCCTATAACATCACAATTCATTTTTGAAATCTGTTGTTTTATCCAAGATATTTTTTGCTCCCACTCTTCAAGAGTAAACTTCTCTTTTTTTGTGTACCAACAAAAAGGAGGCTCTACAAACTGAAAAAGGTTAAAAGTTCCAATTCGTAATTTCATTAGTTGTTTACATAAACAGTATTTCTACCACTGTTTTTTGCAAAATATACAGCTTCATCGGCAAGTTTATATAAATCAGCAGATGTTGCGAAGTTATTTGCTCTTTTTGTTGTTATTCCAATAGAAATAGTTATATATGGATTTACATTACTTTTTATATTTGGAATTCTTAGGTTTTCTACCTCTTTTCTCATCAAGTTTGCGAACTCATAAGCTTTATCCTCATCTTCATTTGAGAATATCATCGCAAACTCTTCTCCCCCAAGTCTAAATAAGAAATCTCCACCTCTTCTTGCATGGGATTTTAATGCAGTAGCAACTTTTTGTAAAGCCAAATCCCCAGCTTGATGACCATAGTTATCGTTGTATCTTTTGAAATAGTCAATATCTATCATCATAAATGATATGTAACTATTATTCCTTTTGGTTCTATTCAACTCTTCTTCTATAATTTTGTTGAAATATCTTCTATTATAAAGTTGAGTTAATTCATCGGTTATTGATAGGTATTCAACAGCTTTTTTATTTGTAATATCATTTTTTATAGCTGTATATCCTACAATTTTTCCATTTTGAAGTTCAGGTTGAATTATAATCTCAACCCAATAAGGCTCTCCACCTTTTGTTTTATTTTTTAACTCACCTTTCCATACTCTACCATCTTTTAAGCTATCCCACATATCAATATAAGTCTCTTTTGGTGTATCAGGGTGTTTTAAAATAGAGTGTCTTTGTCCAATAAGCTCTTCTCTTGAATAACCAGATACTCTACAAAAAGCTATACTAGCCTCTTTTATAATACCTTTCTCATCGGTTGAAGTTATCAAAACATGCTCATTTACGATATTTATATAATCTTGAAGTTTCTCTTCGGCTTTTATTTTATTTTCTAAAGCAAGATTTAGATTTTTACCCAAAGAGATAAATTCGTTATATGTTAGCTTATTTGTCTCTATTTTTTTGTTATTTTCAGTGGCATTTTTGAATTCCATAATTAAGTTATTTATATTTTGATTTATAAATCTTGAAATTCTCTCTGAAGCAAAATATATGATAGTTGATACTAAAAAGAAGAACAGAATAATAAATTTGAACTGGCTTATAACATTATCTTTGAAAATCTCTTCTTTTCTTTTTATTTCATCATTTATCTCATCAAGATAAATACCAGCACCAATAATCCAACCCCATTTCTTGAACTCTATAACAAATCCCATTTTGTCGAACTCTTGAGCTGTATTGAGTTTTTTAAATTTGTAAGTAAAAAAACCACCATTTGGATTTTTAATTTGTTCTAACTGTTGACTAAATACTTTATCATTTTTGTAGGTTTTTGGCACTTCAAGTTTTTTTCCATCAAAAACCAATGCTTTTTTGTCAATCGTATTTACAAAAATATAGCCATTATTATCAAATCTTATACTTCCTATCCAATCCAAAATTTCATCTTGTACCATAAGAGTTTTTGAATAAAGACTTGAAAATTTCTCTTCACTTTGAGTTACTAATCCAAGATATTGAGACTCTTCTTTTTTATCAAGGAGTTTTTCTTGGTGTTCTATAAATTTATAAACCCTTAGAACCTCTTTTTTTAACTCCTCTTTTTTTGTTTCAAAGAACTCTTTTTTTATGTGTTCCTTATCCTTCTCAAAAGAGTTGTATTGAATAGCAAAGGATATTCCAAATGCCAAAAAAGTTGAGAATATGGCAATGATAAAAATTAATCTTGAAATTAATCTAGTTAGTTTCATATATTTTTTGTACTTTTATATATTTTTAATCTCAGATTGTAGCTGAAATAAAATTATTTTTAAATAAAACATTTGGAAAAAGCTTAAAGAATAAATAAAAATTATGATTATTCTAAAATTATTTTTTTTGTTAAAAAATGATTAATATAGGGTTTAAATATGATTAAAAAGCTTTTGTCAAAATTTCATTGTTAGAATTTTATAAAAAAGGGAAAAAGATGAATAAAAAATTAAAAATAGCAACTATAACATTGGGTTCATTGGCATTGGCAGGAACACTATTTGCCTCTTCAGGAAATTGTGATTTTAATAATAAATCTTTTGAAAAAGATAGAAATTGTGGTATGAAAAGAGATTTTAAAGAACATCATAAAGATAGATTTAATATATTGAAAATATTTGGTGAATTAAATTTGACAGATGAGCAAAAAACAAAAATGGAAAAAATTGTGCAAGAGAGTAGAAAAAATCAAAAATCACAATTTGATGCTTTCTCAAAAACAGAGTTTAACAAAGAAGCATACATCAAAGCTATGAATGAAAAAAGAGAGGATATGGTAAAATCAAGGGCTGAAGTTATAGAGAAAACTTATGCAATTTTGACTGCTCAACAAAAAGAGCAATTAAAAGTTTTGATGGATTTGAGAAAAGAACAAGTAAATAACAAACTATAAGTTCCTTTTAAATAGGAACTATTAAAAGGATAAATTTTGATAAAAATTGCAATGGTTGAAGATGATTTAGAATTAGCAGAAGTTTTAACCAAATATTTGAAGCAATTTAATATTGAAGTTACAAATTATGAAGAGCCATTTTTGGCTCTTTCCTCCCTAAAACAAAATAGATATGATTTGATTATTTTGGATTTGACCTTACCTGGAATGGATGGATTGGATGTTTGCAAAACAATAGTTAAAAATTTTGATATTCCAATAATAATCTCAAGTGCAAGAAGCGATATAACCGATAAGGTTACAGCTTTACAACTTGGAGCTGATGATTATTTACCAAAACCCTATGACCCAAGGGAATTGGAAGTTAGAATAAAGACTATTTTGCGAAGATTCAATCAATCTTCTACTCTTCAAGAAGTTACAAATAAAATTTTTGTTTTGGATGAAAACAAAAAAGAGATAACAAAAAATAGTAAATATGTTAAACTAACCGCTGGTGAATACGAGGTTTTATCTTTGCTTTTAAGAAGAGAAGGTTTTATTGTCTCAAGGGAAGATATCTTTGAAAATTCCGATTTATTAAATCAAGATTATGAAAATTCTGGTTCTTTGGCAGTTATTATAAATAGAATTAGACACAAAATAGAAGATAATCCAAAAGAGACAAAATATTTACACACAATACGAGGAATGGGGTACAAATTTATAAATGAATAAACAATCTATATTTTTTACATTAGCTGTTAGTTTTATAATATCAATTATTTTGGTAATTGGAAGTTTTTTAGTTCTTATAACCCACGATTATAGAACAAAAGAGATGCAACTTTTTGATAGATATATTCCCGTTGTGAAGATGATTACAAAAAGAGAACAAAGGGGATTAAATCCTGAATTTTTAAAAAATCTTGAAGATATGAATTTATCAATTATTTCAGATATTCCTAAAATCAATGCAATAACTTACAATCCTCAAACAAAAGTGATAGTTGAAAGAATACATCCAGCAAATAGGGATATTTTTAGGGTTTTAAAATTGAATGATATGGCTTATATCTATGTTAAAAGAGGTGGGAAAACCCTTTTGATAGAAGATAAAAATGGAGTAAATAATAGCTCTCAAATCTATATAATTCTTATATTTTTGATTCTATTTATAACTATTATTTTAGTTTATCTAATCACATTTAGAAAACTTATGCCTCTAAAAGTTTTAAAAGACAAAGTAAAAACTTTGGGGGATGAAAATTTTGATTTTGAGTGTTGTAATGCAAATGGAAAAGATGAAGTATCACTTTTGGCTCAAGAGTTCAAAAAATCAGCAACAAAGCTTAAAAATCTAAAAGAGGCTAGAAATATTTTTATTAGAAATATAATGCATGAGTTAAAAACTCCCATAACAAAAGGGAAATTTTTGACCTCTTTGGAGCAAAATGAAGAGAATAATGAGAAATTAAAATCGGTTTTCAACAGATTAGAATCACTTATAAATGAGTTTGCTTCAATAGAAGAGTTAATCTCTTCTTCAAAAAATATAGACAAAAAGAACTATTTTTTGGATGATATTGTAGATAATGCAAAAGATATTTTGATGGTTGATGATGAGTTTGTAATTTGTGAATATGAAAATAAAAAGTTAGAGATAAATTATAAACTTTTTTCTATTGCTATTAAAAATTTGATTGATAATGGAATTAAATATTCAACTGACAAAAAAGTAATTATCAAAAATAGTGATTTAGATATTATTTTTGAAAATAGTGGAGAGCCTTTGAAATATCCACTTGAAAACTATTTCGAGCCATTTTTCTCAAATGAAAATAAAGACTCTTTTGGTTTGGGACTCTATATTGTTCATAATATTTTAAAGGCAAATGGATACTCTTTGGTTTATGAATATGAAGATGGTTTAAATAGATTTATTTGCAAAAAGGATGAACCATCTACGATATAGCAATAATTGGTGCAGGGGCAAGTGCTTTGATGTTTGCCTCAAACCTTGATAAAAATAGATTCAAAAAAGTTTGCCTTATTGATTCAAATGAAAAAATTGGTTCAAAAATCAAAATTTCTGGTGGAGCAAAATGCAATATTACAAATGAGTTTGTAAGCCATAAAAACTATTTGGGAGATAGGGAGTTTGCCAAAAAAATATTGGGAAAATACTCCAAAGATGATTTACTAAAATTTCTAAACAAAAATGGTGTAAATCCAAAAATAAATCCAAAGATAGTAAAAGGTACATATTTTTGTAATTCAAGCCAAGATGTTATTGATATGTTTGCAAAACTTACAACACATATCAAAAAATATCTAAATACAAAGGTTTTGGACTTGGAGTTTGATAAACATTTTATTATCAAAACTTCAAGGGGTGATATTGAAGCCAAAAAAGTGGTTGTGGCAAGTGGAGGATTATCTTATCCTAGTTTGGGAGCAAGTAGTATAGGTTTTGATATAGCCAAAAAATTTGGACATACAATAGAAAAATTAGAACCAGCACTTGTTGGATTTACAGTTCAAAAAGAGCAATTTTGGTTCAAAGAGTTATCAGGTATTTCAATGAATGTTGATAGTTTTGTGGATGAAAAGAGTTTTGAAGGCTCACTTTTATTTGCCCACAAAGGATGTTCAGGACCTGTTATTTTAACCACATCTTTATATTGGAAAAAGGGCAAAATAGCCCTTGATTTTTTACCTAAAAAAAGAATTGAGAGTTTTTTGGTTGGCAATAAAAATATTTCAACAGCACTTCCTTTGGCAAAAAGATTTATTCAAGAGTTTTTAAAATCAGTTGATATGGAAGATAAATCAATAAAAAATTTAACAAATGAAGAAAAAGAGAAGCTAAAAACTTTGAAATATTATGAGTTTAGTCCAGCTGGTAATTTTGGTTATACAAAAGCAGAAGTTACAAGGGGTGGAATAAATACAGATGAGATAAATCAAGATAGTTTTGAGAGTTTAAATCAAAAAGGACTTTATTTCTTGGGAGAGTGTTTGAATCTAACGGGTGAACTTGGTGGCTTTAATTTTCAAATGGCATTCTCTCAAAGTGCCATTTGTGCAAATTATTTAAATAAGTAGAAAATTATTATTGTGTAACCATATATAAAAAATAAACACTTTTAGACTTATTTTTTTATTTTTTATTTATTTAATATTGGTTATTATCCTGAAACTTTAGTTTTAAAATAAGGTAATAAAATGTTCTTTAGAAATAAAAATTTAGAAGAAAAAATAGCTCTTTTGGAAAAAGAGATTCTTAATTTAAAAGATAGCTTATCTTCAAAAGATTCCCAAATTCAACAACTTCAAGGTGTGGTTTCATCTTTAAATCAACAATTATCATTGGTAGATACAAAAGAGTTAGAACTATATAAACAAACTGCAAGTCACTCCCAAGAGGAAGGATTAGTTGTTTTTGATTCAAATAATAATTTAGTTTTTTCAAATAGTTTAGCAAAAGCAAATATCAAAGATTATTCTATTGTTTCAAAAGCTGTAAATGAAAATAGCAATACTTTAATAATGGAGGATTGTGAAGCAAATATTGATGTTAAAAGATTTGAAGAGTTTAAAATAGTCTCTTTAAAAAAGACTTCAATACATGATAATAAAAGTGGTGGTTTACTAGATAGACACAATAAAAATATGACAAGGTCTTTATCTAGTACGCAACAATCATATTTAAATCTATTAGAAGATTTAGAAGGGATGGCAAAGGAGTCAAAACAGACAGCAGATGGTTCAACAAGAGGTTTACATTTAATAAAAAATATTGTTCATGACACGACAAATTTACACAAAGAGATGGAAGTTGAAAATGAAGTTGTAGCTTCTTTGGTTGCAAAAAGTAGAGATATAGCTCAAGTTATAAATATAATCCAAGAGATTGCATTTCAAACAAATATTCTATCTCTAAATGCAGCTGTTGAAGCAGCAACTGCAGGTGAGGCTGGAAAAGGATTTGCTGTTGTTGCCCAAGAGGTTAGAAACCTTGCAACAAGAAGTGCAGATGCAGCAAAACAGATAAAAGATGTGGTAACTTCTATTCAAAATGAGACTGAGAGAATCAAAGAGAGTTCAGAAAATGTTGGTTCAATAGTAAATGAAACAAAAGTTAGAATAGATGATTTGAGTAAATTGATGATTACTTTCCAAAGAAACTCTTCAAGGTCTGTATTTGAGGTTGAGAATATTTCAAATAAAATATTTATCAACTTAGCAAAATTAGACCATGTTATTTACAAAAACAATTTGTATCAACTAATATTTGGTGGAGAACATAGTTTCAAACCAGTAGATCATCATAATTGTAGATTAGGAAAATGGTATGATACAGGATTAGGAAAACAACAATTTAGTTTCGTTCCTTCTTATAGATCTTTGGAAAAATATCACCATATTGTTCACCATGAAGCAAATATTTTGGCAAATGAGTGTTCAGGGCATAGCGTGGCTTGTTCTAAACAGCTAATAGAAGATAAAATAGATTTAGTTGAAAATGCTAGTGAAAATGTGTTTATTTATCTTGACAAAATTTTGGAAGAGAAAACAGATTTTATTATGAAAGATGCTGCTAAAAAGTTATTTGAAGAGGAGAAATAATGGCTAAATTTACAATAATGATAGTTGATGATGAAACAGAAATTTTAAATGTTTTAAGTAGATATTTAACAAGAAATGAGAATTTTTCTGTTCTTACATATTCAAATCCAATTTTGGCTTTAAATCATTTGGATAATAGTAGTGTAGATTTAATATTATTGGATATTATGATGCCTCAAATGAATGGACTGGATGTTTTAGAAAAAATAAAAACAAAAAATCCAGATCAAAAAGTGATTATGATGACAGCCTATTCAACTTTGGATAAGGTGCTGAAATCTCACAAAGAGGGTGCAACAAATTATGTTATGAAGCCTTTTGATTCTTTACAAAATTTAGAAAAGAAAATTTTAGAAGTTTTAAAGTGAGACGAAAATGGGAGATAATAAGCTAAAAGTCAAATATTTTTTTTATAGCTTTATCTCTATTTTTTTGGTGATATTTATCTCAAATATCATCAAAAAAAATCAAATAGAAAGTTTTTTAAATATTTATGGAAAAGTTGTAAAGAGTGAATATTTAAAAAACTTTGAATATCTTTCTAAAAATAGTGAACTAATTTTTCTAAATGAGTTTATAAAAAGCCAAAAAATATCCCAAATACTAAAAAATCCAGAAGCTAACTACAGGGAAGAGATTACTTCTACTCTTATAGATAGTTATGATTTTTATAAGACTTTGGATTTAAAAGATATTAGTTTTTATATAAATAATAAATTTTTGTTCTCTTTCCAAAATAACAAAGAGAGTTTTGAACTTACAAAAGAAATATCAAAAAATCTTGACAAAAAAGAGAGCTTTTCCTCTTTCAAAATGGAAAACAATCTGTTTTATATCATCTTTTCTAAACCTATTTTTGATGATAAACTAAATTTTTTGGGTTTTGTTAATTTTGAATTCTCCCTTGATAAAATTTTGACTAATATGGAACTTTTTAGAGATTTTAAAACAAAAGCTATTTTTTCTAGTGCGTTGAAATCTGAAAAAAGATTGAGTTTCAATATGAATGAAGAAGAAAAAAAGAGTTTAGAAATCAAATTAAATGAAAATAAAGATTTTGGTTTGATAATCAAATACAATTTAGGTGAATATCCTGCATATTTTTTACCTATTGGAACTATTGAAAAAGAGAATCTATATATTATTGCTTATGGAACAAACGATAATGCTGGAATTACAAAGATATTAAAATATTTTGATTATTTCTTGATTTTTATGTTGTTTGTTGTTTTGCTTATTGTTTTTTGTTTTTATTTGATGAGTAGCTCTAACTTAGTCAAAAAAAGAGTAGAAAACAAATACAACACTTTAAAATCCCAAATCAATGAGTATGTAATATATTTGGAGACAGATTTAAGGGGTGTTATTAATTATGTTTCTGAACCATTTTGTAAATCTACAGGTTTTTCAAAAAAAGAGTTGATAGGTAAAAATATCTCTATTTTAAAACATTTGGATGTTTCTGATAATTTTTTTGAGAATATGTGGGATAGCCTAAAAAAGAATGGTATTTGGGAAGGCGAAATAAAAAATCTTGATAAATTTGGTAATACAACTTGGGTAAAAGGGGTAATTTTCAATAGATACAATCAATCTGGAAAATTAATAGGATATGGTTCTATTAGAGTAGACATTACAGACACTAAGCAACTCCAAAAGATAAATAGATTGCTAAAAGAGGATTTATCTTATAAATTAAAAGAGATTAAAGCTAGGGATAACTCTTTGGTTGACACTACAAAAGTAGAGTTAATGTCAAAGATTTTGGACTCCCTCTCCCATCAGTGGAAACAACCAACTTTAAAGATTTCTGGGGAGTTGTACAAATTAAAATCAAAAATCAAAAATGATGTTATAGACAAAGAGAAACTCTCATCTATACATAAAAATATTGAAGTGGAACTAAAAAATCTATCAATGATGTTAAATGAAATAAAATATATTTTCAACAAAAAAGAGATTGAAAAATCAAACTTATATGAGAATATTTTAAATGTAAAAGATTTATTGGAAAGCAATTTGAAATCTCAAAATATCAAAATTCGTCTTGAGATAGAAAATACTCTTTTCGCTAAAATACCACCTAGTGAATTGAAAAATATATTTATAAATATTTTGAAAAATTCAATGGAACAAAAAGAGATTAATAAGCAAGAGAAATTGAATATAAATATAGAAGCTTTTAGTGATGAAAACTCTTTGATTTTAAAAATAGAAGATGATTTAAAAGGTGAACATAAAAATTTAATAGATGAAGTTTTTAGTTTAGATAATTATGATGGTAAATTTGAAGGAAATTATCTCTATTTGGCAAAACTATTTATAGAAAAAAATAGTGGTCTGTTTTGGTGTGAAAACAATAAAAGCAGTACTATTTACTATATTAAAATAGACTCTTTGGAGGCATAGATGAAAAACTCATTTTTCTTTAAAATCTTTTTTGCATTTATCTCTTTTTCTTCTTTGATATTGGGATTTGTATTTGTAACTTTTCAAAATACCTATGATAATCATAACAAAGAGCAACAAATAGAAAAAATAGTCTCTATGTTAAATCATCAAACTCTAATGTTTGATGACTACCTAAAAAATTATGAACAAAAACTTATCTATTGTGCAAAAAGTATCTCTTCAAATCCAGAAAATAGGGATTTAATAGATTTTGATAAAAGTATATTTTTTTATGATAAAAATATCTTGGATTTCAAAATTACCTCTTTAAATGGAATGGAAATTTTTAAAATAGCACTACAAAATGGCGATAAAAGCTTGGAAAATAAAAACTTTTATAATATTTTTATAAATAGTGAATTTGAAGTGATAAAAAGACTAAAAGAGGATGAAATATACTATCTTCCCACAGAAAATGATATTACACTTATAAATTTAATTTTGAGAAAAAATGGTAATTTCTATATATTAGAGGTTAATATTAAAGATTTTTTGAACAAACTTTATGACAGTTTTGACAAAAAGACTTTAATTGCAAGTGATAAAATGATTTTTATCAATTTTCTAAAACCCAACTATAATTTTTTCAAAAAAGATGATACTTTGGCGTCTTTGTATCCAAATGAAATAGTTGATATCAAAAGTAAAGATTTATATAAAAGTGAAGATTTTGTAACAAAAAGAGTTTATATAAATGAGAATAGATACTTGATATTTTTTATTAGTAATAACTATAAAAATGAGAGTGATTATTTAAAAGAGTATTTCTTGACTGTACTTATTTTGGTTTTTATTTTATCTTTGATTTTAGCTTTTATTTTTTCAAAACCTATTGTTAAATTGAATAAAAGAGTTGAAGAAGAGAATAAAAATCTTGACTTGAGTGTTAAAAGAAGTTATTCGCAATTAAATGAAAATCAAAAAACTATTGATAAACATATTATGTTTATCAAAATGGATAAAAATAGAGTTATTTTGGATGTAAGTCAAGCTTTTTGCTATTTTCTAGGTTTTTCTAAAGGGGAATTAATAGGGCATACACTTGATTTGATAATTAGTAAAGATGAAAATATTGATAAATTATTTGAAACAAAAAAAGAGGCTTTATTATTTGAAATAGAAGGTATGAAAAAAGATGGGGAGAAATTTTGGATAGAGATTTTTGTTGAATCACATTTTGAAAGTGATATGAATTTACAAGGCTATACACTAATTTGTAATGATACGACAAGTGGTAAAAAAATAGAGAAATTATATGAAGATATAAACAGTCAAGTTGAACAATACAATGCAATATTTCAAAATGTAAATAGTGGTATTGCTTTGATTGATTTAGAAGGTAATTTCTTGAAAACAAATATAATTTTTACCAAAATTTTGGGTTATTCAACAGAAGAACTTTTAAAGATGAACTGTTTGGATATTGTTAATCATAATTCAAAAGAGATAATGTTAAAAATATTAGAAGAGGCAAAAGAGTTAGGAAATATAAAAAATATTGAGAAACTTTTTGTGAAAAAAGATGGGATGTTAGTTGATTTAGAATTATCATTGGGAATTTTATCCGATAAAAAACATTTTGTTTTTATGATTAGTTCTTTGGAAGACAAGCGTGAATTAAGGGAACTAAATCAAAATTTGGAGTTAAGAATTCAACAAGAGGTTGATAAAAGTATTCAAAAAGATAAACTTCATCAACAAGAGCAAATTAGAAATGCAAAACTAACTTCAATAGGCTCTCTCTCCGCTGGAATAGCACATGAGATAAACACACCTCTTACATACATAAAAGGTAATTTAGAACTTATGGAATATGATATTTTAGATTTGCCAGAAAGTCAAATAAAATATAGAATGAAACACGATAGCGAAAAGATGAAAGAGGGTATTAACAGAATTGCAAATATTGTAGAATCCATGAGAGAGATGTCTCAAAGTAGTAGAGAGATAACTGAAGATGTTAATGTTTATGCAACACTTATCACTTCTTTAACTATGGCACACAATAGGGCAAAACAGATATCAAAAATATATTTAAATGGAAAAGTTTTTGATATTGATATGTTAAATAAAAATGAAGAGAGTTTTATTTGTAAAGTTCAAAAACAAAGACTAGAACAAGTTTGGATTATTATTATAAATAATGCTTTAGATGAGCTTGTGAAAATAGAAAATTATGATAAAAGATTGTTTGTGATAAATATTTATGAAGAGAAAGGGTTTGTTTATGTGAGATTCAAAGATAATGCAGGTGGAATATCCCCTGATGTTATTGATGATATTTTTGAACCTTTTATGTCCACAAAAGAGCATAGTGGAATGGGAGTTGGTTTAAATATTGCGAAAAAAATAGTAGAAGAGCAAGGTGGAGAGATAGTTGCATTTAATGAAGATAATGGTGCAATTTTTCAAGTAACTCTTCCTACTAGATAACTGATTTTTAATTTTATTTAAATACAATTTGAAAAAAATTTTTAAAGAAGATAGATGAGAATAGCTTTTATAGGTGATATCGTAGGGCGACCTGGTAGAAAGATAATTAAAGAGAATTTATCAAAAATCAAAAAAGAGTATGAAATAGACTTTGTTATTGCAAATGGTGAAAATGCAAGTCATGGTTTTGGTTTAACAATTGAGAGTTCAAAAGAGCTTTTTAAAGCTGGAATTGATGTTATAACAGGTGGAAATCATACCTTTGATAAGAAAAAAGAGATTTTAGTTTTGCTTGAAACAGCCAATGTTTTAAGACCTGACAACTATCCTGAAGGATTAATTGGAAGTGGTTTAAAAGTTTTTGATGTTCAAAGCAAAAATGGAATAGAAAAACTAGCGGTTTTAAATTTAATGGGAATTTATGGAATGCCAACGGTTGAAAATCCTTTTAATTGGGCAAAAAGAGTTATTTCAAAACTTCGTGAAGAGGGCATTAAAAATATATTTATAGATTTTCACGCAGAAGCTACAAGTGAAAAAAGAATAATGCTAATGATGTTTAAAAATCAAGTGAGTGCTATTTGTGGAACACATACCCATATTGGAACAGATGATTTACAAATCTTTGAAAACACTGCTTATTTAACGGATATTGGATTAACAGGTTGTATAGATAATGTAATTGGAATGGAGAGTAAAATTCCTATCCAAAAAGTAACAACTGGTATTGGTGGGCATTTTGAAGTTCCAAACTCTTGTAAATCAATTTTGCAAATGATGGTTATTGATATTGAAGATGGAAAAGCAATAAACACATTTAAAATAAGAAAATATTGTAATAATTCAAAATTAATTATCAGTGAAGCTGTAAATTTTGATATTTGAGATTTTTATTTAGATTTATAGATTAATAAAAGTTTGGATAAAATGTTCCCAATTTGCAAAAAAAATTATTTATAAAAACCAAAGGTCTAAGCGATGATTATAATTCCACAAACTAAGGGTGGTGTAGGTAAATCTACGGTTGCAATGCAAGTTATTGCTCCTTATTTATATAAAAAACATGGTAAAAAAGTAACATATATAGAAATAGATGATGAAAACAATGATTCAAAATCATTTACAAGAACAGAGATTGTAAACAAAAAAATGTTAGGTACAAATAGATTAACAGAACTTGACGAGTTAATTTTGATGGACGATAATCACGAAGTTATTGTGGATGTTGGAGGAAATAAAACCTCTTCTTTAGTTTTGGAAGAGATTAAAAAAGTTGGTTCTTTTGGAAATGTTAAGTGGATTATTCCTTTGGGTGATGGTGAACTTGATGGAAAAAATGCCATTGCAACAATGAAAAAAATCAAAAAAATAGAAAAAAATCCAGAAGAAAATATTATTTTTGCTTTAAATAGAGCTATTTCTATGGATGAAGATTATTATAGTGAGCAGTTTATAAACTTTTTTGGTCATAAATATCTTGATTCAAACTCTGTGATTTGTGATTTTGTAAAAGAGCCAAAATATTTTCCTGTTAAAAACGACAAAGTAATTACAATGAGTAGATATTTGGGTTCAACTGTTTGGGAAATGGCTTACAACAATACAGATTTTGGTGCAAAAGCTATACAAGCAAAAGAGATGGGAGATATTGAAGCTGCTAGAAAATATCTGTTTTTTAGAAGAATTCAAACTGAAGCAAAAGATTATGTTATTAATACTTTAAATAAAATCTTTTGTGATTTAGATAAATGGATAGAGATTAAAAAATGAGTGATATGAGTTTTAAACAAGCTAAAGAGCTTGTTGAACGAATGGAATTTTCAGAACTTGCTTTGAAAAAAGCTGTTGATAATTTAGAAAAATCAACAAAAAATTTTGATTTCACTTTAAAAAAACAAGAAGAAATTTTAGGAAAATTACCAGCAGAGCAAAAAAAATCAAACTATTTATTTATAGCTATTGCTATAAATATAGGTTTTTTTTTGGGATTATTTGTTGGAAAATTTTTTTTATAAAATAAGTTAGGATAATTATGGAAAAACAAGAAAAAATTGTATCGATGTTCAATGACATTGCAGGAACTTATGATATAGCAAACAGAATTTTATCGATGGGAATTGATAAATCTTGGAGAAATAAAGCTTGTAATAGAACTTTTGAATTATATGGTACAAATAAAATAGAAAAAATTGTTGATGTTGCTTGTGGAACAGGAGATATGATAATTTTTTGGGAAAAAGTTGCAAAAGAGTGTGATATTGATATAAAAAAAATTATTGGTGTTGATCCAAGTGTTGGAATGATGGAAGTTGGTAAAAAGAAACTTCCCCATGTGGAATTTATAGAAGCAGGAGCTGCATCTATGCCTCTTGAAGATTCAAGTGCTGATATTATTTCAATCTCTTATGGAATTAGAAATGTAGTTCAAAGACAAGAGGCATTTCATGAGTTTGCAAGGGTTTTAAAAAAGAATGGTTTAGTTGTAATCAATGAATTTACAAAAAATAAAAAAGAGAAACTTTTAGATTATGTAACTGATTTTTATATGAATAAAATTTTACCAACTTTAGGTGGATTGATTTCAAAAAATAAAGAAGCATATACATATTTACCAAACTCTATTGATGCTTTTTTAACAACTGAAAATCTTTGTAAAGAGTTAAAAATAGCTGGGTTAGAGCCAATTCATGTAAAAGCTTTTTCTATGAATATTTCAACTCTAATAATCGCTAGAAAATTGTAGTTTTTTAGCTCTTTTTTGAATCTTCTTCGTTGAAATAATATTTTTGTTCAGTTACATACTTTAGTATGCTCTTTCCTAAAAATATTATTTCGCCTTGAATTTTCTAAAAAATCTTCTAAAAACCTATCAATCTTCATTTAAAAAAGGTAAGCATGAATAATCCAATAACCGTTTCAACTTTAAATATTCAAATAAAATCCCTTTTAGAAACCACTTTTATTCAAGTTTATGTGGAAGGTGAAATTTCAAATCTTACATATCATAACTCAGGACACATATATTTTTCAATAAAAGATGAGAGTTCAACAGTCTCTTGTGTGATGTTCAAAGGGAATACAAAATATCTTAAATTTCAACTTGAAAATGGATTAAAAGTTGTAATTACTGGAAGTTTGACTGTTTATGCTCCAAGGGGAAATTATCAAATTTTATGTAATAAAATAGAGCCATCAGGGCAGGGAGCTTTAGCATTTGCCTTTGAACAACTAAAAACAAAACTTGAAGCAAAGGGATATTTTGATTCAACCCACAAAAAAATCCTTCCAAAATATCCCAAAAAAATAGCAATAGTTACTTCTCAAACAGGTGCAGCCATTGAAGATATGAAAAAAGTTGCTCAAAATAGATGGCCTTTGGTGGAGTTTATTTTGGTTCCTACTTTGGTTCAAGGTGAGGGTTCTGCTTTTGATATTGCAAACTCTATTAAATATGCTGATAAATTGGCTTGTGATATTATGATTGTTGGTCGTGGTGGTGGAAGTATTGAAGATTTGTGGGCATTTAATGAAGAGATAGTTGCAAATGCTATTTATGAAGCGAATACTCCAATAATTTCAGCAGTTGGTCATGAAGTTGATTATTTAATAAGTGATTATGTTGCTGATATAAGAGCTGCAACTCCCTCAAATGCCATAGAAATAGCCTTACCAGATATAAATGAACATAGAATCTATCTTGATAGTTTAGAAAATGAGTTTAATAGTAGATTTAAAAATATTTTAAATAGAAAAGAACAAGAACTTTTTACTATGAAAAGATTGTTCGAGCAGAACTCAATAGAGAGCAGATTTTCTTATATTCAATCGGAGATAAAATTATTAAATTCTTCTTTTAATACAAATCTATCCCAAAAGATTTTATCTTCAAAAAATGAAATAGATGTTTTAAAAAATACATTTAAAAACAGTTATTTTATGATTTTATCAAAATCACAATCACAAATAGAACTATTAAAATCCAACTTTGAAATGAACCATCCCGATAAAAAAGATAAAAATGGTTTTGTTCAAATAACAAAAAACAATAAAATAATTTCTTTTGATGAATTAAAAAAAGGTGATGAAATAGAGTTGCAAACTCCTAAATATATTGCAAAATGTGCATTAATAACTATTGATAGACAATAGTTTTTTAAGTTTAGTATAGGTAGAATAATTTTTTAGAAATCAAAATTAAGTAACTATATCTAAGGAGTTTAATATGGAACACGATGAAAAGAAAGTAATAGATTATGCAAACACAAGTGAGTTTATGACTTTTGAATTGGGTGCTATGAAATATGCTATTGAGTTACCAAAAATTAGAGAGATTTTAACTTATCCAGATAATATCACACCACTTCCAAACACTTCAAAATGGGTAAAAGGTTTGATAAACTTAAGGGGAGAAGTTGTTCCTATTTTAGATATTAGAATCAAATTTAGAACAAGCCCTGGAACTTATGATGAAAATACATCTGTAATTGCTGTTATTACTGAAGACAAAAGAATGGTTGGAATAATAGTTGATTTAGTTGATGATGTTCAAAGATTGGATACAAGTATGTTAGCACCAGTTTCTGAAATGGGTTCTGCAATTCCCTCAAAATATCTAAAAGGTTATGTAAGACTTGACAATAACCAAATGCTTGTTATTATGGATATAGAAAGAGTTGTGGCTAAAGAAGAGTTAAACGATTAATATTTGGAAATACCATGCAAGAGAAAGTAGCAAAATTAAAAAGCTTAAAATTGCTTTTTGTTGAAGATGAGAAAGATTTGTTGTCTATTATAAGTGGAGCTTTAACTAAGCTTCAAGCAAATTTTTTGACAGCTTCAAATGGATTGGAAGCTCTAAAAGTTATAGAACAAAACCCTGATATAGATGTAATAGTTACGGATATAAATATGCCCTATATGAATGGATTAGATATGATAAAAATCCTAAAGGATAAGGGTAATACAACTCCTATTGTAATAATGTCTGCACATACAGAGATGGAATATGTAGATAGAGCAAAGGAGTATGGAATAGATAATTACTTACTAAAACCATTTGATTTTATAAAATTCATTGAATTAATAGCAGATATGGATATTAAAAAGTGAAGACATTAAACACAAATCTTCTAAAAAAAATGGTAGTTTTATATGTGGAAGATGATGATGAGATAAGAAATGAAATTTATAAATTGATGTCACATTTTTTTGCAAAGGTTTATGTTGCAAGAAATGGAGAAGAGGGATTAGACCTTTTCTTAAATAATCAAGATGAAATAAATTTGATTCTATCCGATATAAATATGCCAGAAATGAATGGTTTAGAGATGGTTAAAAGAATCAGAGAGTTCAATAAAAAAGTTTATATATTTTTTATTACAGCTTATTCTGATAGCGAATATTTAACTGAAGCCATAAAATTAAAAATTCAAGATTATATTGTAAAGCCTGTTGATGTTAGAAAATTATTACTTAGTATAAATGAATTAGCATTAATTATTTATCAAGATGAATTATTGGCTAATCAGAAAAAAGAGCTAGAAAAATATAAAGATATAATAGATTTAAATAATATTGTGCTAAAACTAGATACAAATATGAGAATTTATTATGTAAATGAGATGTTTCAAAAAATTTCTGGTTATACAAAAGATGAGCTTATTGGAAAAGATTTCAAATCCTTAAAACACAATGATACTCCAAATGACATATTTGAGAAAATTTATGTGGATATTTCCCATAATGTTCCTTGGAAAGGTACTATAAAACAGAAAACAAAAGATGGTTTAGACTATATTTGTGAATCATATTTTACAGGTACTTATGGAGAAAATGGAGATATAAATGGAATTATTTGTATCCAAAAGGATATTACAGAAGAGTTCAATAAAGAGAGAGAATTAAGACTTACTTTAATGAAAGAAAAGAGTGATATTTTCAAAAAAAGTAAAGAGGGAAGTATCGAGCAAACTATTTTAATAAATGAGTTAAAACAGCAGTTACAAACTTCAAAAATAGAACTTGCGAAGGCTTTGAAAAATGCCGATACTCATATGTACAATTTAGAAAAACTAAAACTTGAAATGAAAGGTTTAAATACTGAATTGGCATTTTTTAGAAAAAGTTCTAAAGATAATGCAGCATTTAAACTCTCAAAAGAGAATAATGATTTAAGAGTTGAAAACAAAAAGCTAAAAGAGAGAATATCTTATTTAGATGAAACTTATCAAGCTCAGATAGCTCAACAAAAAGTAAATTATGAGATAAGAATTGAAGAGATAGAGCTTAGAAATATAGAACTCAGAAAACAGATAGACTCTATGCAAAATGATGAGATTTTAGTACAAAAACTTGAGTATTGGAAAGAGAAAGCTAAAATGGAACTTGCTAGAGTTGAGATGTTAGAAAAACAGATTATTGCCCATGGTGATACAACTTTTATGAAAAAAGTTTTTGGTTAAATAAATCAGATTTACTGATTTATTTAATTTTTATAGAGATGATTTTCTCATCAATTAGTGGTTTATCCCCTGCATAACTTCCAGAAGTTTCAACATTTTCTATTTTTCTAACTGTTTCCATTCCATTCTTTACATATCCAAAAATAGTATGCATTCCATTTAACCAATAAGTAGGTACAGTTGTTATAAAAAATTGACTACCATTTGTATTTGGTCCAGCATTTGCCATGGCTAAAATCCCAGCTTTATCAAAAACTGCATTTGGTGCAAATTCATCTTTAAATGGTTTTCCCCAAATAGACTCTCCACCCATTCCAGTTCCTGTTGGGTCTCCTGTTTGAATCATAAAACTTTTTATAACTCTATGGAAAATATGTCCATTATAGTAACCTTTTTTTGCATGGGTTACAAAGTTCTCCACTGCTTTTGGAGCCAAATCAGGTCTTAATTCTATCTCTATATTTCCTTTTGTTGTTTCAATAATAGCTGTTGGATTAGCTGCATTTAAAGACAACATAAAAGAGAAAATAGCAATAAATATTTTTTTCATCTGTTTTCCTTTTGTTACAAATTTTGACAAAAAGTATATAGTTTTAGGATTAAAAAAAAGTTAAAAACTTTTTTATGCTTTTTTAAAAAAAAAGTGTTAGAATTCCTAAAATTTTAAAACCTCTTAGAGTTAAAAAGGGAAATATATGGAAATGCCTTCAATTCCACAACCAACATTTTATATCTTTAAATGTGAGCAATCTTCACCTCCAGGTATGCCAAAACCATCTTGTGTAAATGAAAATACAAGAGATTTATTTAATTATACAACTCAAACTTTGATGAAAAAAGGTTTGATGGGACCTGTTCAAATTGTGAGAACTTCATGTTTAGGAAGATGTCAAATGGGTCCTTTGATGTTGGTAGAACCAGGGCATTTTATCTATTTTTTCCTTAGATAAAGAAGCATACATAAAATGCCC